>NZ_CP013438.1:2005350-2339576 GCF_001718795.1 Burkholderia latens | reverse complement strand
GGCCGTTCAGGCCTCCCTCGGAGCCGCCGGCTCGTCTCGTCCAATCTGAGCGGGCCCGACACATCGCCAGGCCCATCCCGCTCTTACCGTCACTCCGACAGCAGCATCCGCTCGAGTTGCTCGAGGATCGCGTCGCGTTTGTCCTTCGGCAAGCCACGCAGGCGCAATTCGATCCGGTCCTCGCCGTACGACTTCAGGTCGCCGACCGACTTGCCGCCAAGCTTGATCTCGAGCCGCTGCGCGTAGCGCTGGCGGCCCGCCGGCTTAGGCGTTTCCTGCGCTGCCACGCGACCCTTTACGATGTCCGACACCTGGCGCGTGCTGAGGTCGTCGGACACGATCTTGTTGATCAGCCGTAGCGTTGCCTCGGTGCCGCGCGCATTGTGATAACGGCCGACCTGATACGCCATGTTCGAACCGAAACGATCGGGGCGTGCGACCATCTCCTGCATGACGGCTTCCGGCAGCTTGCCGATCGACAGCGCAACTGCGACCGTCGACTCATCGAGGCCGAGATGTTCGGACAGTTCCTTCTGACTCTGGAAATGTTTGTCGTCCAGGAAGCGGCGCCATACGACGGCATTGTCGAATACCGTCTGCGAATCGCGTTGCACGTTCAAGTCGTAGCCGAGCTTGTAGCTCTCGATTCCGATCGGCACGTCGATCACGATCGCCTTCACGGTTTCCTTGTTCGCTTCCTTCAACGCGCGCACGCGGCGGCCGCCGTCGCTGACGAAATAGGAACCCGGATTCTCGTAATCGGGAATCACGTGAATCGCCTGCTGTTGCCCCTGCTTCGCGAGGTTGACCGCAAGCTCTGCAATCGACGACTTCAGATAGAAATGCCGCGGGTTGAACGGACTATGTTTGATCGCCTTCAGCGGCAGCTCGATCACCTGACCGGGGGCATAGCGGTTCTCGAGGCGCCACGCGCGATATTGCGGCGACTCGTCCGTCGACGGATCGAGCAGGACGTCGGCAACGGCAGGTGGCGCGACGTCCTTTCTGGCGGATTTCGTCGGTGCTGTCGTAGCAGTCTCGGACTTGACGATGCCGTCGATGGCATTCAGCCGATCAAGCGCGGTCCGCTTCTCGCTCGTCGTGATATCCGGGCGCGCTTGGAATCCTTTTGCAAATTGGGAGGGCTTCATGTGACTCCTTTATGCGCATAAAGTCAGGGCAGCATGGCGACGATTTCGTCGGCGCATGCGCGAATTTCCGCGGCGGCCAGCTTGGCGCCGCGATCGTTCATTTGCAGCACGGTCTGACCGAGCGCCATCGCCTGCTTGTAGGCTTCCCGGGTCGGAATTTGCGTCTTAAGCAACGGGAAACCGAGCTCCTCGAGCGCGCGCTTGAGCTCGCGGGTCAGCATGCGCTTCTCTTCGGTCTTGTTCAGCAGGAAAACGGCGCGAAGGTCTTCGTTCATTACCTGCGCCTGCTGGATCAGCTTGACCAGCCCGACGCTCGACCAGTAATCGGCCGGCGACGACGAAGTCGGAATCACGGCGATCGATGCGGCCAGCAACACGACGCCGGATACTTTCTCGGTAATCGACGGCGGGCAATCGACGACGATGATGTCGTAGTCGTTGATGAACTTCTTGATCTCGCGGTGGATCTGGCCGCCGGCTTCAGCGAGATTGACTACCGGGAAAGGGATACCGGCGTCGCTGTCACCGGATGCGCTGGACCAGTGAACCAGCGTGTTTTGACCGTCTGCGTCAATGACGAGGACGCGCTTCCCTTTTTCATGGAATGCCGCACCCAGGTGCATGGCGATCGTGCTCTTGCCGACGCCGCCTTTTTGTTGAGTGACTGCAATGATTTCCGCGGCCAATTTTCACTCCTGTTTTTGGTCGTTGAAATTCTACAGGACGATATTTATATTTCAATGAAATTGTGGTTCGCCAACTACGCGTTGGCCGTTTGGGCTATTGGTTTGTGCGCATAAAGTCACGCTCTGCCGGAGCGCTGACGTGGGACCGAGTTTGGAGCGGTGTGAAGCTCGGGCGCGAGGATTCGCGTGGGCGGCGATCCGGCAACTGCGTTGCTGTTCCGAATGTGGTCGCGGTGGTGGTAATGGAGCTTGGCCCGCGCGATCCGGCTGCAGCCGATGGCGTCGTCAGTTTATGCGCATAAATCGCCGGCGAATGTGGCCTCCTCCGTGGACGCATCTCGGCGACCACCGCGACCACCGCGACCACCGCGACCACCGCGACCACCGCGACCACCGCGACCACCGCGACCACCGCGACCACCGCGACCACCGCGACCACCGCGACCACCGCGACCACCGCGACCACCGCGACCACCGCGACCACCGCGACCACCGCGACCACCGCGACCACCGCGACCACCGCGACCACCGCGACCACCGCGACCACCGCGACCACCGCGACCACCGCGACCACCGCGACCACCGCGACCACCGCGACCACCGCGACCCTGGCGCTATCCGGGATGACTCAGCCAACACCGGAGACCTTGAAATGCGCAGGCCTTCGATGAAGGATGCCGACGTCCCTCCTCCGACCGCCACAGCTTTATGCGCATAAACCTGCGGTGGAGAGGGATCCCACCGTTGCCCCCGCCAAACATACCGCTCCGATTGCATTGCCGCCGGGAAACATTTGACTGAAGCGGTCCCCGCCAACACGTAGCCGTGCCGATCGCTGCGCCGCGCATGCGTTCGAGCCACCACCTTTATGCGCATAAACACCGGGGCGTTGCGCGCATTCCCCGGTCGACCCAACGGACGAATATCGTGCGGCCAGGCATTCAAATCGCCCATCACATATACATTGGCACCCCGCCGAAGCGCCCGTAACGAGACTGGCTACAATACGTGCCTCTCTCATGGAGGCCTGACCGATGATCACGATCTACCACAACCCCCGGTGCTCGAAATCCCGCGAGACGCTCGCACTGGTCGAAACGTTGAACAGCACCGGTACGCCGGTGAACGTCATCGAGTATCTGAAGACGCCGCCGTCTGTCGAGGAACTCGAAGCACTGCATCGTCAGCTCGCGCGGCCGGTGCGCGACATGCTGCGTGACGGCGAAGAACCGTACAAGACTCTGGACCTTGCACGCGCGAATCTGACCGACGCAGACGCATATGAAGCGATTGCCGCGCATCCGATTCTGCTGCAGCGTCCGATCGTCGTGTATCGGGGCAAGGCGGCGATTGGCCGGCCGCCCGAGTCAGTGCGGGCGCTGTTTGAATAATTGTTGTACGGCGTATTTTTCTTGTCGCATCAAATCGACGGCAAGCGTATCGGACTGGCGCACGCGCGAGTGGACTGAAGGCATTTACGAGATCGAACCCGGTTCCAACGCGGACCCACCGCCATCGAACGCAGCGCCATTGCCGTCCTGCCTCGGCCGATCAAACCGTGCACCCGAGAATCACCCAGATCAGACCGCGGGGCCGCATCGGCCGGTGACCATGGCAACGCCCGGCTCGCCGGCGCGTCGGCCGCCGGCTGCGCATCGCCATCACGGACGAACTGCGCCGGCTCGATTTCGCGCAATCGCACTGCGGTGCCGACGCGGGAAGTTTGCATCGCCCCGCGCCTTTCGCGACAGCTGCGCACGCAGTCCGCAGCGGTAGACGATCAACAGCCGACCGCAACGACCGTGGCCTTCCGCGCTGCCGCCTCGCGTTGGCCGCTATACGTCAGCGATCTTCGTCGCCCGGCGACTCGCGCCGAGCGTCGTCCGCCGCGACGTCGCGCCCCGCCGCCGCATGCGCGGCCGCCCGCAGCATCGCGATCTGCCCGCGATACGCACGGCATCCGCTGCACACCGGCAGATGTACATGCACCTGCATGTGCTCCTGAAGCGTCAATGACCGGTCGAGCGCAGCCGACAGCAGTCGCGTCACGTCCCTACATTTCCCCGGCAGCATCTTCGGTCGTCAATCCTTTTTCGCTGAGGCAGGTGCGCAGGCGCGTGCGCGCCCGATACAGCAGCACGCTGCAATGATTCGTCGTCAACGTCAGTTCGTGGCAGATATCGTCGATCGCGACATCCAGGAATTCGCGCATCATGAACACGCGGCCGATATGTTCGGGCAGGTGATCGAGGCAAACCTGGAATAGCGTCCAGAACTGCTGTTGCTGCAACAGCGTTTCGGGACGCGGCCACGGCCGCGGCTTCGTGTGTGCGGCCCAGTGCCCGTTTTCCTTGAACAGCTCGCGATCCAGCGCCGATTCGCCGTCGAGCTCCGCATCGAGCGCGGACAGACTCACCGTCCGCTGCCGCGCGCGCAGCGTATCGATCAGCTTGTTGCGCAGGATCCCGAAGACCCACGTCTTGTGCGCGGACCGTCCGGCGAACTCGCCCGCATGCGTCCACGCGGCCGTCAGCGCTTCCTGCACGGCGTCTTCGGCCGCGTCGGCATCGCGCAGCTGCAGCCGCGCGAAGCGCAGCAGATCGTGACGCAGTTGGGCGAGGTAAGCAGGATCGTCGTACGCGGACGGCATGGCGAGCGGAAAGCCTTGTATGGCAACAGCGTTGGATCGCGTTCCACAGGCAGGCGGCCGCGAAACGATGTGCGAGCAGCTTACTGGGCACGCGGCCACGCCGCAACGCATGTTCCGTCGCGAATTCACGAAGCGGCCCGCCTGGCTGCGCTATGCTTGCCGGAACGCCGCGTCGCGCGGCGCGAATTCGCGATGCGAGCGGGATGTAACTTCAGACCATAACGGTCGAGTTATCCACAATTTCTGTGGAAAACCTTGTGGAAAGTCGGCCGGTCGGCCCCGTCGGACGGCTCGCGGGCTGGCTTGCCTATAAACAGACCTTTGTCGCCTGTCCTGAATCAATCGGTCCGATTCCTCACTCACCGGAAGGAGAACACCATGTCCTATCGTGTTGCGGTCGTCGTCGGCAGCCTGCGTCGCGGTTCGTGGAACCGCGCGCTCGCGCATGCCGTAATCTCGCTCGCCCCAGCCGATTTCTCGTTCGAATTCGTCGAGATCGGCGAACTGCCGCTGTATAGCCAGGACTACGACGCGGACTTTCCGGAAGTCGCGAAACGCTTCAAGCAGTCGATCGAAGCAGCCGACGCGCTGCTGTTCGTCACGCCGGAGTACAACCGCTCGATTCCGGGTGTACTGAAGAATGCGCTCGACTGGGGGTCGCGCCCGTGGGGCCACAACTCGTGGTCGGGCAAGCCAGGCGCTGTGCTCGGCACGTCACCAGGCGCGGTCGGCACCGCGCTTGCGCAGCAGCATCTGCGCAACGTGCTCGCGTATCTCGACGTGAAGACGCTCGGTCAGCCGGAAATGTTCATCAAGCACGACCCGGCGCGCATCGACGACCAGGGCCAGATCGTCAGCGAAGATACGCGGAAATTCCTGCAGGGCTTCGTCGACCGCTACGTCGACTGGGTGCGCGTGCTGAAGTCGGTCTGAGCGTCGTCGCGTTGCAGGCGCCGGCCCGCGCGCCCGCGGGTCACGCGCCTGCGTGCCGCGCATCGCGCGCCTCGCGGATCCCGAGCAGGATCTCGTCGAGCAGCGCGATGTCGAACGGCTTCGACAACACGCGCACGTTGACGGTCCGCGTGCGATCGAGCTCCTCCGCGTAACCGGTGACGAGGATCACCGGCAGCTTCTCCGGCCGCTTGCCGATTGCTTCGGCGAGGTCGATGCCGTTCAGGCGGCCCGGCATGTGGATATCGGAAATCACCAGATCGAATGCATCGTTCGCGGCTGCGCCCTCGACCAGGCGCAACGCGTCGTCGGCGCTGGGCGCATAAGTGACGCGGTGCCCGAGCAGTGTAAGCAGCGCTTCGGTGCCGGCCGCGACTTCGCTGTTGTCCTCCACGAGCAGTACGTGCAGGCCCGCGAGCGGGCCGGTGCTCTGCGCGGCGGGCTGCGGCCGTGCGACGATGTCTTCGACACGCGCACGCGGCAGGTAGAGCCGCACCGACGTACCGGCGCCGACCGCGCTGTCGATCGTCGCGAGGCCGCCCGAGCGCTCGCAGAACGCGAACACCTGCGGCAGCCCGAGCCCCGTGCCCATCCCTTGAGGCTTGGTCGTGAACAGCGGCTCGAACGCGCGCGCCAGCACGTCGGGCGCCATGCCGGCGCCCGTATCGTCGAGCGAAATCTGCACGAAATCGCCGGTCAGCGGAAAGCCGTCCTCGCGACGCAGCGTCACGTTGCGCGCGCCGACGGTTAAACGGCCGCCGGTCGCCATCGCATCGCGCGCGTTGACTGCGAGATTGATCACCGCGAGCTCGAGCTCCGCGACGTCGACGCGGATCGGCCACACGCCTGCATCGACCGCGACGACCAGCGACGACTTCGAGCCGAGCGACGTCTTCAGCAGTTCGCGGCACGTGCCGAGCCATTGGCCGACGTCGATCGTCTCGTTGTGAAGCGGCTGCTTGCGCGCGACGCCGAGCAACTGGCGCGTGAGCGACTGGCCGTTCTTCAGCGCACGCTCGATCGCACCGAATTCCTTGTCGAGATGCTGGACGCCGCGCCGCCGCGCGATCTGCACGTTGCTCGAAATGATCATCAGCAGGTTGTTGAAGTCGTGCGCGACGCTGCCGACCAGATTGCCGAGCGCCTGCATCTTGCGCGACTGCCGGTACGCCGATTCGATCGAGCGGCGCATCGACGCCTCTGCCTGCCAGCGTTCCCATGCCGCCTCTTCCGCCTTCAGCCGCTTCAGCGACAACCAGATCACCCACCACAGCGCCACCGACGGCGCGAACATCGAGATGAACAGGACGCTCAGATGTTCGTACCACTGATGCCAGATGGCCGAAGTCCGGTACGAGCAGCTCACGTACACGGGATAGCTGCCGACCTGCCGGTACGCGACGATTTCGCTGTCGGTGCCCTGCCCGACGCGCACGACGCCCGCGCGCGGATCGTTGTGCGCATTGCCGAACGTCGCCGTGCGATCGATCGGCGCGCGTGACGGCGGCGGCGGATACGACGCGATCACCGCGCCGTCCGAGCGCGCGAGCGCCATCGTCATCGGCGTGGACGCACCGCCGAGCAGGTCGCGGTAGAACGCATTGAAGTAGGACGACTTGAGCGCGATCGACACCATTCCGGCGAACGACCCGTCGCTATGACGTCGCGCGACGCCGGTATTGAATACGGGGATGTTCTCGAGCTTGAGCGGCCCCATCATCAACCGGGAGATATGCTCGATCACCTTGCCGTCGCGGATGCCGGTGAAGTCGTCGCGGTTCGCGATCGACGCGTAGGGCGCCGGATAGTAGAGGCTGTTCGCGAGCAGCATCCCGCTCGCACCGAAGATCGACACCGCCGCTACCTGCGGATAGCCGCCGCCGATCGTATTGAGCGCGTCGTGAATGTCCGCTTCCTGGCGGCGCACCGCGGCGTCGTCCATGTCCTGCACGAGATCGACGATGCGCGCATCGAGCGTCTCGCTCAGGTCGAACACCTTGAGCGCGTGCTCTTCGGCGACGCGCACGGTGCGCATCGTCACGTCGCTCGCCGCGCCCTCGCGTGCCCTCAGGTCGTTGTACGCCATGACCGACACGTAGATGCACGGCAACACGATCGCCGCCACCAGCAGCACGATCAACGTCACGCGCCGGACCGCGAAATCGTGCTCGGGAGCGCCGGACGAATAGTTGCCGTCGTCCTGCCAGTCGTCGGCGGGCGCGGAGGCAGGTGGGCGGGAGTCGGCGGGACGTTCGGACGTCATCGAAGCGAGCGGGCGAAGCGGAGGTGGTCAATCATAAACGAGTTGCGCTCGGCCGCCGTACGGCACAGCACATGGGCAACCTGTCGCTTCCGACAGGAACGCAATGAAAGAATGAAAACGCTATGAATCCGGCAGCGCAAACGTACACAAAGAAAAATTTTGCGTGCTTATCTCAAAATTGATCGCGACTGTTTTCGGAATGACGGCCGATCGAATCGATTCTGTTCGAAATGGTGAAAATGGCGAGTTGCACCGCCTCCGGTTTACTCAGAGAATCGCGCCTTGCTTTCCCTATGACAGATATATGCGCCCGCCGGCGTTTGCCGCGCGGAGCGTCGCGCGCGTCGTGGCGCGACGCTCCGCGCGCGGCCGCAAGGCGGTTGCCCCGCGCTTGATTGCCCGGCGCCTCAAGAAGCGCGCCGCGCGGTCGTTAACGCGAGAGAGACCATTCCGTATACCGCTTCGCCGCCATGCCTTTGCCGATAGTGATTGCCGACGATTCCTTGCTCGCTCGCAAACTTCTGACAAAGGCGCTGCCGGGAGACTGGGACGTCGACGTCGCTTATGCGGCGAATGGTCGCGAGGCCTTGGCGCTCTATCGTGACGGCAAAGCTTCCGTGATGTTTCTGGACCTGACGATGCCCGACATGAACGGCTATCAGGTACTGGAAACACTGCGCCACGAAGATCTGAACACGTTCGTGATCGTGGTATCCGCCGATATCCAGCCGCAGGCGCAAGCACGCGTGCGGGAGCTCGGCGCGATCGCATTCGTTGCCAAGCCCGTGACGTCGGAGGCGTTGCTGCCCATTCTCAAGGAGTATGGGTTGTATGCCTGAATCGGTGTTCACGGCGGAGCAACGCGACGCGTTGCAGGAAATCGCCAACCTCGCGATGGGTCGAGCCGCTGCACGGCTCGCGCTGCTGCTCGGGCACTTCATCGAGCTGTCCGTGCCGCGCGTGCGCGTCGTGAAGGCGGCCGATGCTGGCGACGCGCTGCGCGAGATGACCGGCATTCACGAGAACGTGACGGCCGTGCGCCAGGGCTTCCGCTCCGACATCAAGGGCGAGGCGATCGTGCTGTGCCGCAGCGCGAGCGTCGCGCGGCTGATGTCGCTGATGGAGCGCACCTTCGGTGACGGCGTGTATGCCGGCATGGAGACGCAGGACGAAATCGTGTTCGACGTCGCGAACGTGCTGATGAGCGCGTGCGTCGCATCGATCCTCGACGAGCTCGGCCGCAAGCCGGTGTTCTTCCCGCCCGGGCTGCTCGGCGCGAACGTGTCGTTCGACGACGTGTTCCAGCCGAACGCGCTCGCGTGGAGCGTCGCGCTGCTGCTCGAAGTGAACTTCGGGCTCGAGGATCATGCGTTCCGCGCACATTTCGTGATGCTGATGGCCGAAGATTCGATCCGGCTGATGGGCGATGCGCTCGACGCGTTGCTGTCCGCGCTATGAACGCGCCGGCCGTTACCCCCGCTCCGTCGCTGAGCGACCTCGTGATCGAACGGGTCGGCTTCGGCCTGTTCGTACTCGATCGCGGGATGACCGTGCTGATGTGGAATCGCTTCATGCAGGACCACAGCGGCATCCCGGCCGCCGACGTGATCGGCCGCAACCTGTTCGACTGCTTTCCCGAGCTGCCGCGCGCGTGGCTGCAGCGCAAGCTCGAGAGCGTGTTCCAGCTCGGCAGCTTCGCGTTCAGCTCGTGGGAGCAGCGTCCGTACCTGTTTCGCTTCGAGCACGACCGGCCGATCACGGGCGGCGTCGATTACATGCAGCAGGACTGCACGTTCATGCCCCTCACGCGCGGCCGCGAAGTCGAGGCCGTGTGCGTGACGATCTCGGACGTCACTCACGTGAGCGTAATGCAGCGCGAGCGCGAAGAGGCGGTCGCGAAACTGCGCGAGCACGCGAACCTCGATGGCCTGACCGGCATCGCGAACCGGCGCTACTTCGAGGCGCGGCTAAGCGACGAGTTCGCGCGCTGGCAGCGTTACGGCGGCGACCTGTCGGTCCTGCTGTTCGATCTCGACCACTTCAAGACGATCAACGACCGGTTCGGGCACGCGGTCGGCGATGCGGTATTGCGCGAGACGGCGCGGCGCGTCGCGGCGATCGTGCGCGCGCAGGATACGTTCGGCCGTTTCGGCGGCGAGGAGTTCGCGTTGCTGCTGCCGTGCACGAATCTCGACGAGGCGATGCTCGTGGCCGACAAGGTGCGCGTTGCGATCAGCGGCACGCCGGTCGATGCGGAAGGCGTCAGCGTGTCGGTGACCGCGAGCGTCGGCGCCGCGTGTGCGACGGCAGGCGCGGCGGCGTGCGACGCGCTCGTCAACGAGGCCGACACCGCGCTGTATCGCGCGAAGCGGCTCGGGCGCGACCAGTCGGTCGCATACGCGTAACCGCCGCGCGGCCGCCGTTGCAGTTGCCGGTTCGCGCGTGTGCGGCGCGCGTTTCAGCTTTTCGCGATGTCGGCGAGCACGCCGGCCAGCACGGCCGGCTGCGACACGAACGGAGAATGGCTGCTGTCGAGCTGGTGCACGTGCGTCGGGTTGCCGGGCACGAACGCGTCGGCTTCGTCGATGAAGCGCTGCTGTAACGCCGGAAGAATCACGCGATCGGCCAGGCACTTGATGTAGTGACGGTCGATCGCTCCCCAGCGCGCGGCGGTCGTCGGGATCGCGGTGGCGAACGGCGCGGCCGGCACGTCGCAACTCATCAGGTTCGCGACCGCGTCGAAGTCGGCGAGCGGCGCGTCGTCGTACAGCGCACGCTTCATGAGTGCGCGATACGCGGTGTCGGCGCTGTGCGGATCGATCCGCAGCGCGCCGGCGACGCGCGGGCTCGCGAGCATCAGCGGGCCGAGCATCTCGCCGTGGTTCTCGGGCGCACGCACGTAGTCGAGGCCCGGCACGCCCGACGCGGGCATGAACGCGGCGAGATAGACGATCTTCGCGATCTTCTCGGGCGCGCGTTCCGCCGCGGCGGTGATCGCGAGGCCGCCCATGCTGTGCCCGACGAGCACGACCTTGCCGCGGCCCAGTGCGTACGCGTCGTCCACGGCCTGCATCACCTGCGTCGCGTAATCGTCGAGCGTGGTGTTCGCGACCGGCGACGGCTCGGCGCCGAACGCATCCTTGTCGAGCGGCCTGTCGAGATACGATGCGGGAAAGCGGGCATGGACGCCGTGCGCGGGCAGGTCGCGCGCGATCGACAGATAGCCGCGCGCGGCGAGCGCGGCCGCGACGTGCGTGTAGCACCACGCGCCGTGCCACGCGCCGTGCACGAGCACGAAAACGGGATGATCGGACTGCGGGGTGGCGGTTACGTTCGTCTCCATGATGTCCGTGTCGTTCGGGAAAGATGTTCATCTTAGACGAAGCCGCGCACGTCCAAGCATCGACGCGCGGGGTCGCGCGAAACCGCGCTTCTGTCTCGTACAGGCCACATTTCGTCTCGATCTGATTTGAATTTGTCGCGAAGCGCGCTAATTTGACGCTTTCGTCCCCTTTGCGCCCCATGAACGTCGACTATCTCTTCTACCGGAAGCCGGACAAACCCGGCCCCTATTCGCTCGACGACCTGGGCGACGTCGCGCCGCCGATCGGCCCCGGCGACGCCGTGCGTGCGGGAATCGCCAGCGTATTCGACGCGATCGACTGGCATGAATCGCCGGACGTGCCGGGCGCGTGGTTCGGCACCGGCAGCGCGTTGTTCCAGTTCACCGTGGAGCCGGACGGGCGCGTGACGAGCTTCATGGGCTCGCGGCTCGAGCGCCGCTCCATGCTGCAGCTGACCCGCGAAATGGGCCTCATCGCGCTCGACCTGCAGCGCGACATCGTCTACGGCTGAGGGGGCGGCCAGCCGCGCTGATGGCCACCGCCGTCCGCGCCGGCCCGCGGGTACGCGCCCGGCGCCCGCCCGGCGCGAGGCCGCCATCGAACTTCAAAGATTGCTATACTTTCGCCCAATTCCGGCTTCCGGCCGGTAATTTGTGCCTGTCTGCGTCGATCGTTCGCATATCTCGCACGCATTTGACGCCCTGACCAACCCAGCCGGGCATGGCTTCTTCAATCGCCCCGCGTGGGTGCCTCCGTGGAGCTCGTCTTGGCCGTTTCCAATCTCGTCGTGGACGAACAAGAAACCGACGCCGCTGCCGTCACATCGGGCAGTTCTTTCTATCTGGCAATGCGCATTCTGCCGGCGGTGCAGCGCGACGCGATGTTCCAGGTCTATGCGTTTTGCCGCGCGGTCGACGACATCGCCGACAGCGATTTGCCGCGCGCCGAGCGCAACGCGGGCCTCGATCGCTGGCGCGCGGATATCGACGCGTGCTTTGCCGGCCGTCCGCCGCGGCATTTGATCGCGCTTGAGCGCGAAATTCGCGCGTTCAACCTGCAGCGCGACGACTTCCACGCAATGATCGACGGGATGGCGATGGACGCCGCCGAAGACATCTGCGCGCCCGACGAGCCGACGCTCGATCTGTTCTGCGATCGCGTCGCGAGCGCGGCCGGCCGCCTGTCGGTGAGGATTTTCGGGATCCCCGACGCGGAAGGCATCAAGCTGTCGCACCATCTCGGCCGTGCGCTGCAACTGACGAACATCCTGCGCGACATCGACGACGATGCGGCAATCAACCGTTGCTATCTGCCGCGCGAGCTGCTCGCGCGGGAAGGCATCGCGATCACCGATCCGGCGACGATCGCGCGCGATCCGGCGCTGCCGCGCGTGTGCGCGACGCTCGTCGAACGGGCGATCGCGCACTTCCGCGAAGCGGACGCCGTGATGGACACCTGCGCGCGCGCGCAGGTGAAGGCGCCGCGCATCATGTCGGGCGCTTATCGCTGCATTCTCGACGCTGCGATCGCGCGCGGCTTCGCTTATCCGCGTGCCCCGCTGCGCAAGCCGAAGGCGCGCATGCTGATGATCGCGGCGCGCTACGCGCTGTTCTGAGCCGATGCCCAGAACCGTCCACGTGATCGGTGCAGGACTCGCGGGGCTGTCGGCCGCCGTCGAGCTGCAACGCCGCGGGCGGCGGATCGTGCTGCACGACGCGCGTGCGCATGCGGGCGGCCGTTGCCGCACGTGGTTCGACGGCACGTTGAACACGACGCTCGACAGCGGGCTGCATCAGATCTTCGCGGGTCAGCCCGCGACGCAGCGCTACCTGCGCGCGACGGGCGCGGCCGATCTGCTCGTCGGGCCCGCGCTGTCCGAATATCCAGTGGTCGACGCCGCGTCGCAGCAGCGCTGGACGCTGCGCTTCGGCAACGGACGCTGGCCGTCGTGGCTGTTCGATGCCGCCTCGCGTGCGCCCGGCACCACGCCGCTCGACTACCTGGCGCTCGCGCCGCTCGCATTCGCGCGCACCGGCCGCTCGCTCGCGCAGACGATGCGATGCGACGGCGTGCTGTGGGATCGCTGGCTGAGGCCGTTTCTCGTCGGCGTGCTGAACGTCGAGCCGCGCCATGCGAGCGCCGAGCTCGCACGAGCGGCGCTGTGGGGCGCGTTCTCGGCGGGCGGGCCGGGCTGCCGGCCGCTCGTCGCGCGCCAGGGGCTCGGCAGCGCGTTCGTCGAACCGGCGCTGCGGATGCTGCAGCATGGCGGCGCGCAAATACGGCTGAACTCGCGCCTCAATGCATTCGAGTTCGGCGCGCATGGCAATGCGGTCGACGCGATCACGATCGGCGGCGAACGCGTCGATCTCGCGCCGGGCGACGCGGTCGTGCTGGCCGTGCCGCCGGAGGTTGCGCAACCGCTGGTGCCGGACCTCACGGCGCCCGATACGTTCGGCGCGGTCGTGACCGCGTATTTCGCCGCCGACACGCACGACGGTCCTCCGCAGCAGACGACCGTCGTCAACGGCATCGTCGATGCGATGCGCACCGGCGACGGCACGCTCGCGGCATCGATCCGCGATGCGGGCCGCTGGCTCGACATGCCGCGCGACGCGCTTGCGCAGCGTATTTGGGACGACGTCGCGCGCGTGACGGGCGCGAATGCCGAAGCCATCCCCGCGTGGCAGCTCGTCGTCGAGCCGCGCGCGGGTTTTGCGGCGGTGCCGTCGCAGGAAATGAAACGTCCGGCCGTGCGTACGCGCTGGACCAATCTCGTGCTGGCGGGCGACTGGATTGCCACCGGCCTGCCCGCCACGATCGAGGGCGCGATCCGTTCCGGCCAACTGGCCGCGGACGTGCTCCAGACACAATAAGCAACAGAGGGACCGATGAACGATCTCACCGAAATGGCTACCCTGTCCGCCGGCACCGTGCCGGCCTCGCTCGACACGGCCGTCGCGCGCGCGACCGACGCGCTGTTGGCCGCGCAGAACGCGGACGGACACTGGGTCTACGAACTGGAGGCCGATTCGACGATTCCGGCCGAATACGTACTGCTCGTCCACTATCTCGGCGAGACGCCGAACCTCGAGCTCGAACAGAAGATCGGCCGCTATCTGCGCCGCATCCAGCAGGCCGACGGCGGCTGGCCGCTGTTCACCGACGGCGCACCGAACATCAGCGCGAGCGTGAAGGCGTATTTCGCGCTGAAGGTGATCGGCGACGACGAGAACGCCGAGCACATGCAGCGTGCGCGCCGGGCGATCCATGCGATGGGCGGCGCGGAGATGTCGAACGTGTTCACGCGGATCCAGCTCGCGCTGTACGGTGCGATCCCGTGGCGCGCGGTGCCGATGATGCCGGTCGAAATCATGCTGCTGCCGCAGTGGTTCCCGTTCCATCTGTCGAAGGTGTCGTACTGGGCGCGCACGGTGATCGTGCCGCTGCTGGTGCTGAATGCAAAGCGCCCGCTCGCAAAGAACCCGCGCGGCGTGCGTATCGACGAGCTGTTCATCGACCCGCCCGTCAACGCGGGGCTGCTGCCGCGCCAGGGTCACCAGAGCCCTGGCTGGTTCGCGTTCTTCCGCGTGGTCGATCATGCGTTGCGCGCGGTCGACGGGCTGTTCCCCAGCTACACGCGCGAACGCGCGATCCGTCAGGCGGTGGCGTTCGTCGACGAGCGCCTGAACGGCGAGGACGGCCTGGGCGCGATCTATCCGGCGATGGCCAACGCGGTGATGATGTACGACGTGCTCGGCTACGCTGAAGATCATCCGAATCGCGCGATCGCGCGCAAGTCGGTCGAGAAACTGCTCGTCGTGCACGAGGACGAAGCGTATTGCCAGCCGTGCCTGTCGCCGGTGTGGGACACGTCGCTCGCCGCGCATGCGCTGCTCGAAACCGGCGACGCGCGTGCGGAAGAGGCCGTACTGCGCGGCCTCGATTGGCTGCGCCCGCTGCAGATTCTCGACGTGCGCGGCGACTGGATCTCGCGCCGGCCGAACGTCCGGCCGGGCGGCTGGGCGTTTCAGTACGCGAATGCGCACTATCCGGACGTCGACGACACCGCTGTGGTCGTGATGGCGATGGACCGCGCTCAGAAGCTCAAGCAGACGGACACGTATCGCGAATCGATGGCGCGTGCGCGCGAATGGGTGGTCGGCATGCAGAGCAGCGACGGCGGCTGGGGCGCGTTCGAACCGGAGAACACGCAGTACTACCTGAACAACATTCCGTTCTCGGATCACGGCGCACTGCTCGATCCGCCGACCGCCGACGTGTCGGGCCGCTGCCTGTCGATGCTGTCGCAACTCGGCGAGACGCCGCTGAACAGCGAGCCGGCCCGTCGCGCGCTCGACTACATGCTGAAGGAACAGGAGCCGGACGGCAGCTGGTACGGCCGCTGGGGGATGAACTACGTATACGGCACATGGACGGCCCTTTGCGCGCTGAACGCGGCCGGCCTGACGCCGGACGATCCGCGCATGAAGCGCGGCGCGCAGTGGCTGCTGTCGATCCAGAACAAGGACGGCGGCTGGGGGGAGGACGGCGACAGCTACAAGCTGAACTACCGCGGCTACGAGCAGGCGCCGAGCACGGCGTCGCAGACGGCCTGGGCGCTGCTCGGACTGATGGCGGCCGGCGAGGTGAACAACCCGGCTGTCGCACGCGGCGTCGACTACCTGATCGCGCAGCAAAACGACGAAGGCCTGTGGGACGAGACGCGCTTCACGGCGACCGGTTTCCCGCGCGTGTTCTACCTGCGCTATCACGGCTATCGCAAGTTCTTCCCGCTGTGGGCGCTTGCGCGTTATCGCAACCTGAAGCGCGCGAATGCGACGCGCGTGACGGTCGGGATGTAACGCGTGCCGGCGACGCAGCACAACGGCACGCTGCCCGTCATCGCCGTCACGGGGATGGCGTTCGAGGCGCGCATTGCGCGCGGTCACGGCGTCGAGGCGGTGTTCGCCGCGCGGGCCGACCGGCTCGAGCGCGCGCTGGCCGAAGCGACCGCACGCGGTTGCGCGGGCATCGTCAGCTTCGGCACCGCGGGCGGGCTCGCGCCCGAGCTCGCGCCCGGCGCGCTCGTGATCGCGGACGCGATCGACGGCCCGTTCGGCCGCGTGCCGACCGATCCGGGCTGGAGCGCCCGCCTCGTCGCCGCGCTGCACGACACGCCGGTGTGGGCGCGCGTCACGCGCGGCACGATGGCGGCAGTTGGCGCGCCGGTGGTCAGCGAGCAGGAAAAGACGTCGCTGCATCGTGCGAAGGGCGCGCTCGCCGTCGACATGGAATCGCATATCGCGGCGGCCTTCGCCGCGTCGCGCGGCGTGCCGTTCGCGGTGTGTCGCGCGATCGTCGATCCCGCGTGGCGCACGCTGCCGCGCGCGGCGACGGCCGGCCTGCGCGACGACGGCAGCACCGCGATCCTGCCGATTTTGCGCGAGCTGCTGAAGCAGCCGTCGCAGCTTGGTCCGCTGCTGCAGGTCGCGGGCGATGCGCGCGCAGCGCGCACGACGCTGATACAGGCGCGGCACGCGTTCGAGCGTGCGGGCGCGATGCGGATCGTCTGAGCGGCGCTCGCCGCTTTCCCGCTGCGCTTCTCCCCTCCTCTTTTTCGTTTCGCGGACGCGCAAAAAAAGAGCGCTGCATGATGCAGCGCTCCTTGTCGTTCCGGCAGACGGCGTGGCCGCGCTACTGCGCGGCCGGAGCGCTTGCGGGCGGCGTCGGCACGGCCGGCGCGATGGGCGCGCCGTTCGCGGCAGGTGCGGTCGTTGCACCGGTCGGCGCAGCCGCCGATGCCGCAGCAGGCGCACTCGCGGGCGCTGCCGCGCCCGCACCCGGATCGTCGTACTGCGGCAGGCCCGGTGCGGCCGGCGCATTGTTCGGCGTTGCGCCCGATGCGCCTCCCGACTCACCCGGATCCTCATAGTTCGGCAAGCCGCCCGGCATGGCGGGCGTCGCGGCCGGCACCGCGCCGGCTTCACCCGGCTCCGCGTAGTTCGGCACCGCGGTCGACGCCGACTGCCCGCGATACGTGAGCGACTTGCGTTGCTGCAGATACGCATCGCGGACGAACGAATACGGATCGAGCGCCGCCTGCTTCAGCAAATCGGTTGCGCCGAGCAGGTCCGAGCGCGCGCTGATGAACTGCGCGATGTACATCGGATTGCGCACGGCCGGCTCGATGTAGTTGAGCAGGTTGAAGCGGACGTCCACCGCGCGGCCGACGCCGTCGCGAATCGTGCTTGGGCCGAACACCGGCAACACGAGGTACGGGCCCGACGGCATGCCCCAGCGCGCCATCGTCAGCCCGAAGTCCTGGTGATGCTTCGGCAGGCCGGCCGGCGTCGCGATGTCGATCAGGCCGCCGACGCCGAACACCGAGTTCATCGCCACGCGCATCAGGTCCTGCGTCGCATCCGTGATGCGCAGCTGCAACAGGTTGTTCGCCATGTTGCCGAGATCGCCGAGGTTCGAGAAGAAGTTGCTGATCGCGGTGCGCACCGGCGTCGGCGTGATCTTCTGGTATCCCTTCGCGATCGGCACCGCGATGTTCGTGTCGACCGTGTCGTTGAACTTGTACATCGCGCGGTTCATCGGCTCGAGCGGGTCGTTGGGGTTGCGGTTCGGGCCCGTCGCGCAGCCGCTGAGCACCGCGCTGGCTGCGACGGTCGCCGCAATGATTCGCACCTTATTCATTGTTTCCTTGCGATTGGTTCTTGGCGCGTTTGACGCGCGGTTTGCCCATCAGGACAGGCTGAAACACCACGGCGCCGATCAGCGTGCAGGTCAACGCCAGCGCAAGCAGTTTGCCCATGCTCGACGTGCCCGGATGATGCGACAGCCACAGGCTGCCGAAAGCGGTTGCCGTCGTCGCGGCGCTGAACAGCACCGCGTGCGTGAGGCTCGAGTGCAGCAGGCCAGTCTGCCCCGCGCGCCATGCCATCACGAAGTACACCTTGAACGCGACGCCGACGCCGAGCATCAGCGGCAGCGCGATGATGTTCGCGAAGTTCAGCGACATGCCGAGCACCACGCACATCTCGAGCGTGACGAGCCCGGACACGAGCAGCGGCACCAGCGTGCGCAGCACGTCGCCGAAGCGGCGCAACGTGATCCACAGCAGGATGGTGATCGAGATGATCGACCACAGCGCCGCATGCAGGAACGCGTTGATGATCGTCTCGGCCGAATGCAGGATCGAGATCGGACCGCCGGTCGCGCCCGGGTCCGCCGCCTTCACGGCCTTCGCGAAGCGGCGCAGCATCGTGTCGTCGTTCGGGTCGACGCCCTTGGGCACCTTCGGCGAGATCTGCACGAGCGCGTGGCCGTCCGGCGCGACCCAGTCGCGCACCAGCTGCGGCGGCAGCGATTCGCGCGTGATCTCCTGCGGCTGCAGCAGCGTCGCGAGCTGGTTGAGTGCGATGCGCAGCGTGTCCGAGAACGCGCGTTCCGCGCGATCGCGCGTCGCGCTGTCGGCCGCGGCCAGCTTCGCGAGCGATGCCGACAGATGCTGCGCGGCCGGCGCGCCCGGCCCCGGGTGATCTTCCGCCGCATAGCTCAGCAGGTCCGACACGCGCTTGAGCGCGGCGACGCGCTGCGCGTCGGTCGCGGGCGGCGCGGCCGGCTGCGTCAGCGCGGGCAGCAGTTCGCTCGCAGCCGTGGCGATCGCCGCGCGCTTGGCCGGCTGGTCGGCCGGCACGAAAGTCGTGAGCGTCGTCGTGCGACCGACCTCCGGCAGCGCGTCGAGGCGCTTCGCGGCCGCGTCGGCTTCGGCGAGCGACGGCGCGAGCAGCGTGACGTCGTTGACCGCGGCTTCCGGCGAATCCTTCAGCGCGAGCAGCGTCGCCATCGATTCGCTGTGCGGATCCTTCAGGTGCAGCGGATTGAAGTCGAAGTGCAGGAACGCGAGCAGCGGCAGCGCGCCGATCACGACCGCGAGCGTGCCGATGAGGATCGGCTTGCGATGGCGATCGAGGAAATCGTCGACCGGCGCGAGCCACGGAAACCCGGGCGTCTTCGATTCGCCGGGCGGCGCGAACAGGCGGAGCAGCGCGGGCAGCAGTGTGAGCGTGGTCAACAGCGCGACGAACATCCCGACGCCCGCGATCAGCCCGAGCTCGGACACGCCGCGATACGCGGTCGGGATGAACGAGAAAAAGCTCGCCGCGACGGCCGTGGTCGCGAGCGCGAGCGGCATGCCCATCGAGTGCGCGGCCCCGATCAGCGCGTGATCGATGCGCGGATCGCGGAAGCGTTCCTCGCGGTACTTCACGCCGTACTGGATCGAGAAGTCGACGCCGAGGCCCACGAACAGCACCATGAACGCGACCGAGATCATGTTCAGTGAACCGACCATCGCAAGGCCGAGCGCGGCGGTCACGACGAGGCCGACGAACAGCGTGACGAGCACCGATCCGATCATTCGCTTCGAGCGCAGCGCGAGCCACAGGATCACGAGCACGGCGAGCAGCGTGAGCACGCCGTTGAGCGCGGCGCCGTCTTCGACCGACGCGAATTCGTCGTCGGCGAGCGGCTGTTCGCCGGTCAGGCGCACGACCGCGCCGTAGCGTTTTTCCAGATCGAGCGTGCGCGCGGTGTCGCGGATCACCTCGCTCGTGGCCGCGCCGGCCTTCAGCGCGCCGTAGTTCACGACCGGCTGCACGGTGACGAATGCGCGCGCCGGCTGGCGTGCGGCGTCGCTGTCGACCAGCCCGCGCCAGGAGAATGCGGCCGGCTTGCCGGCCAGCACGTCGTCGACGGTCGCGGCACTGCGCGCGAGCAGCTTCGCCATCGCCGGCAGCTTGACCTGCCCGGTCAACAGCGGCTGGCCGAGCGTGGTGGACAGCGTGGTCGCGAGCCCGGTGAGGCTCGGGTTCTTCGCGAGTTCGTTGACGAGCGGCCGCGCGCTCGCGAGCTGGGACGTCGTATCCGACACCTCCTGCGGCGACAGGAACAGCAGCCCGTTGTGCTCGAAGAACGGGCCGCCGCCGGGTTCGCCGACCTGACCGATATGGCCGGCGTCGGTTTGCTTCTGCAGCGCGTCGGTGAGCGCGTGCGCGGCGGCGGTCGCGAATTCGGGCGCGGGCGCTTCGACCACCGCGAGGATCGTGCCGTTGCGTTGCGGGAACGCTGCGTCGACGGCCTTGCTGAGCGCGGCCCATTGCGGCTCGGCATCGACGAGCTTGCTGATGTCCGTGTTGATCTTGAAGTGCTGCGCGACATAGACGCCGCTGAACGCGGCAATGACGAGCGACAGCACGACGACCCAGACGGGGCGGCGGACCGACCATGCGACGAGTCGGACGATGAGAGATGTCACCATGTGGCGGTGCGGAGGGGCTGGCAAGGGCAAAGCAACGAGTATACCGGCGCAACGTGGCGTCGGTCGCGACGTCGCTACGTAAAAGGGCGGGAAGGATATTTGCTCCGCTTCGCGAGAATCGGCGCCAAAGATCGGATGATTGGTAAGGGGACGCTTACATAATCGGCGCGGAGCGCCGCGGCGAAGGCTCTGTGACAAAGGGGGATCAAAGGTAACAGTCGGTCACCGCGCGGCAGGCGCGCGTGGGGGCCGCTATACTTCGACCCACCGGCCGATGCAACGCATGCGATTTTGCCGGCCGTTTTTTCTCATCGAGTGCGAATATCAGTATGAAACGTCATCTGTTTGCTTTCATCGCGGCCGCAGCCGTGTCGGTTTCCGCTTTCGCGCAGAGCGCGCCGGTCGACGTCGTCCGCAGTGCGGTCGAGGGCACCGTCAACGCGATGAAGGCCGACCCGGCCGCGCGCGGCGGCGACATGGCGAAAGTCACGCAAGTCGTCGAGCAGCGCTTCCTGCCGGCGACGAATTTCGAACGCACGACCCGCATCGCCGTCGGCGACGCGTGGAAGCAGGCGACACCGCAACAGCAGCAGGAGCTGTACAAGCAGTTCAAGCTGCTGATGACGCGCACCTATGCGGCGTCGCTCGCGCAGCTCGGCAACCAGGATGCGAAGTTCTCGTTCAAGGCCGGCGGCGCGTCGGGCGCCGATGCGCTGGTGCAGTCGACGGTCACGACGCCGGGCGACAGCCAGTCGGTCGGCTACCGGCTCGGCAAGGTCGGCAACGACTGGAAGATCTACGACATCGACATGTCGGGCGCGTGGTTGATCCAGGTATATCAGGGCCAGTTCAAGAGCCAGCTCGCATCGGGCGGCGTCGACGCGCTGATCGCGTATCTGCAGAAGCACAATTCGCGGACGAATTGAGCGTCGACGCGCGAAGTCTGGATGCATGAAAGGCGCCTCCGGGCGCCTTTTCTATTCGCGGGTCGGTCGAGCGGCGATTGCCACTGCGGGATGCTGACCCAGCGAGTCTGCAAGTGCTTTGGAGGGGCGAATCGCGCGCGGTGCGAGCAGTCGGAAGACCGCCTACCGCCGCCGATGCTCGACCGCGAACTTGATCAGTTCCGCCTGCCCTTCGATTTCGAGCTTGCGTTTGAGATTGAGCCGGTGCGTTTCCACCGTGCGCACCGACAGCCCCGTCTGCTGCGCGATCTGCTTGCTCGACAGCCCCTCGGCCAGCGCATCGAGGATGTCGCGTTCGCGCGGCGTCAACCGGTCGAGCGGCGACGCGGTCGCGCTCGCCTGGATCATCCGCGCGGCGAGCCCTTCGCTGAAGAACGTCTGGCCGGCCAGCACCGCGCCGATCGCGCGCACGATCTCGCTCGCTGGCGAATCCTTCAGCAGATAACCGCTCGCGCCGGCTCGCACGGCCTGCGTCACGTATTCGACGTTGTCGTGCATCGACAGCATCAGCACGCGAATGCCCGGGAAGCGCTCGTGGAACACGCCGGCGAGCGTGATCCCGTTCATCCCGTTCATGCCGACGTCCATCAGCGCGAGATCGGGTTCGAGCGACGCGGCGAGCGCGAGCGCCTCGTCGGCGTTGCCGGCTTCGCCGACCACGGACAAGTCGGCTGCCTCGAGCCGCATCCGCAACCCGTCGCGTACCAGCGGGTGATCGTCGACGAGTAGCAGGCGGGCAGCGGGCCGGGCGGTGTCGGGGGCGCTCATGGGCAAGAGTCTCCGGTTAGGGGCGCGCACCGTCAGGCGGCGGCGCGCAGCGGCACGCGCGCGGCAACGACGGTGTGGCCAACCTGCGACGCGATCGTCAGCGTGCCGCCGAGCGCATCGAGGCGCTCGCGCATGTTGCGCAGCCCGATGCCGCGGCGCGCATCGGTCTGCGTCCGTTCGGCATCGAAGCCGCAGCCGTTGTCGGCGATGGTCAGCGTGACCGCATGCGCGCCGACATCGAGCGTGACGGCCGCGCGCGACGCCTGCGCATGATGCACGATGTTGCTGAGCGCTTCCTGCGCGATCCGGAACAGCGCCGTGTTGACCGCCGCAGGTAGCGGCCGCGCGCCGCTGTGCGCGACCTGCGTATAGCCGATGTCGATGCCGCTTTCCGTGCCGAGTTCGCGCACCAGTTGTTCGAGCGCGGCCGCGAGGCCGAGATCGTCGAGCATCGCCGGGCGCAGCGCATGCGAGATGCGCCGCACTTCGCGCAACGTGTCGCCGAGCCGCCCGACGCCCGACGCGAGCGCCTGCTCGGCTTCGGGCATGCGTGTCGCGCCGCGCTCGAAGCGCGCGAGCGCGGATTCGAGCATCAGCTTCGCAGACACCATCATCTGGCTGATCCCGTCATGCAACTCGCGCGACAGCCGTTCGCGCTCCTGCTCCTGCGATTCGACGACGCGCTGCGCGAGCTGCTTGAGCTTTGCGTCGGCACTGCGCGATTCGCTGACATTCAGCACCAGCGCGCACACGGCGATCGCGGCGGCGCCGGTCAGCGCGATCGCGGTGAGCCAGCTCATCGTTCGCTCGATGTTCGCGGACGCGCGCGCGTCGATGCGCTGCAACGCGGTGTCGACGTCATCGAGATAGATGCCGGTGCCGACCATCCAGCCCCAGCGCTCGAGCGCGACGACGTAGCCGAGCTTCGGTGCGGGCTTGCCGGTCGACGGCCGTTGCCACGTGTAGCGCACGTAGCCGCCGCCGTGCGAGGCCGCGCCGATCAGCTGCTGGATCGTCAGCGCGCCCTGCGGATCGCGCATCGTCCAGAAGTTGTGGCCGACGCGCTCGGGTTCGCGCGGATGCATCAGCGCATTGCCGTGCAGGTCGTAGACGAAGAAATAACCGTCGGGGCCGAAATCCATCTTTTGCAGCATCGCGAGCGCCTGCGTGCGCAGCAACCCGTCGTCGCGCGCGTTGCCGCCGCTAGCGTCGTACAGCGGCATGATCGCGCTCGTCGCAAGCTCGACGTAATGCTTGAGCTCGACTTCCTTGCTCGACAGGTACGCGGCCTGGATCGTCGCGTGCTGCGTGCGCGCGAGCGACGTCGCCTGCTGACGCACGCCGAAACCGATGCCGGCGATCGCGAGCAGGAACGGCACGATGGCCAGAAGAAATATCTTTGCCTTGAGTTTCATGGTGACGGGAAGCCGGCGCGCCGACGGCGGACGCGCGCCGCGCATAGCGCGGCGAGCCGACATTGTCGGCGATTTTGCCCGCCGGCGGCGCGCGCGGAATGGCCGGGCGGCGCTCAGGCGCGCCGCGGCTCGCGCTCGGCGGCGGCCGATGCGATCTGCACGACGACCCGGTTGCGTCCCAGCTCCTTCGCGCGATACAGCGCGTCGTCGGCGACTTTCAGCGCGCGCTGGATGCTGCAGTCGCGGGCCGGATAGCAGGTCGTCACGCCGATGCTCGCGGTGAGCCGCCCCGTCGTGCCCGTGTCGTGGTGGATGCCGAGCTCGAGGATGCCGGTGCGGATCGCTTCGGCGATCGTCACGGCGCCGTCCGTATCGACATTGGGCAGCACGACGACGAATTCCTCGCCGCCGTAGCGCGCCGCGTAGTCGGCCGGCCGCCGCAGGCAGCCGGCGATGCAGCGTGCGACCGCGGCGAGTGCGTCGTCGCCGGCCTGGTGGCCTTGCGTGTCGTTGTAGCGCTTGAAGTGATCGACGTCGACGAACAGCAGCGACAGCGCGTGTTGCGAGCGCGCGGCGCGACGCCATTCGCGCGCGAGTGTGACGTCGAGCATCCGGCGGTTGTCGAGGCCGGTGAGGCCGTCGGTGCGCGCGAGCGCCTCCAGTTCCGTTTCCGCGCGGTGGCGTTTGCGCAGCTGCACGTCGAGCAGCAGCGACAGGCCGACGAAGCCGAGCGCGAGGATCGCCATCGCCGAGCCGATCGGGATCGCGCGGTCGTACCACGCGGCGTACGTGTCGGCTTCGGAGCGCGCGACCATGATGATCAGCGGCAGGTTCTGCAGATGCCGGAACACGTACAGGCGCCGCACGCCGTCGATCGATGCGGTATCGGCGAAACTGCCTTCGCTGGCCGCCATGAACTGCCGGAACGTGCTCGCCTTGCTGATGTTGCGGCCGACGATCGCTGGATCGTATGGCTGGCGCGCGAGCATCAGGCCCTTCGTGTTGATCAGCGCCATCGACCCGCGATCGCCGAGCGCGAGACGCGAGAACAAATCCTGGAAATATTCGAGCCGGATCGACATCACCGCGACGCCGCCGAACGATCCGTCGGGCCGCGTGATCCGCCGGCTGAGCGCGATGCTCGGCGAGCCGGCGCGCAGCCGCGAACGGTATGGATCGCTGACGTACAGGCCGACGTCGGGGTGATCGCGGTGGACGGTGAAGTACGGTTCGTTGCCGAAATTGACCTTGCGCGGCACGTCGCTCTTGCCGTCGACCGCGATGTCGCCGTTCGCGTCGAGCACGTAGATCCCGCCGAGGTACCTGGCCGTGGTTGCGCGATCGAACAGCACCTGGCGGCGCAGCGGCATCGGCAGCGCGGTGACCGCCGGATCGTTCGCGCCGTCGACGACTGCCTGCAGCGACAGCGAATAGAACTCGATGTTGCGCTCGATGTCCCACGACGCCATCAGCGCGATGTTCTGCTGCGTGATCCGCGCGCGGTCGCGGGCGTCGACGCGGGCTTCGTACAGCACGATGCCGCACAGAAGCAGCAGGAGCAGACCGATCAGCAGCCCGGAATAAAAGATCAGATGCGGCAGCAGGAGCCGGCGCAATTGTGCGGCGATACGGCCGGTCGGGCCGGATTCGCTGGGCATTGCGTAGTCGGTCTCTGCCATGGTTCGTGAAGCGATGGGCATCGCCGTCAGCACGCGGGTCGATGCAATTGTTCGTATGATTGGCGCGTGGCGATCCGATACGCTGCCCCGTTGTGTTCTGCTGGTCCGACGACCGTGCGCCGATTATCGGAACAACGCGGCAGGCTGAACCGCTCGATTATTCATTCATCGGCGGATTCTGCCGCGATTCAACGATCAGGCGAATCGGGCCGCGTGGATTGGTCCGAGTATAACGCGCACGTTGGCGGACGCGAAAAATGTTGCCGGCCGTTGATCGGGATCAAATTACGACGGCCGCCGATACTTGCCAATCGCGCGGTGAACGTTGCTGCGCAAGGGCCTGTGGCGGCGTTGCGCGTGCCGCGCATTAGGTCGCGGCTCGATTTCCGTCTTTAACGGATTGCAGAATGTCTGCCCGACGTTGTGCAATGCGCAATGATTATTCTTTTCAGCGTCCGCCTCAGTCCGCATATGAAAACGGACGGCCGCGACGGCCGTCCGTTTCGTGAATCCGCATGCGGGAAAGCCCGCATGCGTGTGCGCATGCCGGGCGTTTACGCGCCGTGCTGCTGCGCCTTGAACGCGAGCCGGAAGCGATGCAACAGCGGCTCGGTATAGCCGCTCGGCTGCGACGCGCCCTGCAGCGCCAGCGCGCACGCGGCCTTGAACGCGGTCGACTCGTCGTAGGCGGGCGCCATTGGACGATAGTTCGGATCGCCCGCATTCTGCTGGTCGACGACGCGCGCCATCCGCTTGAACACGTCGAGCACGAAGGCTTCGGTGATCACGCCATGGCGCAGCCAGTTCGCGATGTGCTGGCTCGAAATGCGCAGCGTCGCGCGGTCCTCCATCAGGCCGACGTCGTGGATGTCTGGCACTTTCGAGCATCCGACGCCCTGTTCGACCCACCGCACGACGTAGCCGAGGATGCCCTGCGCATTGTTCTCGACTTCGCTGAGGATCTCGGCCTCGCTCCACTCGGCGCGCTCGACGACCGGCACGGTCAGCAGCCCTTCGAGCAGCGCGTCGCGCTCGCTCGCGTACGGCGTCTTCTCGAGTTCCTGCTGGACGGCCTGCACGTCGACGAGGTGGTAGTGCAGCGCGTGCAGCGTCGCGGCGGTCGGCGACGGCACCCACGCGGTGTTCGCGCCGGCGCGCGGATGCGCGATCTTCTGCTCGAGCATCGCATGCATCAGGTCCGGCATCGCCCACATGCCCTTGCCGATCTGCGCGCGACCGCGCAGGCCGGCCGACAGCCCCGCGAGCACGTTGTTGCGCTCGTACGACTGGATCCACGCCGACGACTTCATGTCGCCCTTGCGGATCATCGGGCCCGCTTCCATCGCGGTGTGCATCTCGTCGCCGGTGCGGTCGAGGAAGCCGGTGTTGATGAACGCGACGCGGGCCGCCGCCGCCGCGATACACGCGGCGAGGTTCACGCTGGTGCGCCGCTCCTCGTCCATGATGCCCATCTTCAGCGTATTGCGCGGCAGGCCGTACAAATCCTCGATCCGCGCGAACAGCGTGTCGGCGAACGCGACTTCGGCCGGGCCGTGCATCTTCGGTTTCACGATGTAGATGGAGCCCGTGCGCGAATTGCGCTTGGCCTTCAGGTCGTGCAACGCGCACAGCGTGGTGACGACGCCGTCGAGGATCCCTTCCGGAATCTCGTTGCCGTCTCGATCGAGCACCGCGCCGTTGGTCATCAGGTGGCCGACGTTGCGCACGAACAGCAGCGAGCGGCCGTGCAGCGTCAGCGTGCCGCCGGACGGCGTCGTGTATTCGCGATCGGCGTTCAGGCGGCGCGTAAACGTCTTGCCGCCCTTCGCGACTTCTTCGACCAGCGTGCCTTGCATCAGGCCGAGCCAGTTGCGGTAGAGCTGAACCTTGTCGTCGGCGTCGACCGCAGCGACCGAATCCTCGCAGTCGATGATCGTGCTGACCGCGGCTTCGAGCACGATGTCCTTCACGTTCGCGAGATCGGCGCGGCCGATTGGCGTCGATGCGTCGATCTGGATCTCCAGATGCAGCCCGTTGTGCTTCAGCAGGATCGCGGACGGTGCGCCGGCCGCGCCCTGGTAGCCGACGAATTGCGCGGGCTGTGCGAGGTGCACGACGCCCTTGCCGGTTTCGACGGCGAGCTGGCCGTCCTGCACGCGGTAGCGCAACGCATCGCGGTGCGAGCCGCTCGCGAGCGGCGCCGCGTTGTCGAGCACGCCGCGCGCGTAGTCGATCACGCGCTGGCCGCGCGTCGGGTTGTACGCGGTGGTGCGTTCGGCGCCGCCGTCCTCCGGCAGCGCATCGGTGCCGTACAGTGCGTCGTACAGGCTGCCCCAGCGCGCGTTCGCGGCGTTCAGCGCATAGCGCGCGTTCGACAGCGGCACGACGAGCTGCGGGCCGGCCTGCGTCGCGATCTCGGTGTCGACGTTCGCGGTGGCGGCCGCGACGTTCGCCGGCGCCGGCACGAGATAGCCGATCTTTTCGAGGAACGCGCGATACGCGGCGTGATCGCGCACCGGGCCGGGGTGCGCGCGGTGCCATGCGTCGAGTTCCTGCTGCAGGCGGTCGCGTTCCGCGAGCAGTTCGCGGTTGCGCGGCGCGAGGTCGTGCACCAGCGCCGAGAAACCGCTCCAGAACGCGGCCTTGTCGATACCGGTGCCCGGCAACGCTTCGTCTTCAATGAACTGGCTCAGCGCTGGCGCGACTTGCAGTCCTGCTTGGTCGATCATCGTGATTCCTCCCGGGGAATGAAAAACGCGCGCGCGTTGGCTGGCTATGCCACGACGCTTTGTGTACCGGCGCGGGCGATCTGCACATCCTGTTCGGACTTTACGCCAGACACGCCGATCGCGCCCGCGATGCGGCCGTCCACCGTGACCGGCACGCCGCCTTCGAGCAAGCCCGTCAGCGGCACGCTCAGAAACGCGGTGCGGCCACCGTTGATCATATCCTCATACGCCTTCGTCTCGCGACGGCCGAGCGCGGCCGCGCGCGCCTTGTCCTGCGCGATATGGGCGCTGGCCGCCGACGCGCCGTCGAGCCGCGCGAATGCGAGCAGGTGGCCGCCGTCGTCGACGATCGCGATCGATACGGACCAGCCGTGACGCTCCGCTTCCGCGCGGGCGGCGGCGAGCATGCGCTCGACGTCGGCGAGTTCGAGTTCGGGCTTGGTCTTCATGACGGTTCTCCGGAATCAGCGTCAGTTGACGAGTCGGTTGTCGACGAGCCCGATCCAGTGGCGCACGGGCGTGCGGCCGGCGCCGCTCAGGTGAGTCTGGCAGCCGATGTCGGCCGTGACAATCCGGTCGCGCGCGCGGCCGCGAGCGCGTCGGGCTGCCGTGCAGTTTCGTCGGGAGTTTGCGTTGCGCCGGGGATGCGCGGTTGACGCAGAAGGGCGCCGGCAGCGAGTGTCAGTGCGCGCCGGACGGCGGCTTCGCGCGACCGAACAGCGCCGATTCGCGCCGCGCGCGGAACGGGGTGAGCGGTGCGCCGGCAATCGCAGCCTCGCGACTCGGGACCATCGCGGTGCTGGCACTCATTGCGCGTTCAGTCGAACGGCACCGCAAGCCGGTCGATCACCGAACTGGTTTCCGGACGTACACCGCGCCACCACGCGAACGCTTCCGCCGCCTGCTCGACCAGCATGCCGACGCCGTCGGCGATTCCGTGTACGCCAGCATTTCTCGCGAGCCGAAGAAACGGCGTGAGGCGTTTGCCGTACGCGAGTTCGTAGGCCGTGCCGTGCGGGCTGAACACGCTCGGCGGAACCGGCGGCAGATTGCCTGTCAGGCTCGCCGACGTCGCATTGACCACCAGGTCGAAACGCCCCATCCGCTCGAGCTCCGCATAGCCGCCGGCCACGAGCGCATTACGCGGGCCGGACTGCGACACCTGCGCGACCAGTGTGCGCGCCTTGTGGACGTCGCGATTCGCGATGACGAGTTCCGCCGGCCGCGCGTCGAGGAACGGCAGCAATGCTCCGCGCACCGCGCCGCCGGCACCGAGCACCAGCACGCGCTTGCCGGCCATCGGCAGCCGCAGGTTCACTTCGATATCGCGCACCAGACCGATACCGTCGAAGTTGTCGGCCAGGATGCGGCCGTCGTCGAACTTCAGCGCGTTGGCCGCGCCCGCCAGCTTCGCGCGCTCGCTGCGTTCGTCGGCCATCGCGAACGCGTCGAGCTTGAACGGCGCGGTGACGTTGACGCCCTTGCCGCCCCTTTCGAAAAATCCGCGTACCGCTGCGGCGAACGCGCCCGCCGGTTCGAGCGGGCCTTCGATCGCCGTGTAGTTGATGTCCTGCTGCGTCTCCTGCGCGAAGAGACCGTGAATCAGCGGGGATTTCGTGTGCCCGATCGGATTGCCGATCACCGCGTACTGGTCAGTCATCGTTGGCTCGCTTGTGAAAGAGGACGCCATCGGCCAGCATCGCGTCGATCTCGGCCGAATCGAATCCCAGTGAATGCGCGACTTCCGCGTTGTGCTGCCCGAGATCGGGTGCGACGTCGCGAATCGTCGTATCGCAATCGGAAAACCGGAACGGCAGATTCGGCAGACGAAGCGTCCCGTAGCGCGGATGCTGTTGCTCGACGACCATGCCCCGTGCCTGAATCTGCGGATCGTCCAGCACCTCGTCGATGCGCTGCACCTTTGCGCACGGAACGTCGATGCCGTCGAGCAATTCGAGCACCGACGCGACGGAGCGGGCGGCGACCCACGGCTCGACCACCGACAGGATCGCCGCGCGGTGCGCGTTACGCCCGACGCTGTCGTGAAAGCGCGTGTCGGAGCCGAAATCCGCCGGGCCGCCGTGCGCGGCGATCAGCGCGGCGAAGCGCTTCCAAGCGTCGTCGACCTGCGCGGCGATCACGAGATCGCCGTCCGCTGCACGAAACACGCCGTACAGCGTCGACGTCGGCATGTCGTGCCCGGTCTGCTCGGGCAGCACGCCCTGCAGCGTGTAGCACTGCACCGCGTATTCGTGCATCGACACCAGCGTGTCGTACAGCGCCATGTCGATGTGTTGCCCGCGGCCGCTCGTCACGCGGCCCAGCAGCGCGGCGTTGATGGCCGCGACCGCATGGATGCCGGTATACATGTCGCCGAGCGAGATGCGCAGCAGCGGCGGCCGCTCGCCCGGCGTGCCGACCATCTGCATGATGCCGCTCTTTGCTTCCGCGATCAGCCCGAAACCGGCTCGATGCGCGTCCGGGCCGGTATGCCCGTACGCCGAAATCGAGCAGTACACGAGCCCCGGATTACGCGCCGACAGCTCCGCATAGCCGAGACCGAGCTTGTCCAGCGCGCCGGGCCGATAGTTTTCGATGAACACGTCGGCGGAATCGCACAGCCGCTGCATGAACGCCTTGCCGCGTGCGTCCTTCATGTTGACGCTCACGCCGCGCTTGCCCATGTTGAGCTGCAGGAAATAGCCGCTTTGCTGATCGTCGAGCACGGTGGCGTGCTGACGCCCGGCGTCGCCGGCGCCGGGGCGCTCGACCTTGATCACGTCGGCGCCGAGTGCCGCGAGACAGCGCCCGACATACGGACCGGCGAGGAAGTGGCTGTAGTCGACGACGCGGATGCCTTCGAGGGGACGGGCCTGCATCACAGCGCTCCCGGGCGGCGCGGCACCATCAGCCGATGTTCGCCGCGTTGAACGACCTGCCCGTGCTGATTGATCAGCTCCGACGGCAGCACGACGATGCCCCATTCCGGGCGGCTCTTGCTCGCGCGCATCGAGCCGACACGGAACGTCACGTGAAGCACGTCGCCGACCTTGATCGGCAGCAGGAAGTCCCACGTCCAGCCGAGCGACATGCCCGGCAGGAACCGGTAGTCGCTCTGCGTTTTCAGGCCGTCGGCAATCGACAGGCCGAACAGCCCGTGCGCGACGAGGCAGCCGAAATGGCTGGCGTTCGCGTATTCCTCGTCGACATGGACGGGCGTATGGTCGCCGGTGAGTTCAGCGTACGCGAGAATGCGTTCCTTGGTCACGACGTACTCGGGACTCGTGCACGTGTCGCCCTCGCGCGCGTCGTCCCAGTATTTCTCGACGATCGTCATGGTCATGCCTCCGCGCGCGGGTTGATCGCCAGCGCCTGTGCAACGCAGGACGCCGGCCGCGCCTGAATCAGTTCGACGGCCAGGCCGTCCGGCAGCCGCAGCCAGTTGCGCCCCTGCGGCATTTCGGTCACGCCGAACCGCCGTGCGGCGGCAAGCGCGGCCTCCAGGTCTTCGCACATCACGCCGAGATGCGCGAGCCGGCCTTCCGGGCCGTCATGTTCCGGCGCGTGGATGAACTGCAGGCCGCCGAGCGTCCAGTACTGACGCGGTGCGTCGAGCGAACCGTCCACTTCGCGCATCGTCATGCCGAGGACTTCCTCGAAGAAACCGATATGCCAGCGGATGTCCTTTACCCAGATCGCGACGTGTTCAAGATAGGCTTTTGGCGTGTTCATGCGTTGCCCTCCTCGCGCCGGCGATCGGCCATCGCGCGTTCGAGCCCCTTGATCGCGGCAACGAGCGTTGCATTGACCGGGGTCGGCACGCCATATCGTTGTCCGTAGCGCACGACCGAGCCGTTGATGAAGTCGATTTCGGTGATCGAGCCTTTCTCGAGGCTTTGCAGCATCGACGTCTTGAACGCCGCGGGCAGCCCCTCGGCGGCGAGCGTCCATGCCTGTTCGGGATCGGTCATCGAGAGCTTCACGCCGGCCGCCTGCGCCGCCGAGACCGCCTCGGCGACCGCCGCCAGCGACGTTGCCTTCAATAGCGGCTCGTCGTACAGCTGTCCGTAGGTGAGGCCGGTGATGCCGGTCAGCGCGCCCGTCGCGACGTTCACCAGCAGCTTGTCCCACATCGTGCCGACGATGTTGTCGCTGATTGTCGTGGCGAGGCCCGCCGTATCGAACGCATCGGCGATCGCCTGCACACGCGGCGTGATGCGGCCGTCGAGTTCGCCGATGTACGTGTATTTGCCGGCCACGCCCGATTCGACGTAGCCCGGGCCGCGCAGCACGCCGCCGACGTAAGTCTTGCCGGCGAGCACGCGCTCGCGGCCGACTACGTCTGCCAGGATGTCTTCGTGCCCGAGGCCGTTCTGCAGCGACAGCACGACGGTATCCGGCCCCACGAGCGACTGTGCGCCGCGGATCGCCGCGTCGGTGTGGAACGATTTGACGAGCACGATGACGAGATCGGCCACGGCAATATCGGCGGCTTGCGTGGTCGCATGGACGCGCACGTGCCGGGTGCCGCTGGCGTCGTCGACGCGCAGGCCGTCGCGACGCATCGCATCGACGTGCACGGGCGAACGGTCGATCAGCCAGGTCTCGTGACCGCCTTCGGTGAGGGTGGCGCCGATCGCACAGCCCAGTGCGCCGGCACCCAGAATCGCAATTTTCAACGGCTTCTCCTTGACGTATGGACGTACGATAGGAGCCGCCGCTCATACTGCCAATGCAATGGATACAATGGCGTCATTGCTATTGACAATAACGATGCGATGACCGCCGACCTGCCCGACCTGAAGCTGCTCCAGCTTTTCGATCTGCTGTACGAACTGCGCAGCGTCACGCGCGTTGCCGAGCAACTTGGCCAGAGCCAGCCGACGATCAGCATCTGGCTCGGGCGCTTGCGGGAACATCTTCACGACCCGTTGTTCATCCGGACGCCGGGCGGCATGGCGCCGACGCCGCAGGCCGACGCGCTGATCGGGCCGTGCCGGGAGATTCTGGAATCGCTGCGCCGCTTCACCGCGTGGGAGATCGCGTTCGATCCGGCGACGGCCCAGCGGCGGTTCCGGATCTGCATGACCGATGCAAGCCATATCACGCTGCTGCCGCGCCTGCTGGCCCACGTGCGCGCGCAGGCGCCGGGCGTTCGGCTGGAAGCCGCGCGCATCGACGGCAACACCGAACGCGCGCTCGAATCCGGCGAGGCGGATCTCGCGATCGGCTATGTGCCGTGGCTGGGCGGCGGCATCTATCAGCAGAAACTGTACGACCAGGACTGGGTATGTCTGGCGAACCGGCATCACCCGAGGATTCGCGGTCGCCTCGGTGCGAAGCAGTATCGTTCGGAAGGACACGTCGCGATTACCGCCGGAACCGGCGCGCAGCTCCTCGAACAGGCGCTGCGGCACGCGCGTATCGAGCGCGACGTGGTGCTTGAGCTGCCTGGCTTTCTGGGGCTGGGCGCGATCGTTCAGAGCACCGACCTGATCACGACGCTGCCGCGTCATATCGGAGAGACGCTCGCTCAGGCCAGCGATCTGGCGGTTCATGGATGCCCGATCCCGGTCGACGGGTTCGCGGTACGGCAGCATTGGCATGCGCGATATCACCATGAGGCCGGCAACCGCTGGCTGCGCGGTCTCGTGATCCAGCTGTTCGGGGCGTCGCACTGAGCGGCGGCGATCGGCATCGCGCGCGGCCGGGGGGCAGTGCGAGATCGCGGAACGGGCTCGCTCGCGGGTCGCCGAGTGCGCTGCGCTCGGCGCGGCACCCGCTAGAATTGCGGTTTTAGCCCGGAATACGCCCATGTCCTTTGCCTCGCTTGGCCTGATCGAGCCGTTGCAGCGCAATCTGCGAGATCTCAATTACCAGACACCTACGCCGGTGCAGGCCAAGGCGATTCCTGCCGTGCTCGGCGGCAAGGACGTGATGGCTGCTGCACAGACCGGCACCGGCAAGACCGCCGGTTTCGCGCTGCCGCTGCTGCAACGGCTGGTGCAACACGGGCCGGCCGTGTCCAGCAACCGCGCGCGTGTTCTGGTGCTGGTGCCCACGCGCGAACTGGCGGAGCAGGTGCTGCAAAGCTTCGTCGCATACGGCAAGGGCCTCGATTTGCGCTTCCTGGCCGCCTACGGCGGCGTGAGCATCAATCCGCAGATGATGAAGCTGCGCAAGGGTGTCGACGTGCTCGTCGCCACGCCGGGCCGGCTGCTGGATCTCAATCGCCAGAACGCCGTGCAGTTCGATCAGGTGCAGGCGCTGGTGCTCGACGAAGCCGACCGCATGCTCGATCTCGGCTTCGCGCGCGAGCTTAATGCCGTCTTTGCCGCGTTGCCGGCGCAGCGGCAGACGCTGCTGTTCTCCGCCACGTTCACCGACGACATCCGCGCGATGGCGGCAAGCATTCTGCGCAAGCCGGTCGATATCAGCGTCAGTCCGCCCAATGCGACGGCCAGCAAGATCAAGCAATGGGTCGTGCCGGTGGACAAGCGGAACAAGCCGGACCTCTTCATGCACCTGGTGCGCGAGAACAACTGGGAGCACGCGCTGGTGTTCGTGAAGACGCGTGCGGGCGTGGACTACCTCGCGGCGATGTTGCACGACGCGGGCTATGCGGTCGACACGATCCACGGCGACAAGCCGCAGCCCGCGCGATTGCGCGCGCTGGAGCGCTTCAAGGCCGGCGACGTGCAAATGCTGGTCGCCACGGACGTGGCGGCGCGCGGGCTCGATATCGACGACCTGCCGCTGGTGATCAACGTCGATCTGCCGATCGTCGCGCAGGACTACGTGCATCGCATCGGCCGCACCGGTCGTGCGGGCGCGAGCGGTGTGGCCGTGTCGCTCGTGTGCGCGGACGAAGCCCCGCAACTGGCCGCGATCGAAGCGCTGATCCGGCAGACGCTGCGTCGCGAAGAGGAGCCGGGTTTCGAAGCCGAACATCGGGTGCCGGAAACCAGTGCGACCGGGCAGATCATCAAGAAGCCGAAAAAGCCAAAGAAACCGAAAGTGCCGCAGGCGCAGCCGGCGCCCAGGCCGATGCCAGGCAAAAAGCCGCATGCGCAAAATGGTGATGGGAAGCGCAAGCCGGCGGCGCAGCGGACGACGGCTCCGGGCAATGGCGCGGGCGGCGCAAGCGCGAACGTGATCAGCGGCAGCCCGTTCAGCGTGCAAAAGCCGCGCGCGAAATCGGGCGGCAAAGCTGCGGGCAAGCCGGGTGCGGGGCCTGGCAAGCCGGGCGGGAAGCCTGGCAAGCCCGCCGGCGGCCGCGGCAAAGGCCGGCCCTGATTTTCGCCAATGTGACTGTCGGGGTTGCGTACGACATCGTGGCGGCTAGACTGGAAGTTCCCCCTGCAAATCATGGAGGGACACATGGCAACCATTTATGTTGTGAAGACCGGGGAGCAGTTCCTCTGTACCGCCGAGGACGGCGATATCGGCATCGCACCCGTGATCGAGGACGCCGCGTCGTTTCTGTCCTATGACGAAGCGGTCAAGGTGGCGAACCAGCACGCCGACCCCGGGTTCGAAATCCTGACCGTCGAGCTGACTTGCCGTTGACGCGGCGCGTAAGCCGCGTGATGGTGCCGGGCGCGCATGACGAGCCTGCACCGCATCGAGAAAAAAAAAAGCCCGCCGAAGCGGGCAACCTCTCGATGAAGAGGAGAGAGATCCGGCCGCGCGACCGGTGCCGCGCGCTCAACCCTTGGTGGCCCCGAACGTGAGCCCCGCGACGAAATGCTTCTGCATCGCGAAGAACATCGCGACCGACGGAAGTGCGGCGAGAATCGATCCGGCCGAAACGAGGTTCCACGACGTCGTCCATTGCCCCTTCAACGCCGCCACGCCCGCCGTGATCGGCGCGGCCTCGTCGCCTTGCGTGAGGCACAGCGCCCAGAAGTAATCGTTCCACACGAACGTGAACACGAGAATCGCGAGCGCGGCCAGCGCCGGCCGGATCAACGGCAGCACGATCCGCCAGAACACCGTCCACTCGCCCGCGCCTTCGATCCGCGCCGCCTCGATCAGTTCGAACGGCAACTGCTTGATGAAGTTGCGCAGGAACAGCGTGCAGAACCCGGTCTGAAACGCGACGTGAAACAGGATTAGCGCCTCGACCGTATTGAACACGCCGAGCCTCAGCGACAGATCGCGGACCGGAATCATCAGCACCTGGACCGGCACGAAATTGCCGGCGACGAACGTCCCGAACAACGCCGCGTTTCCGCGAAACCGGTAAGTCGCGAGCGCGAACCCGGCCATTGCCGCGAGTGCGATCGAACCGATGACCGACGGCACCGTGATCTGCACGCTGTTCCAGAAGTAATGGAGCATCGGCGACGTGGTCAGCGCATCGCGATAGTTCTCGATCATCGAGAAGTGCCGCGGCCAGCCCCAATAGTGGCCTTCGACCAGCTCCTCGGTGGAGCGCACCGACGTGACGAACACTGCGATCAACGGCAGCAGCCAGATCACGAGCGCGACGGGCAGCGACAGCTTGTACAGCCGGCGAGATACCGGCTTCCAGTGGGCAATGGGTGTCGGAAACATGATGAATGAACTCCGGGGAGGTCACTGCTCGTTGCGCAGCATGCGGCGCAACTGGAACGCGATGTAGACGAGCATGATCGCGAACAGCACGACCGCGATCGACGCGGAATAGCCGAGCCGGTAGTACTTGATCGCCTGGTCGTACATGTAATAAGCGAGCACGGTCGAGCTCTCGAACGGGCCGCCGCCCGTCATCACGGAGATCAGGTCGAAGCTGCGCAGCGCGCCGATCACGGTGACGACGATCGCCATGAACGTGGTCGGCCGCAGTTGCGGCAGCACGACGTGCCACAGCAGCGCGAAGCCGCGCGCGCCTTCCATCCGCGCCGCTTCGATCTGTTCCGGATTCACCGACGTGAGGCCGGTCAGGTACAGGATCATGCAATACGCGGTTTGCGGCCACAGCGCGGCGAACACGATGCCGAACGTCGCGTAGCGCGCATCGCCGAGCACCGGAATCCCATGCCCGGCGATCAGTGCGAGCAGGCCGAACGTCGGGTCGTAGAACCACGAGAAGATCAGCCCGACGACCACGCCGGACAGCACGAACGGCGCGAAGAACAGCGACTTCACGAGCCGGATGCCGGCGACCGCCTGGTTCAGGTACAGCGCGAGCGCGAGGCCGAGCGGCGGCGCGAGCATGAACAGCGCGAGCCAGATCACGTTGTTGCGCAGCGCGGTGTAGAACGTCGGCGCCTGCAGCAGCTCGGCATAGTTCGCGAGACCGACGAACGTGCGCTCGGTCATTCCGTCCCAGTTGCAGAGGCTCAGCCACAGCGTCGACAGGATCGGCCAGATCACATAGACGGCAACCATTGCGCACGCCGGCGCGAGAAAGAGCCACGCGGCGCGGCGTTGTCGCCGCACGGCCGGCGACGGGCGGCGGGCGGATCGTGCTGCGGATGAGCCGCGACCCGGCAATGCGGCAGCCGTTTCGACGGGTCTGGACGTGATCGGACTGGACACGGCAAGCCTCCTGGGCGGACGCGGCGGCACGCGGCCGCCGCCGGGGTCATACGGTTATTTCTTGTAGATCCGCTTGCGGGTCTGCTCGAGCTGCGCGAGGACGCTATCGAGCTGCGCGGGATTCGCGACGAACTGCTGCATTCCCTTCATCCCTTCGTCGGCCATTTCCTTCGTCATGTCGCGGTCGTAGAACTGCGCGACACCGCCTTTGGTGTCCGCAAGAATCCGGAAGCCGATCCGCGAGATCGGATCGGCCGGCTCCGGCGATTTGCTGTTGGCCGACAGCGAGCCGAGCCCTTCGGCGAGCTTCGCGCCGATCTCGGGCGTTTCGACGAACGCGAGGAACGTGTGCGCGTCGGCCTTGTTCTTCGCCTTGGTCGGGATGTGCAGCGATTCGACGGGGCCGTCCTCGGCGGTCGGCACCTTCGCGTCGATGATCGGGAAGCGGTAATAGCCCATCTCCTGCTTCACGTTCGGCGGAAAGCCGGCCGCGATGAACGTGCCCATCAACATCATCGCGGCCTTGCCCTGGAACAGGAACGGCTGCGCGCCGTCGAGATCGTAGGACAGCGCGTTGTCGATGAAGTAGCCCGAATCGATCAGCGATTTCCACGTCGTGTAGACCTTCTTCACGCGCGGATCGGTGTACGGCACGTCGCCGGCCATCAGCTGCTGGTGGAACGCGTTGCCGTTCAGGCGCAGATCGAGGTAGTCGAACCAGCCGGCGAGCGTCCATGCATCGCGGCCGCCGACCGCGATCGGCGTGATGCCGGCTGCCTTCAGCTTCTTGCATGCATCGAGAAACTGATCCCACGTCTTCGGCTCTTCGGCGATGCCGACCTTGCTGAACAGATCCTTGCGATAGAAGAGCCCCCACGAGTAGTAGACGGTCGGCGCCGCATACTGCTTGCCGTTGTACGACGATGCGCTGCGCGTCGACGCGTACATCGCATCCCAGCCGTTCTTCTTCCAGTCGCCGCTCAGATCCTCGAACAGCCCGCGCTTCGCGTAGTACGCCATCCGCTCGCCCGCATGCCAGTTCACGACGTCGGGCGCGACGGTCGTGAGCCATGCGGGCAACTGCACCTTGTACGCTTCCTCGTCGACGAAGGTGGGCTTCACGTCGATGTCGGGATGAGCCTTGTGGAACGCCTCGATCGTCGATTGCCACACGGCGCGCTGGCTGGCGCCCTTGAACGCGATGTTGATCGTCAGCGTGCCGGCGTCGGCCGGCGCCGCGGCGCAGAACGATGCGAACGCGATGGCGGCGGCGCTCGCCAGCCGGGCGGCGACGCGAAGGGGGCGATGTGTCATGTGTGTCTCCATTCCTGTGTGTCGTTGTGCGTGACCGGCGCTGCGGGCGCCGGGGGCGGTTGCTACGAACGGCTTCGATACACGGCGACGCCTTGCGGCTCGACCTGCGCGGCGCCCACCACGAACGCGGACGGCGGCACCGCGTCGATCGTGTGCGGTGTGCTGCCGTAGTTGAATACGTACGTCAGTCCGCCGCGCCGGCTCACGCGCACGCCGTCGCCGAGCGGCGTCGGCGCGAGGCCGGCTTCGGCCGCGACGTCGGCGAACAGGCGCGCGGTGGTCGCGTCGTCGAACAGCGCGGCCCAGTAGTGCAGCGCGCCGTGCGACACGCAGGCCGGGTGACCGTCGGCGAAGCGCGCACGCACGACACTGCGTGCGCCGTCGTGCAGTTCGACGAGGTCGCGCCAGTGACGTGCGTCGCCGGCGAGCGGCGAGCCGTCGCGCAACGTGCCGTCGATTCGCGCGGTCACGTTCGGCCGCAGCGATTCGACGCGCCACACGCGCACCGGCAGCAGCGATACGAGCGGGCCGGGCGGCAGCGTCGGCGGAATCTGCAGGTCGGCGGTCTTCGAACCGGTGCGCGGGCCGAAGACCACGTGCGCGCCCGATGCGGCGACGCGCGTCGCGAAGTCGTCCGGCACGATCGGCAGCGGCGGCACGACGACGAGCCGGTAGCCGTCGAGCGGCGCATGCGCGGAAACGATGTCGACGTCGAGGCCGAGCGAACGCAGCGCCGAGTAGTACTCGAACGCGAAACGCGGATAGTGAAAATCGGCGCCTTGCGGCTGCACTTCGAAAAGCCACTTCGCCTCGTAGTCGAACACCAGCGCAACGGGCGCGCGCACCGGGCCGCTCGGGTCGGCCTCCGCGCCGGCATCGAGCACGGCCTCGATTTCCTGCGCGACGCGCTGCGCTTCGCGGCCGCCTTCGTCGAGCCTGTCGTCGGGCGTGTGCAGGCCCGCATGCATCTGCTCCTGCGCGAACGGCGCCTGCCGCCAGCGGAAGTACGACACGCAGCCGGCGCCGTGCGCGAACGCTTCCCAGCTCCACAGCCGCACCATGCCAGGCAGCGGCGCGGGGTTCCAGTGCGCCCAGTTCACCGGGCCGGGCTGCTGTTCCATCACCCAGAACGGCAGTTTCGACATGCCGCGATACAGATCGTGATTGAACGACGCAAAATCCGGGTGGCCGGTGCGCAGCCAGCGCGCCTTCACGTCCGGCGCGAACCACAGCTCTTCGAGTGCGCCGAGCGGATAGCTGTCCCACGTCGCGACGTCGAGGTCGCGCGCCACTTCGTAGTGGTCGAACTCCGTGAACAGTTGCATGAAGTTGTGCGCGACGGGCCGGTCCGGCGAATGCGCGCGGATCACGTCGACCTGCATCCGGTGATAGCGCGCGAGCTCGTCCGACGCGAAGCGCCGGTAGTCGAGGCGGTGCGACGGATGCGCTTCGGTCACGGTGCCGACCGGCGCATCCACTTCATCGAAATGCCGGTATTCCATGCTCCAGAACACGGTGCCCCACGCGCGGTTCAGCGCGTCGATCGTGCCGTAGCGCGCCTTCAGCCATTCGCGGAAGCGCACGAGTGCGGCCGGCGAGTAGCTGACGACCGTCTGATGGCAGCCGAGCTCGTTGTCGGTCTGCCAGTAGCGGACGGCCGGATGGCGGCCGTAGCGTTCGGCCACCGCGGTGCAGATCCGGTGCGACGCCTCCAGATAAGTCGGCGACGAGAAGTCGTAATGGCGGCGCGAGCCGAACCTGCGCGGCTGGCCGTCCGCGCCGATCGCGAGAATGTCCGGATGACGGTCGACGAGCCACTTCGGCGGCGTCGCGGTCGGCGTGCACATCACGATCTCGAGACCGGCCGCGCCGAGCACGTCGACCGCGCGGTCGAGCCAGCCCCAGTCGTATTCGCCGGGCGACGGCTCCATGCGGCTCCATGCGAATTCGGCGATTCGCACCTGCGCGATGCCGAGTGCCTTCATCCGGCGGGCGTCGTCGGCCCACATCGATTCCGGCCAGTGTTCCGGGTAGTAACAGACTCCGAGGCGCATGCCCGATCCTTATGCGTAATGGTGGACGGGAAGGGCGGCGCACGCGGGCACCGCGCGGCCGTCTTCGGTGAACAGATGACAGGCCGCAGCCGGCGCATGCGCATGCACGCGCTCGCCGGTGCGGATGGCGGCATCGCCGGGCACTTTCGCGATTAGCGGTGTGCCGCCGGGCTGGTCGAGGTGCACGTAGGTCTGCTCGCCGAGCCGTTCGACGAGCGCGACGTCGCGCGCGAGCGTCGTCGCGTCGTGCGCGGCGCCGAGCGTCAGGTGTTCGGGGCGGATGCCGAGCGTGACGGCCGCGCCCGGCGCGAGCGCGGAGCCGTCGCGCGGCAGCGTGAACGTTTCGCCGGACGGCAAGACGGTGACGGTCGTGCGCTGCGCGTCGCACGCGGCGACCACGGCCGGCAGGAAGTTCATCCGCGGCGAGCCGATGAAGCCGGCGACGAAGCGGCTCGCCGGGTGATGATAGAGATCGAGCGGCGCGCCGACCTGCGCGATGCTGCCGTATTGCGCGGTGTCGGCGCCGGCGTGCAGCAGCACGATCTTGTCGGCGAGCGTCATCGCTTCGGTCTGGTCGTGCGTCACATAGACGACGCTCGCGCGCTCGAACTGCCGGTGCAGCTTCGCGATCTCGACGCGGGTCTGGCCGCGCAGCGCCGCGTCGAGGTTCGACAGCGGTTCGTCGAACAGGAACACGCCGGGCTCGCGCACGATCGCGCGGCCGATCGCGACGCGCTGCCGCTGGCCGCCGGACAGCGCTTTCGGCTTGCGGTCGAGCAGCGTATCGAGTTGCAGGATCCGCGCGGCGTCGCGCACCTTGCGGTCGATCTCCGCCTTCGGCACGCGCGCGAGCTTCAGCCCGAACGCCATGTTCTCGTAGACCGTCATGTGCGGAAACAGCGCGTAGCTCTGGAACACCATCGCGACGCCGCGCTCGGCGGCCGGAACGTCGTCGACGCGACGGCCGTCGATCGACAGTTCGCCGTCGGTCAGGTCCTCGAGGCCCGCGATCATGCGCAGCAACGTCGACTTCCCGCAGCCGGACGGACCGAGGAACACGCAGAACTCATGCGCGCCGATCTCCAGATCGACGTCGCGAATGACCGGCGCGTGGTCGCCATACGCTTTCTGCACGCGCCGCATCGAGATGCTCGCCATTGTCTCCGCTCCATGTTTTAATGCGCTTTTACCGATGCTTAAGCGCTTAATCATCGCGATCAAAAAAGAGGCGATGCGATCGCGGCCGAGTCGCGCCCGTCACGCGGGCGGCAAGGGATGCGGCGATAGTGCGCCGCTTCGGCAAACGAAGCAAATACTGGATTGTCGTCTCATATAGTGAGCAAACGATGGCAACACTGGATGAAGTGGCGCGCCGCGCCGGCGTGACGGCTGCGACCGTGTCGAACGTGCTGCGCAACCGCGGCCGGGTCGGTGACGCAACGCGCTCGCGCGTGCTCGAAGCGGTCGACGCGCTCGGCTATCGGCCGCATCTCGCCGCGCGGGCGTTGGCGGAGGGGCGGGCGCCGACGGTCGCGCTGATGGTGTCGAGCATCGCGAACCCGTTCTATCCGGAATTCGCGCTGGCCGTCGAGCGCGCAGTGCGCCGCAACGGGCAGTTCCTGATCGTCTGCAATACGAATGAAGATCCGTTGCAGGGGTGCGCGTATCTCGACCAGATCGCAGGCACGATTTCCGAAGGCATTCTCGTGACCAACGCGAATCTGCACCTGCCCGATCTCGCCGACGTCGCGCGGCGCGGCGTGCCGGTCGTGCTGTGTCTATGGGAGCGGCCCGATGCGCCGCCGGAAGGGTTGCCGTGCGTCGCGGTGGATTTCCGCGAGGCGGGGCGGATTGCGACGCGGCATCTGATCGAACTCGGGCATCGCGAGATCGGCGTAATCGTCGGCGGGTCTGCGAACGGCGTGCAGGCCGCGCGCTACGACGGTTTCGTCGACGTGATGCGCGAAGCCGGGCTGGACGCATCGCGCGTCGCCGCCGGGCGCGATTCGATCGAAGGCGGCGTGCATGCGGCAGGGCAATTGCTCGATGCACATCCCGGGATGACCGCGCTCGTCGCCACCAACGACCTGCCCGCGATCGGCGCACTGCACGCAGCGGCCGACCGCGGCCGGCGCGTGCCCGACGACCTGTCGATCGTCGGCATCACCGATATTCACCTGGCGAGCGACACGCGGCCGACGTTGACGACGGTCGCGATTCCGACCGGCGAGGCGGCGGGACTCGCGGTCGAATTGCTCAATGCGTTGCGCGAGGCGGGCGGGTACATCGACGATGCGTCGCGCGTGCGGACGGCGTCGGTGCCGCGGCTGGTGGTGCGGGGGACGACCGGGGCGGCGCCGGCACGCCGAACGCCGGCGTAGACGTCGCGTGCGGTCGCGATGCGTGCCGTGCGTCTCGCAAGCGCGCGGGTCACGCCCGGAAGCTGAAAACGGAGGATGGCTCGCCGGCCGATGGGTGACATGACGAGGCGGGCCGGATCGTCCGTCTGCGTCACCGGCCTTCGACGAGCCGCATCACGATGGACCGGGCCGAATCGAGATGCGCGACCGTCATCGCGCGGGCGCCGCGTGCATTGCGTTCGCGGCACGCTTGCAGGATGGCTTCGTGCTCGACCTGGAACGACGGCGTATCGGCCAGCAACGTGGCCTGCAGGCGCTCGTAGCGCTCGACCTGGCCGCGCAATTCCGCGATCGCCTTCAATTGCCGGTCGTTGCCGCAACACGAGTACAACAGTGCGTGGAATTCGCGATTCAGTTCGCCTTGCCGGCGCGGCACGCTGGATTCGCCGAGCAGCCGGTGCACGAGTTCGGCTCGCGCGAGCGTCTCGTCGTCGAGCCGCTTCACGCTCCGGTAGATCGCATCGCCTTCGAGCAGCGCGCGCATGTCGTAAATTTCCTGCACGTCGGACGCGCTCAGCATCCGCACGACCGCGCCACGATTGCGGAAGATGTCCAGCAGTCCTTCTCGCTCCAGCCGCTGGATCGCCTCGCGCATCGGAATCCGGCTGATCCCGAAGCGCTCGGCGAGATCGCGCTCGACCAGCCGCTCGCCTGCCTGCAGCTCGCCGTTGATGATCATCTCCCGCAACGATGCGGCCACGGCATCCGCCGTGGAATCGAGTCTGGCTTCCATGCGTTCGCGTTCCTTAGTTTGGAATAATGGTATACCAAACGACATTCCGGTGCCACAATGGCGGCCTCACGTTCCGATATCGAAGGAGAGCGAGATGGCGCACGGCGAACACAAGTACCGCGTGGCAGTGGAGTGGACCGGCAACCGGGGCACCGGTACGTCGGGGTATCGCGAATACGGCCGCGATCATGTGATCCGGGCGGGTTCGAAGCCGGACATTCCCGGCTCGTCGGATGCAGCGTTTCGCGGCGACGCGGCGCGGTGGAATCCGGAAGACCTGCTGCTGGCTTCGGTATCGGCGTGCCACAAGCTCTGGTATCTGCATCTGTGTGCGGATGCGGGCGTGCGCGTGCTTGCGTATGTCGACGACGCAGAGGGGACTATGCTCGACAATCCCGAGCCGGGGCGCTTCACCGAAATCGTGCTGCATCCGCGCGTGACGATCCGCGCGGGCGACGACCACGAGCTAGCCGAGCGGCTGCATCATGACGCGCATGCGAAGTGCTATGTGGCGAATTCGGTGAATTTCCCGGTCCGGTGCGAGCCGGTGATCGAGGTTGCTGCAGTGTGAGGCAGGCGTTGGGGAGCGCGCGAAGGCACGTTGCCGTCGAGTGAAGTTGGGTCGAGATCGTGCCGGACCGAACAGCGGTGAGGTATCGCCCCGCAGGCCAGGGGTTATCCAGGACGGCGACCGATCACCGCACCCGCCGCCGCCCCTTACAGCGCGACCCCGTACACCTCCCGCGCGGCCGCCCGAATCGCGTCCGCCATCACCTCGACGGCAGGCGAATGCAGCCGGTCGGTGCGCGTGATGATCCCGAAATCGTCCATCCGGCAGTCCATCTCCAGCGGCAGCATCGTGACGATCCCGTGTCGCGCGTAGTATCGCGCGACGTCCTCCGCGAGCACGGCGATCATGTCGCTCTGCTCGATCAATTGCGTAATGAACAGCAGCGCCGCCGTCTCGACGACGTTCGCCGGCGGCGCCAGGCTCGCGCGCTGGAACACGAGTTCGAAGCGGTGGCGCAGCACGCTGCCGGCCGGCGGCATCACCCACGCGGCGCGCTGCACGTCGGCGAGCGACAGCGGCGCCTGCGCGAGCAGCGGATGGTCGGGCCGCACGACCGCGGCGACCGGCTCGCCCGTGAGCGGCTCGTAGCGCAGATGCAGCTTGTCGTGCTCGGCGGACAGCCTTCCGAGCACAATGTCGAGCTTGTCCTGCGCGAGATGTTCGAGCAGCACGTTGCTCGTGTCGATTGCGACGGACACCCGCACGTTCGCATGTGTCCCCTTCACGGCAGCGACAGCCGGCGGCACGAGCCGCAATCCCGGCGACGTGATCGCGCCCACCGCCACGTGCCCCAGGTGGCCGGCCTTCAGCGCGGCCAGCTCCTCGCGCGCCTGGTCGAGGCTGCCAAGCGCCGCGCGCGCGTGGCGGATCAACGCGTCGCCGTATAGCGTCGGCCGCATCCCGCGCGGCAACCGCTCGAACAGCACCGCGCCAATCGATTCCTCGAGCTCGCGCAGCAGCTTCGACGCGGCGGGCTGCGTCATGCTCAACGCGGCCGCTGCGCGGTGAATGCTGCCTTCGTCGGCGAGCGCGACGACCAGCAGCAGCTGGCGCGTCTTCAAGCGGTTGCGGTTTCCCCACGGGCTGGCTTCGGTCATCGTACGGGTTTATATCGATATCGGAATGGATATCGTAATCGCCTAAAACGTCATTAGCCAGTTATCAAAATTCTGCCTAGACTGCGCCGGTATCCCGTCACCACAGGACTGACGATGTCGGCAACAAAACCCAGGCTGCGCTCCACCCAATGGTTCGGCACCAACGACAAGAACGGCTTCATGTACCGGAGCTGGATGAAGAACCAGGGCATTCCCGATCACGAATTCGACGGTCGGCCGATCATCGGCATCTGCAATACGTGGTCCGAACTGACACCCTGCAACGCGCACTTCCGCAAGCTCGCCGAGCACGTGAAGCGCGGGATCTCCGAAGCGGGCGGCTTCCCCGTCGAGTTCCCGGTGTTCTCGAACGGCGAATCGAACCTGCGGCCGTCCGCGATGCTCACGCGCAATCTTGCATCGATGGACGTCGAGGAAGCGATCCGCGGCAACCCGATCGACGCGGTCGTGCTGCTCGCGGGCTGCGACAAGACCACGCCCGCACTGCTGATGGGCGCGGCGAGCTGCGACGTGCCGGCGATCGTCGTGTCGGGCGGCCCGATGCTGAACGGCAAGCTGGAAGGCAAGAACATCGGTTCGGGCACGGCCGTCTGGCAGCTGCATGAAGCACTGAAGGCCGGCGAGATCGACCTGCATCACTTCCTGTCGGCGGAAGCCGGCATGTCGCGCTCGGCGGGCACCTGCAACACGATGGGCACCGCATCGACGATGGCGTGCATGGCCGAGGCGCTCGGCGTCGCGCTGCCGCACAACGCGGCGATTCCGGCCGTCGATTCGCGCCGTTACGTGCTCGCGCACATGTCCGGCATCCGCATCGTCGAGATGGCGCTCGAAGGGCTCGTGCTGTCGAAGATCCTGACGCGCGCGGCGTTCGAGAACGCCATCCGCGCAAACGCGGCGATCGGCGGCTCGACCAATGCGGTGATCCACCTGAAGGCGATCGCGGGCCGCATCGGCGTGCCGCTGGAACTCGAGGACTGGATGCGCATCGGCCGCGACACGCCGACGATCGTCGACCTGATGCCGTCGGGGCGCTTCCTGATGGAGGAGTTCTATTACGCGGGCGGCCTGCCGGCCGTGCTGCGCCGGCTCGGCGAAGGCGGGCTGCTGCCGCATCCGGATGCACTGACGGTCAACGGCAAGTCGTTGTGGGAGAACGTGCGCGAAGCGCCGAACTACGACGACGAAGTGATTCGCCCGCTCGACCGTCCGCTGATCGCGGACGGCGGGATCTGTATCCTGCGCGGCAATCTCGCGCCGCGCGGTGCGGTGCTGAAGCCGTCGGCGGCGAGTCCCGAGCTGCTGAAGCATCGCGGCCGCGCGGTGGTGTTCGAGAACCTCGAACACTACAAGGCGACGATCAACGACGAATCGCTCGATATCGACGCGAGCTCCGTGATGGTGCTGAAGAACTGCGGGCCGCGCGGGTATCCGGGAATGGCCGAGGTCGGCAACATGGGGCTGCCGCCGAAACTGCTGCGCCAGGGCGTGAAGGACATGGTGCGGATCTCGGATGCACGGATGAGCGGCACCGCGTACGGCACGGTCGTGCTGCACGTCGCGCCGGAAGCGGCCGCGGGCGGGCCGCTCGCCGCGGTGCGCAACGGCGACTGGATCGAACTGGACTGCGAGGCCGGCACGCTCCATCTGGACATCACCGACGAAGAATTGCAGCGCCGTCTGTCGGATGTCGATCCGAATGCGGCGCCGGGCGTGGCCGGGCAGTTGGGCAAGGGTGGTTATGCGCGGCTGTATATCGATCACGTGCTGCAGGCCGACGAGGGGTGCGACCTCGACTTTCTGGTCGGCATGCGCGGCGCGGACGTGCCGAGCCATTCGCATTGAGCGGCAGGCAGTGGCGTTCGAGAAAGGACGAGGGCGGCGATTGAGGGGAATGCGGTGACGCGCACGATGTGGTCGAGCGCGATCGCAGTCCGACCGCGAAGCATGGGATCGATGCAAGCGGTAAAGCGCTGACGTGCATCGACCGCGAAGCATGGGATCCACGCAAGCGCTGAAGCGCTAACGTGGACCGACCGCGAAGCATGGGGTCCACGTAAGCGCTAAAGCGCTAACGTGGACCGACAGGAGACAAGATGACGACGCAGTACACGCCCGCGCACCCCGCGGCGGACCAGTCCGATTCGCCGGCAGCCGTCGACGAACGGCAACTCACCCGCCTGCTCACACGCAAGCTCGTGCCGTTCCTCGCGCTGATCTACGTGGTCGCATACGTCGACCGCACCGTCGTCGGCTTCGCAAAGCTGCACATGAACGCAGCGATCGGCCTCGGCGATGCCGCTTACGGCCTCGGAGCCGGCCTGTTCTTCATCGGCTACTTCCTGTGCGAAGTGCCGAGCAACCTCGCGCTCGGCCGCTTAGGCGCACGCGTGTGGTTCGCGCGCATTCTCGCGACGTGGGGCGTGATCACGATGGCGATGGCGCTCGTGCAGGGGCCGACCAGCTTCTACGTGCTGCGCTTCCTGCTCGGTGCGGCCGAAGCCGGCCTCTATCCCGGCATCCTCTACTTCCTCACGCAATGGTTTCCGATGCGCGAGCGCGCACGCGTGATCGGCCTGCTCGTGCTCGCGCAACCGCTCGCCGGCATCGTGACGGGCCCCCTCGCGGGCTGGCTGCTGTCCACGCACGGGCTGCTCGGCCTGTCGGACTGGCAGACGCTGTTCGTCGTCAGCGGCCTGCCGGCCGTGCTGCTTGCGTGGCCCACGCTGCGGCTGCTGCCGGAGTCGCCCGCGCATGCGCGCTGGCTGAACGACGGCGAACGCCGCTGGATCGCACGGCAACTCGCCGCCGACCGCGACACGTATCGCCCCGATTCGCACGGCAATCCGCTCGCCGCGTTGCGCGATCGCCGCGTGCTGCTGCTCGCCGCGCTGTTCCTGCCGTTTCCGCTGTGCATCTACGGGCTGTCGCTGTGGCTGCCGACGATCATCCACGCATTCGGCACCGGCGATGCGGCAACCGGACTGCTGTCCGCCGTGCCTTACCTGTTCGCGGTGGCCGGCCTGCTCGTCGTGCCGCGCCACTCGGATCGCAAGCGCGAGCGCTACTGGCACATCGTCGTCGTCTCCGCGGCCGCCGCAGCGACGATGGCCGCCAGCGCATGGGTGCGGCAACCTGCGCTGCAGTTCCTGTTCATCTGCCTGACCGCGTTCTCGCTCTATTCGATCCAGGCCGTCGTGTGGGCGCTGCCCGGCGAATTCCTGACCGGCACGAGCGCGGCGGTCGGCATCGCCGCGATCAACTCGCTCGCGAATCTCGGCGGCTACGCCGGGCCGTACGGCATCGGGCTGATCAAGGCATCGACCGGCAGCCTCGCTGCCGGCCTGTACTTCCTCGCGGCGACGCTGCTGTTCGCGGTGCTGATGACGTTCGTGGTCCGCGCCGCGCTGCGCACGCCCGAGCCGGCCGCACGCGCATTCGCCGGCGAATCGTGAACGCATTGTTTTCCGGCTGAACGCCGTTTCGACTGACGCAGGACCGAACCATGACATCGAGCAGCACACCGCGCTATCGCGGCATCTTCCCCGTCGTCCCGACGACGTTTACCGACACCGGCGAGCTCGACCTCGCGAGCCAGAAGCGCGCGGTCGACTTCATGATCGACGCTGGCTCCGACGGCCTCTGCATCCTCGCGAACTTCTCCGAGCAGTTCGCGATCACCGACGACGAACGCGACGTGCTGACGCGCACGATCCTCGAACACGTCGCCGGCCGCGTGCCGGTGATCGTCACGACGTCGCACTACAGCACGCAGGTCTGCGCGGCGCGCAGCCTGCGCGCGCAACAGCTCGGCGCGGCGATGGTGATGACGATGCCGCCTTACCACGGCGCGACGTTTCGCGTGCCAGAAACGCAGATCTTCGATTTCTATGCGCGCGTGTCGGATGCGATCGGCATCCCGATCATGATCCAGGACGCGCCCGCGAGCGGCACCCCGCTGTCCGCACCGTTGCTGGCACGGATGGCGCGCGAGATCGAGCAGGTCGCGTACTTCAAGATCGAGACGCCGGGCGCGGCCAACAAGCTGCGCGAGCTGATCCGGCTCGGCGGCGACGCGATCGAAGGGCCGTGGGACGGCGAAGAGGCGATCACGCTGCTCGCCGACCTGCATGCGGGCGCGACCGGCGCGATGACGGGCGGCGGGTTTCCGGACGGCATCCGGCCGATCCTCGAAGCATTCCGCGAAGGGCGCGGCGACGATGCGTTCGCGCATTACCAGACGTGGCTGCCGCTGATCAATCACGAGAACCGCCAGTCCGGGATCCTGACCGCGAAGGCCCTGATGCGCGAAGGCGGCGTGATCGCGTGCGAGCGGCCGCGGCATCCGATGCCGGAACTGCATCCGGACACGCGTGCGGAGCTGATCGCGATCGCGCGCCGGCTCGACCCGCTCGTGCTGCGCTGGGCGCGCTGAGCCAATCGCGAATGGTGAAGGAGAAACGCAGATGAGCAACGTGATTTCGCTGGGCGTGATCGGGATCGGCAAGATTGCGCGCGACCAGCATCTTCCCGCAATCGCGGCTGAGCCCGGCTTCGTGCTGACCGCCTGTGCGAGCCGTCACGCGGAAGTCAACGGCGTACGCAATTATCCGGATCTGCACGCGCTGCTGGCCGCCGAGCCCGAGCTCGACGCGGTGTCGCTGTGCGCGCCGCCGCAAGTGCGCTACGCTCAGGCGCGCGCCGCACTGGAGGCCGGCAAGCACGTGATGCTCGAGAAGCCGCCTGGCGCGACGCTCGGCGAAGTGGCCGCGCTCGACGCGCTCGCGCGCGAACGCGGTCTCACGCTGTTCGCGACCTGGCATTCGCGCTGCGCGAGCGCCGTCGAACCGGCGCGTGCGTGGCTCGCAACGCGCACGATCCGCGCGGTTCAGGTGCGCTGGAAGGAAGACGTGCGCCGCTGGCATCCGGGGCAGCAGTGGATCTGGGAGCCGGGCGGCCTCGGCGTGTTCGACCCCGGCATCAACGCGCTGTCGATCGTCACGCGAATCCTGCCGCGCGAGCTCGTGCTGCGCGAAGCGACGCTCTACGTGCCGAGCGACGCGCAGATGCCGATCGCGGCCGAACTCGATTGCGCGGATACGAACGGCGTGCCGGTGCACGCGGAATTCGACTGGCGCCACGGCCCGGTCGAGCAGTGGGAGATCGCGGTCGACACGTCGGACGGCGTGCTCGCGATCAGCCGCGGCGGCGCGCAATTGTCGATCGACGGCGCGCCGGTCGAGATCGGGCCGGAGCGCGAGTACCCGGCGCTGTATGCGCATTTCCGCGCGCTGATCGCGCGCGGCGAAAGCGACGTCGACGTGCGGCCGTTACGGCTCGTCGCCGACGCGTTCCTGTTCGGACGGCGCGTCGGGACCGACGCGTTCGGCCGCTGACAATGTGCCGATGCGCCAAAGCGAGACCGGCACGACGGATGTTGAAGACCCAAGCCATTACAAGGAGACACGCATGAACCGCACGAATCGAACGATCCGCCGACACACGCTGCGCGCACTGCTCGCCGCGCTCTGCATCGCCCCGCTCGGGATGCAGGGCGCCGCCCACGCCGACGCGCCGCTGAAGATCGGCTTTCTGGTGAAGATGCCCGAGCAGGCATGGTTCATCAACGAGCAGAACGCTGCCGCCGCGCTCGGCCAGAAGGAGAACTTCTCGGTCGTGAAGATCGGCACGCCGGACGGCGAGAAGGTGCTGGCCGCGATCGACAACCTCGGCTCGCAAGGCGCGCAGGGTTTCGTGATCTGCGCGCCCGACGTGCGGCTCGGGCCGGCGATCGCGTCGCGCGCGAAGCGCTACAACATGAAGTTCGTGACGGTCGACGACCAGCTCGTCGATTCGACCGGCAAGCCGCTGCCGAACGTGCCGCACCTCGGGATGTCGGCGACGAAGATCGGCAACCAGGTCGGTCAGGCGATCGCCGACGAGATGAAGCGCCGCGGCTGGAAGCCGGAAGAAGTCGGCGCGCTGCGCGTGACCAACTACGAGCTGCCGACCGCGAAGCTGCGCACCGACGGCGCGACGCAGGCGCTGCTTGCGAACGGCTTCCGCAAGGAGAACATCTTCGACGCGCCGCAGAAGACGACCGACGACGAAGGCGGCTTCAGCGCGGCAGCGCCCGTGCTCGCCCGTCATCCGAACGTGAAGAAGTGGGTGATCTACGCGCTGAACGAGGAAACCGTGCTCGGCGCGGTGCGCGCGACCGAACAGCTGCACATCCCGGCGGCCGACGTGATCGGCGTCGGCATCAACGGTGCGGGCGAGGCGTTCGCCGAATTCCAGAAGAAGGAGCCGACCGGCTTCTACGGGACGATCGCGGTCAGCTCGACGAACCACGGCAAGGACAGCACGCAGAACCTCGTCGACTGGATCCGCAACGGCAAGGTGCCGCCGGCCGACACGCAGACGAGCGGCAAGCTGATGACGCGCGCGAACTGGCAGGCCGTGCGCGCCGAACTCGGCATCTGAGCGTGCGGGGCGACGACGCAATGACGATGCAGACGATCACGGCCGTGTCGGGCAACGACGCCGCGGCCACGCCCGGCGCCGTTGCGCCGCCGCCCGGCGGCGCGCTGCTCGCGCTCGACGGCATCACGGTGACGTTTCCGGGCGTGCGTGCGCTCGACGGCGTGTCGCTGTCGGTGCGCGCAGGTGAAGTGCACGGGCTGATGGGCGAGAACGGCGCGGGCAAGTCGACGTTGTTGAAGGTGCTGTCCGGCGTGAACCAGCCGCAGGCCGGCACGCTGACGCTGAACGGCGCGGTCCAGCGCTTCGCGTCGACGCGCGCGGCGCTCGAGGCGGGCATCGCGATCATCTACCAGGAGCTTCATCTGGTGCCGGAGCTGACGGTCGCGGAGAACCTGATGCTCGGGCAACTGCCGAGCCGGCTCGGCGTGGTCGACGAGCGCGCGCTCGCGGCGCGGGCGCTCGATGCGCTCGAACGGCTCGGCGAGCACATTGATCCTGACATCCCGGTCAAGTATCTGTCGATCGGGCAGCGCCAGATGATCGAGATCGGCAAGGCGCTGATGCGCGACGCGCGCGTGATCGCGTTCGACGAACCGACAAGTTCGCTGTCCGCGCGCGAGACGACGCAACTGTTCCGCATCATCCGTTCGCTGCGTGCGGAAGGCCGCGCGATCATCTACGTCACGCACCGGATGGAGGAAGTCGACGCACTGTGCGATCGCGTGACGGTGTTTCGCGACGGCCGCCGCATCGAAACGTTCGAATCGGTCGCCGATCTCGATCGCGACCGGCTGATCGGCTGCATGGTCGGCCGCTCGATCGAGGACGTGTACGGCTACCGGCCGCGCACGGCCGGCGACGTGCTGATCGAGGCGAAGGGGCTGACCGGGCCCGGGTTATCGGAGCCGGTATCGTTCGCCGCGCGGCGCGGCGAGATCGTCGGTTTCTTCGGGCTCGTCGGTGCGGGCCGTTCGGAGCTGATGAAGCTGCTGTACGGCGCGGCGCGCCCGAGCGGCGGGCACGTGGAGCTGGGCGGCAAGCGCGTTGCGTTCGCAAGCCCGCGCGACGCGGTCCGCGCCGGCATCGCGCTGTGCCCGGAAGACCGCAAGCAGGAGGGCATCGTCGCGATCGCGTCGGTGGCCGACAACCTGAACATCAGCGCGCGTCGCCACTTCAGCCCGGCGCGCGTGCTGCTCGACGCGCGGCGCGAACGCGAGCTCGCGCAGAAATACATCGAACGCCTCGCGATCAAGACGCGCGACGGCGAAACGCCGATCGGCGCGCTGTCGGGCGGCAACCAGCAGAAGGTCGTGCTCGCGCGCTGGCTGGCCGAGCGCATCGACGTGTTTCTGATGGACGAGCCGACGCGCGGCATCGACGTCGGCGCGCGCGCGGAAATCTACAACCTGTTCTACGAGCTCGCGGAAGCGGGCCGCACCGTCATCATCGTGTCGAGCGATCTGGCCGAGGTGATCGGCGTGTCGGACCGCATCATCGTGATGAAGGAAGGGCGGATCGCGGGCGAGGTGGCGAAGGCGCAGGCGACGCCCGACGCGCTGATCAAGCTCGCGCTGCCGCGCTAGCGGCGAGCAGTCAACCGGAAAGCAACTGATATGAGCCAGGCAATGCAACCCCAACGTACTTCCCCCTCCCCGGACGCCGCGGCCGCGGCCGCGCGCCCGCGCGGCGGCGTGTGGCAGCTGGTCAACCGCTCCGGCATCGTGATGGTGTTTCTCGTGCTGTTCGCGGTGCTGTCGCTAACGGTGCCGGACTTCCTCACGCCGCGCAACATCCAGGGCCTCCTGCTGTCGGTCACGCTGATCGGCTCGATCGCGGTGACGATGATGTTCGTGCTCGCACTCGGCGAAGTCGACCTGTCGGTCGCGTCGATCGTCGCGTTCTCGGGCGTCGTCGCATCGACGCTGATCACCGCGACGCACAGCGTCGTGCTCGGCATCACGGCGGGCGTGCTCGCGGGCGGCGCGGTCGGGCTCGTGAACGGCGTGCTGATCGCGCGTTGGCGGATCAACTCGCTGATCGTCACGCTCGCGATGATGGAAGTCGTGCGCGGGCTCGCGTTCATCACGTCGAACGGCGACGCGGTGATGATCTCCGAGGAGCGTTTCTTCGATCTCGGCGGCGGCTCGTTCCTCGGCATCTCGTATCCGATCTGGAGCAACATCATCGGCTTCGTCGTGTTCGGCTTCCTGCTGCGCAAGACGGTGTTCGGCAAGAACGTGCTGGCCGTCGGCGGCAACGGCGAAGCCGCGCTGCTCGCAGGGCTGCCGGTGATGCGCATCAAGATCACGGTGTTCGTGCTGCAGGGGCTCGTGACCGGCTTCGCCGGCGTGATGCTCGCGTCGCGGATGAGCCTCGGCGATCCGAAGACGTCGGTCGGCCTCGAACTCGGCGTGATCTCGGCATGCGTGCTCGGCGGCGTGTCGCTGACGGGCGGCGTCGCGACGATCTCCGGCGTGCTGGTTGGCGTGCTGATCATGGGCTCCGTGCAGGACGCGATGAGCCTGTTGAACGTGCCGACGTTTTACCAATATCTGATACGCGGCGGAATTCTGTTGCTCGCGGTGCTGTTCGACCAGTATCGTCGCAACCAGCGGCGCGCGATGAAGATCTGAGTTCGACCCGAGCGCGACCGCCGGCAACTACGACGAATATCGGGAGACGGCATGCAACAGACTCATCCGGGCACGGCGGCGGCGCTGCTGGTGGACAGCCGCAACATGCTCGGCGAAGGCGCGACGTGGTGCGATGCGACGCACGCGCTGTACTGGACCGACATCGAAGGCGCGCGGCTGTGGCGCTGCCGCGCGGACGGTTCCGCGCTCGCGCAGTGGCCGATGCCCGAGCGCCTGGCGTGCTTCGCGCTCACGCCGGATCCCGACGTGCTGCTGGTCGGACTCGCGACCCGTCTCGCGTTCTTCGATCTGCGCAGCGGCGCGTTCACGCAGATCGTCGACGTCGAGCCCGATCTGCCGACGCGTCTGAACGACGGCCGCTGCGATCCGTTCGGCGCGTTCGTGTTCGGGATGAAGGACGAAGGCGGCGAGCCGCCGCGCGCGGTCGGCGGGTTCTATCGGCTCAATCCTGACCTCACGCTCGAGCGGCTCGCGCTGTCCGCGGCGGCGATCGCGAACAGCATCGCGTTCTCGCCCGATGGCACGAAGATGTATTTCTGCGATTCGATGGTGCGCGAGATTCTCGTGTGCGATTACCGTACCGGCGGCGACGTGGCCAACTTGCGGCCGTTCGCGCGCTTGACCGATGCGAACGGCGACCCGGACGGCTCGACGATGGATCGCGACGGCGGGCTGTGGAACGCGCAATGGGGCGGCCGGCGGGTGGTGCGTTACGGGCCGGACGGCGTCGAGACGGATCGCGTCGACGTGCCGACCGCGCAGCCGAGCTGCGTCGCACTCGACGGTGCCGGCCGGTTGTACGTGACGAGCGCACGCGTCGGGCTCGACGACGATGCGTTGGCGAACGATGCCGACGCCGGCGGCGTATTCGTCGCGCGCACCCGCTACGCGGGGCTGCCGACCGCGCGATTCGCGGGCAAGCCGCGCCGCTGATCGCGCCGCCGCATACGGGTTGCCGTCGATGGGAGCCCGCTGATGCGGCGGGCCGCGCGCTCATGCACGCGATCCGGTGCGGACGGCGGCTGCGATCGGCCGCCGCCACGTCGTTCATCTGCCCACCTGCTGGTAAGATGGCCCGCAATTCCATCCCGCCAGCACCATGAGTTCCGCAACGACCAAGCCCGCTATCCCGAAGCGCGCGGTAAAGCACACCCCGACGGACGCCGCGACGGCCGACCGCGCGCCCGGCGACAAGCCGAAGGCGCGCGTGCAACAGCGCCTGACCTACGTGATCGGCGGCCTCGACCGGCTGCTGCGCCGTCACATGACCGACGCGCTCGCACCGCTCGGCATCACGCTCGCGCAATACACGGCGCTGTCGGTGCTCGAGGCGCGCGGCGCATCGTCGAACGCACAGCTCGCCGAGCGCTCGTGGATCACGCCGCAATCGGCGAACGAGGTAATGAGCGTGATGGCCGCCCGCGGCTTCGTCACGCGCGAGGCCGACCCGTCGCACGGCCGCATCATCCTGCTGAAGCTGACCGACGCAGGCGCGGCGATGCTGCGCGAATGCGAGGCCGTGCTGCGCCCGCTCGAGGCGCGCATGCTCGGCGACATCTCCGCCGACGATGCCGCGCACGTGCAACGCGCGCTCGAACTGTTCTCGCGCAACCTGCGCGGCTGATCCCCGCCGCCGATCGCTTCCGAACCCGCATGACGCGGGCCCGCGCGGCCCGCTTTCGCCGTGTGCGCGTTGCCGCCGGCCGCCTGACCGTTCCCTGATTTCGTCGCTTTCCGCTTCGGGTTAACACCGGCGCTCATGCCGCTTGCAATATCAGGTAGCCTGATATTAAATGAAGTCGTCCGCAGCAGGGATGCTGCGCACCGAATCGCACAGGAACGAACGACAGGAACAGACATGAGCAAGTACGACAACCGCTGGCAGACCGTTGAAGTGAAAGTGGAGGCCGGCATCGCGTGGGTCACGTTGAACCGCCCGGAGAAACGCAATGCGATGAGCCCGACGCTGAACCAGGAAATGCTGCAGGTGCTCGACGCGATCGAGTTCGACGACGAGGCCAAGGTGCTGGTGCTGACGGGCGCCGGCGCCGCGTGGACGGCCGGCATGGATCTGAAGGAGTATTTCCGCGAAATCGACGGCGGCTCCGACGCGCTGCAGGAGAAGGTGCGCCGCGACGCGTCGGAATGGCAGTGGCGCCGGCTGCGGATGTACAACAAGCCGACGATCGCGATGGTGAACGGCTGGTGCTTCGGCGGCGGGTTCTCGCCGCTCGTCGCGTGCGACCTCGCGATCGCCGCGGATGAAGCGGTGTTCGGGCTGTCGGAGATCAACTGGGGCATCCCGCCCGGCAACCTCGTGAGCAAGGCGATGGCGGACACGGTCGGGCACCGCCGCGCGCTGCACTACATCATGACCGGCGACACGTTCACCGGCGTAGAAGCGGCGGAGATGGGCCTTGTGAACAGCAGCGTGCCGCTCGCCGGGCTGCGCGACGCGACGATCGCGCTCGCGGCGCGGCTGATGGACAAGAACCCGGTCGTGCTGCGCGCGGCGAAACACGGCTTCAAGCGTTCGCGCGAGCTCACGTGGGAGCAGTGCGAGGACTACCTGTATGCGAAGCTCGATCAGGCGCAGCTGCGCGATCCGGAACGCGGCCGCGAACAGGGGCTGAAGCAGTTCCTCGACGACAAGACGATCAAGCCGGGCCTGCAGGCATACAAGCGCTGATACAAGCGCCGACGCAGCCGCCGGCGCAACCGCCGGCGTAACCGGAAGAGACAGGCAAGGCAGGAGACGACATGACCGACAGACGGATGCTGATCGGCGGCGAGTGGTGTACCGCCCGTGACGGCCGCACCTTCGACCGCTTCAACCCCGCGACGGGCGCGCTTGCGTCGCGCGCGCCGGCGGCCGGCATTGCCGACGCCGACGCGGCAATCGACGCCGCGCAGCGCGCATTCCCCGCGTGGGCGGCGCTCGCGCCGACCGAGCAGCGCCGCCGGCTGCTGAAGGCGGCGGACCTGATGGACGCGCGCATCGACGAATTCATCGCGGCCGGCGTCGCCGAAACGGGCGCGACGCCAGGCTGGCTCGGCTTCAACGTGACGCTCGCGGCCAACATGCTGCGCGAGGCCGCGTCGATGACGACGCAGATCGACGGCGACGTGATCCCGTCGGACGTACCGGGCAATCTCGCGCTCGCGATGCGCGTGCCGTGCGGCGTGGTGCTCGGCATCGCGCCGTGGAACGCGCCGGTGATTCTCGGCACGCGTGCGCTCGCGATGCCGCTCGCGTGCGGCAATACGGTCGTGTTGAAGGCATCCGAGGCATGCCCCGGCGTGCATACGCTGATCGGCGCGGTGCTTGACGAAGCCGGGCTCGGCGGCGGCGTGGTGAACGTGATCACGCACGCGGCCGCCGATGCACCCGAACTCGTCGAGCGGATGATCGCGCATCCGCACGTGAAGCGCATCAACTTCACCGGCTCGACCCACGTCGGCCGCATCATCGCGCGCCACGCGGCCGCGCACCTGAAGCCCGTGCTCCTCGAACTCGGCGGCAAGGCGCCGGTGCTGGTGCTCGACGATGCCGACCTCGAGGCGGCCGTTGACGCGATCGCCTTCGGTGCGTTCTTCAACCAGGGGCAGATCTGCATGTCGACCGAGCGCGTGATCGCCGCGCGGCCGATTGCCGACGCGCTCGTCGAACGGCTGACGGCAAAGGCCCGCACGCTCGTTGCCGGCGATCCGCAGGCCGGTCACGCACTCGGCACGATGGTCGATGCGGCGGCGGCCGCGCGCGCCGCGTCGCTGGTCGACGATGCGCGTGCGCACGGCGCGCGACTGCCGCTCGGCTGCCGAGTGGAGGGCGCGACGATGCAGCCGTCGATCGTCGACGGCGTCACGCGCGACATGCGGCTCTATCGCGAGGAGTCGTTCGCGCCGGTCGTCGCGATCCTGCGCGCGGACAGCGACGACGAAGCGGTCGCGCTTGCGAACGACAGCGAGTTCGGATTGTCGGCGAGCGTGTTCAGCCGCGACATCGCGCGTGCGATGGCGGTCGCGCGCCGGATCGAATCGGGGATCTGCCACGTCAACGGGCCGACCGTGCACGACGAAGCGCAGATGCCGTTCGGCGGCACGAAAGCGAGCGGCTACGGCCGCTTCGGCAGCCGCGCGTCGATCGCGGAATTCACCGAGCTGCGCTGGATCACCGTGCAGACCACGCCGCGGCACTACCCGATATGAGCGAGCCGACGATGAATGTTGCGACGCCCGCGAGCAGCCCGGTGAACGACACGGGCCGCGTGCGCTACCGCGCGGCCGACGTCGCGGTCGGCGCGGCCGAGATTCGCCGCACGGCCGACGGCACCTGGTACCTGCGCTCGCGCGAGCCGCTCGGCGATTACCCGACGCGCATCACCGACTGTCTCGTGCGCGGCGCGCAAGCCCATCCGGACCGTGTGCTCGCCGCGCGGCGCGGTGCGGACGGCCACTGGATCGAGATCACGTACGCGCAGATGCTCGAACGCGCCCGCGCGCTCGGCCAGGGGCTCGTCGATCTCGGGCTGTCGGCCGAGCGTCCGCTCGCGGTGCTGTCCGGCAACGATCTCGAGCATTTGCAGCTGATGTTCGCGGCGATGCTGGCGGGCGTGCCGTACTCGCCGATCTCGCCCGCGTATTCGCTGGTGTCGGCCGACTTCGGCAAGCTGCGCCACACGCTCGCCGTGCTGCGGCCGGGTGCCGTATTCGTCGCCGAGCGCGCGCCGTTCGCGCGCGCACTCGACGCGACGCTGCCGGCCGATGCGGCGCTGATCGTCGCGCGCGACGCCGACGCCGATGCCGACGGCCGCGCGGTGCCGCTGTCGCGGCTGCTCGGCACCGCTCCGCGCACGATCGACGCGATCCACGCCGCGGTGGGTCCCGATGATCTCGCGAAGATCTTGTTCACGTCGGGTTCCACCAAGCAGCCGAAGGCGGTGCCGACCACGCACCGGATGCTGTGCAGCAACCAGCAGATGCTGCGCCAGACGATGCCCGAGCTCACGCGCGAACCGCCGGTGCTGGTCGACTGGCTGCCGTGGAACCACACGTTCGGCGGCAGTCACAACCTCGGCATCGCGCTGTACAACGGCGGCACGCTGTATATCGACGACGGCCGCCCGATGCCGGGCCGCTTCGACGAAACCGTGCGCAACCTGCGCGAGATCGCGCCGACGATCTACTTCAACGTGCCGAAGGGCTGGGAGGAACTGACCGCCGCGCTCGAGCGCGACGCCGCGCTGCGCGACACGTTCTTCTCGCGCGTGAAGCTGTATTTCTTCGGCGGAGCGGGGCTGTCGCAGGCCGCATGGGACCGGCTCGACCGCGTGACCGAAGCGCATTGCGGCGAGCGGATCCGCATCATGGCCGGCCTCGGGATGACCGAGGCGTCGCCGTCGTGCCTGTTCACGACGGGGCCGCTGATGCGCGCCGGCTACATCGGGCTGCCCGCGCCCGGCTGCGATGCGAAGCTCGTGCCGTGCGGCGGCAAGCACGAACTGCGCTTCAAGGGGCCGAACGTGATGCGCGGCTACTGGCACGCGGACGTCGATCCGCGCGACGTGTTCGACGAAGAAGGCTACTACCGCAGCGGCGATGCGGGGGTCTTTGCCGATCCGGCGCGGCCGGAACTCGGGCTGATGTTCGACGGGCGGCTGACCGAGGACTTCAAGCTGAGCAGCGGCACGTTCGTCAGCGTCGGGCCGCTGCGCGCGAATGCGGTGTCGAGCGGTGCGCCATACGTGCAGGACGTGGTCGTCACCGGGATCAATCGCGACGACATCGGCTTGCTGGTGTTTCCGCGCGTCGATGCATGCCGTGCACTGGCCGGGCTTCCCGCCGATGCATCGGTGACCGACGTGCTGCGCGCGCCGGCCGTGCGCGCGGCGTTTGCGGCATGGCTCGCTGCGCTGAACCGGAACGCGAGCGGCGGTTCGACGTTCGTCGCGCGGATCCGGCTGATCGACACGCCGCCGTCGCTCGATCTCGGCGAAGTGACCGACAAGGGTTCGCTGAACCAGGCCGCCGTGCAGAAGCATCGCGCGGCGACGATCGATGCGCTGTACGACCCGACGCGGCGCGATCCCGACGCGATCTACGCGCAAGCGGCGCGCACGGGCTGAAACGCGTAACGGGCAGCACGCGGCAACGGGCCGCAACGAGCAGCAACGAGCAGCAACCAGCGGGCACAACGACCGGCCGGCCACGACACCGGCGGGCATTCCTGCGGCCAGTGAATCAGGTTGCCTGATAAATGCAGCCATTCATGCGACCCCTCGCGCGCCGGCCCGCCACTGGCCGGCGGCGGCGCGCGGCGGCCGTTGCAAGGCCGGCCGACTACAAGACAAGACATAGGATCTGGAGACAGCATGAACACTTACGTTGCCGAAAAACCCACGGTCGCGACCACGCTCGCACTGTGTTTCGCGATCGCACTCCTCGAAGGGCTCGACCTGCAGTCGGTCGGTGTCGCCGCGCCGCGGATGGCGCGCGAATTCGGACTGTCGGTGTCGCAGATGGGCATCGCGTTCAGCGCGGGCACGTTCGGGCTGCTGCCGGGCGCGATGCTCGGCGGCCGGCTCGCCGACCGGATCGGCCGCAAGCGCGTGCTGATCGCGTCGGTCGTGCTGTTCGGGCTGCTGTCGATCGCGACCGCGCAGGTCTCGACATTCGCGATGCTCGTCGTCGTCCGCGTGCTGACCGGCATCGGCCTCGGCGGTGCGATGCCGAACCTGATCGCGCTGTCGTCCGAAGCGGTCGAGCCGCGCTCGCGCAGCAGCGCGGTGGCGACGATGTACTGCGGCATTCCGTTCGGCGGCGTGATCGCGTCGCTTATCGGCGTGCTGCTCGCCGGCGACACCGAATGGCGGCACATTTTCTACGTCGGCGGCGTGGGGCCGCTGCTGCTCGTGCCGCTGCTGGTGTGGTTCCTGCCGGAATCGCGCGCGTATCTCGACGTCGCCGGCACGCAGGCCGCGCGCACCAGCGTCGCACGCACGCTGTTCGGCGACGGCCGCACGACGTCGACGGTCGCGCTTTGGGTCAGCTACTTCTGCACGCTGATCGTCCTGTACTTCCTGCTGAACTGGCTGCCGTCGCTGATGGCCGCGCGCGGGCTCGATCGCGCGCACGTCGGCCTCGTTCAGATCGCGTTCAACGTCGGCGCGGGGCTCGGCGCGCTCGGCATCGGCGCGGCGCTCGACCGGATGCGCGCGTCGCGCGTGGTCGGCGGCATGTATGTCGGGATCGTGCTGTCGCTTGCCGCGCTCGCCGCCGCGCCCGGTTTCGCATCGCTCGCGGTGGCCGCGTTCGCGGCCGGGATGTTCGTCGTCGGCGGACAGTCGGTGCTGTATGCGCTCGCGGCGATCTACTACCCGACCGCGATGCGCGGCACCGGCGTCGGCGCGGCGGTCGCCGTCGGCCGGCTCGGCTCCGTCGTCGGGCCGCTCGCGGCCGCGACGCTGCTCGCCGCTGGCCGCAGCGCGCCCGTCGTGATCGGCGCGAGCATTCCCGTCACGCTCGTCGCGGCCTTCGCTGCATTCGTGCTGATCCGCCGCCCGCACGCGGACGACTGAAACGTTTCGCTTTTTTCAATGCGCGCCGTCAGAGCGCGCAATTCATCACGGTCTGGAGACGCAACGAAATGAAGACGAAGACAAGGAACGGCCTGCTGGCCGCCGGCGCGTGCTGCGCGCTTGCCGCACCGGGTGCGCACGCGCAGTCGAGCGTGACGCTGTACGGGATCATCGATACGGGCGTCGAGTTCGTGTCGCACGCCAACGCGGCCGGCGATCACGTCGTGCGGATGCCGGGCGTGACGGGCGAACTGCCGTCGCGCTGGGGGCTGCGCGGCACCGAAGATCTCGGCGGCGGCTACCAGGCGGTGTTCACGCTCGAAAGCGGCTTCAACGTGCGCGGCGGCGATTTGGGCCAGGGCGGCCGGCTGTTCGGGCGGCAGGCGTTCGTCGGGCTGAAGAGCAGCTTCGGCACGCTTGCGTTCGGCCGCCAGTACACGATGACGTACCTCGCGCTGCAGGGCGCGGACATCATCGGCCCCGACATCTACGGGCTCGGCTCGTTCGACGCATACGTGCCGAACGGCCGCGCCGACAACGCGGTGACTTACGTCGGCACGTATCGCGGCGTGACGCTCGGCGCCGCGTATTCGTTCGGCCGCGACGGTGCGGGTACCGGCAACTCGCCGGGGCAGGGGACGTGCGCGGGACAGGTGCCTGGCGACGCGGTGCAATGCCGGAACTGGTCGGTGATGCTCAAGTACGACAGCGCGTATTTCGGCGCGGCGGCGTCGTACGAGGAACAGCGTGGCGGCACCGGTGCGGCCGCCAACTTCTTCGACGGCGTGGCGCCCGCCCCCTTCACGAGCAGCGGCGGCAAGGACACGCGCACGCACGTGAGCGCGTATGCGCAGGCGGCCGGCGCGCGGATCGGCGCGGGCTGGATCGGGCGGCGCGTGTCGACCGGTTCGCCGGCGGCGCCCGGCGCGCATTCGGATCTGTTCTTCGTCGGCGCGTCGTATGCGGTGAAGCCCGACTTCATCGTCGACGGCGAAGGCTACCGGATCGTCAACAGCGCGCACGACACGCGCGGCACGATGGCCACGCTGCGCGCGACCTATTTGTTGAGCAAGCGTACGGCCGTCTACGCGCAGTCGTCGTATCTGTGGAACAGCGCGCATGCACGCTACTCGGTCAGCGGCGGCGGCCCTGGCACGACGCCCGGCGCGGGGATGGGTCAGCTCGGCGCGATGGTCGGCGTGCGGCACATGTTCTGATTCATCGGCGTGACGAACTGAACGGGAGATATCGTGAACAGAAAATCTGCATTCCTGTATATCGCGCCGTTGTCGGCCGCCGCGATGCTTGCAGGTTGCGGCGGCGACGATTCGGTCAGCTCCGCACCGGCGCACCTGAGCGCCGCGACGCCGGCCGCGATGGCGCAGACCTGCGACGCGCTCGCGGCGAAGCTCGCGTATGCGAACACGTCGTTCACGTCGGTGACGACCGCGGCCGCCGGTGCGCTGAAGGTGGCCGGCAAGCCGATCGCCGAGCATTGCGTGGTGCAGGGAAAGATGAACGAGCGCGTGAGCGCGGTGGACGGCAAGACCTACGCGATCGGCTTCGAGATGCGCTTGCCGAAGGCATGGAACGGCCGCTTTTTCTATCAGGCGAACGGCGGGCTCGACGGCAACGTCTTGACCGCGACCGGCGAGATCGGCGGCGGCGGCCCGCTGACGGACGCGCTGAACCAGGGCTTCGCCGTGATCAGCTCGGACGCCGGGCACAGCGCCGCGCAGAATCCGCTGTTCGGCCTCGATCCGCAAGCGCGACTCGACTACGGCTACGGTGCCGTCGATGCGCTCACGCCGATGGCGAAACAGGTGATCCGGCTCGCATACGGGAAAGCGCCCGATCGCAGCTATTTCGGCGGCTGCTCGAACGGCGGCCGTCATGCGATGGTCACCGCCGTGCGCAACGCGGGCGACTATGACGGAATCATCGCAGGCGACCCGGGCTTTCACCTGCCGAAGGCGGCGATCGGCGAGATATACGGTGCGCAGCAGTTCGCAAAGATCGCGTCGGCGACCGGAACGAACGGGCTGCCCGACATCCGAAGCGGCTTCACCGACACCGAGCGCCAGTTCGTCGGCGCGAAGATTCTCGACAAGTGCGATGCGCTCGACGGCGTGGCCGACGGAATGGTGCAGGACGTTGCCGCATGCCAGGCGCATTTCAGCGTCGACACGGACATTCCCACCTGCGCGAATGGCACGCGTACCGGGTCGTGCCTGACGACCGCGCAGAAGGGTGCGCTGGAGAACGTATTCGCGGGCGCGCGCAACAGCGCGGGCACGGCGCTCTATGCGAGCTTTCCGTACGATCCGGGCATCTCGGGGCCGGGCTGGGCCGCGTGGAAGCAGTCGAATTCGATCGTGCTCGACCCGGCCGCGATGGCATTCACGTTCATGACGCCGCCGAAAACCGCTGCGACGCTCGCGAATCTCGCCGGCTTCGCGCTCGGCTTCGACATGGACAACGACGCACCTGCGATCTTCGCGACGAACGGCACGTACACGCAATCGTCGTGGTCGTTCATGACGCCGCCCGACGAGACGAACCTGTCCGCGCTGAAGTCGCGCGGTGCGAAGCTGCTCGTCTATCACGGCACCGGCGATCCGGTGTTCTCGTTCAACGACACGAGCGACTGGTATGCGCGGCTCGCGCAGGCGAACGGCGGCGATGCATCGAGCTTCGCGCGCTTCTATCCGGTGCCGGGGATGAACCACTGCTCGGGCGGGCCGGCCACCGACCAGTTCGACATGCTGACGCCGCTCGTCGCGTGGGTCGAGCAGGGCCAGGCGCCCACGGCGATCGTCGCCGCCGCGCGCGACACGACGAACGCGGTGCCGAACGCGGACGTGCCGGCGTCGTGGGGCGCGGGGCGCACGCGTCCGCTGTGTCCGTATCCGCAGGTCGCGCGCTACAACGGCTCGGGCGACCTGAATTCGGCGGCGAGCTTCAGTTGCCGGTGACGTAAGGGAACGCGCGAATGGACCAAGGTGCGCGCGCATCGGTCCATTCGCCGTGGCGGCGGGCAGGTGCGCGAAGCGGCGGCGTTCGACGCATGACGTCGTCATTTTCCGGGGAAGGCCGGATCAGGATGTACCATGGCGCGTCCTCGTCGGTGCGATGTGCTGACCGACGTGCAGCACCATGTCTCCTTCCTCCGATTCGACCATGCAAACCGTAGCGGTACTCGACTTCGAAACAACCGGGCTTTCTCCGAACATGGGAGACAGAGCGACCGAAATCGCCGTGATCCTGCTGCGCGACGGCGAGATCGTCGACCGCTACCAGAGCCTCATGAACGCAGGGCGCCGCATTCCGTCCGACGTTGTCGCGCTTACCGGCATCACGAACGAAATGATCGCGTCGGCGCCGCCGGTGTCGAAGGTGATGAAAGAGGCCGCCGCGTTCGTCGGCAGTCATCCGGTCGTCGCGCACAACGCCGGTTTCGACAAGCGCTTCTGGCAGGCCGAACTCGGGATGCTCGGGATGGCGGCCGACCATGCGTTCGCGTGCACGATGCTCGTCGCGCGGCGCGTCTACCCGGATGCGCGCAGCCACCGGCTGTCGAGCCTCGCCGACATGTTGCGCCTGCCGCAGACGGGCCGCGCTCACCGCGCGATGGTCGACGCCGAGATTGCGAGCCATCTGTGGTGCCGGATGCAGCGCGACCTCGGCGCGACGTACGGACTGACGCAAGTCGATCACGGGCTCATGTCGCGCCTGCAGACGACGAGCAAGGCGAAGGTCGCGACGTTCTTCGGTTCGCTGGGCGCACGCGCGCGCTGACCCCGGCGCCTGCAGTGCGGCCGGTGCGCGGGTCGATCCGGCGGATCCGCCGAAGTGGCGCCAGGCGTGCGCTCGGCCGGCCGTTGTGAGCGACCTCGAACGCACGCCGCATCATGTCACAGCAGTTCGCCCATACACGCATCGAACTGCGCGACGAGCGTGTCGACGTCGTCGGTCGTCGTCTGCGGGCACACGAGCATCATGTTGTGGAACGGCGTGATCAGCACGCCGCGGTTCAGCAGATACAGATGCACGATGTGCTCGAGCTCGCTGTCGAGTTGCTCGCCCGCGATCGTGCCGTTGCGCGGCGGTACCGGCGTGAACTGGAACTCGGTGCGCGCGCCGATGCGCGTCACGCACCATGGCAGCCCGCGCTTCGCGATTGCCTGTTCGAGCCCGCTGGCGAGCCGCGCGGCCAGTTCGAACATGTGCGCATACGCGGCATCGGTCGCGACTTCTGCAAGCGTCGCCCGCATTGCATGCATCGCGAGCATGTTCGCGGTCAGCGTCGTGCCGATGCCCGAATGGCCGGGCGGCGCGTTCAGCTTCGCCTGCTTCGCGCGATTCGCGAATTCGGCGCTAAACCCGTACACCGCGCACGGCACGCCGCCCGCGATCGGCTTGCCCACGACCAGCGCGTCCGGCTCGAGGCCGTGCGCGGCCGCGTAACCGCCCGGGCCGCTGCTGATCGTGTGCGTTTCGTCGATCACGAGCAGCGTGCCGTATCGGCGCGTCAGCTCGCGCGCGGCGTCCCAGAAACCGGGCTCGGGCAGCACCATTCCGATGTTCGTCATCGCCGGCTCGGCGAGCACGCACGCGACGTCGCCAACCTTCAGCGCCGCTTCGAGCGCGTCGAGATCGTTGAACTCGATCACGCGCGTGTTCGCGAGCAGGTCATAGGATTGACCGAGCAGGCTGTCGCGCTGCACCGGACGACCGTCGACGAGGTCGACGAACACGTCGTCGACCGTGCCGTGATAGCAGCCGTTGAACACGACGATCGTGTTGCGGCCGGTGGCCGCGCGTGCCCAGCGCAGCACGAAGCGGTTCGCGTCGCTCGCACTCAGCGCGAATTGCCAGATCGGCAGCTTGAAGCGCCGCGCGAGTTCGCGCGACACCCATGCGGCGTCCTCGCTCGGCAGCATCGTCGTATAGCCGCGCGTCGCCTGTTCGGCGAGCGCGCGCGCGACGGGCTCGGGAGCATGGCCGAACATCGCGCCGGTGTCGCCAAGGCAGAAGTCTGCGTAGCGGTGACCGTCGACGTCGGTGAACGTCGCGCCGCGCGCTTCTTTCACGACCAGCGAAAACGGTGTCGACCAGTCTTGCATCCAGTGCAACGGCACGCCGAAGAGCAGGTGCTCCGCCGCTTCCGCGGACAACGCGCGGGAGATCGGCATGGCTTCGGTGAACGCGTGGCGCTCGCGATCGAACAGTGCGCGAGCGCGGATGAGGTCGACTCCGTGGCGGGTCTGCAATTGAAGCTCCTGTGACGGGGTTAAGGGACCGGTGAAACCTCCGCGAGCTTGTCATATTCCGTGCGCGCGGTCGATCCGGGCTAGCCGGCCGCGCCGGGATGCAGAAAGTTTGTGCGCATAAAGATACGACGACGGACGTCTTGTCGCGCTGGACGGGGCGATTGTCACGTCGCCGTGGTCGATCTACGGGTTCAACGTCGGTGCGATGACGCTGACGAACGTGACGATCGCCGACAAGCGGTGATGAAACGCGTTCGCGTGCGATCGGCGCGGTGCGCGCGAGCGCATTACGCCAGCATCTTGACCATGTGGTGTTCGTCGTAGAAGCGTCCGTCGACGAACAGCGCACGCAGTTCCGTGCCGAACCGGACGAAGCCCTGCGACGCATATAGCCGCTCCGCGCTGCGGTTGATCTCGTTTACGCACAGCGTCAGCTGCGTGCAGCTCCACGTTTGCGCTGCGTGGGCTGTGGCGGCGTCGAGCAGCGATTGCGCGACGCCCCGCCCGCGATATGCGGAGGCGACGAACACGCCCCATATCAATGCCTTGTGCGCTACCTTCGCGCGCGTATCGCGGCGCACGCCGGTGATGCCGATGAGCGTGTCGTCGTCGAATGCGCCGAATACGGCCTGCACGCCGCTGGGCGTAATGCGCGTCGCGAATTCCTCGACCGGGATGCCGGCTTCTTCGTCGCGTGTCGGCAGGAACGACGTCGGCGACGTGTCGATCGCGTGCAGGCGGACGGAGCGGAATTGCGCCGCGTCGGCGGCATCGAGCAGGCGGATCGTGATCATCGGTGCGGTTCGCGGGTTTGTCGGGGGAGGCGGATTTGCGGCGTGCGCGGCGGCGGTGCATCGACAATGCTAAGGGGAAACGCGTACGTTTGCCTGTGCGATCGCCGTGCCGCATCGACGCGCGTGGCGCACGTTACGGGCACGCGAATGGCGGCCGTTGCCGCGGGCGGGAATCGCGACACAGGCGTGTGACGAGCCGACCGGAAATTGCGCATGCCGTGGCGAACCCGTGCTCACCCGAGCCAGCCGGAACGCCGCATGTTGGCCGACGCGCTCCACGCGAGGCTCGTCCTCGGGCGGGATTTCGATCTGCGGGGAAGTGACGGTGCGGTGTCGTGCGCGAATGCGATGCGGCGCCGACCGAGAGAGCCGAAGATGAAGCGATGCGCGCCGGGCGTCGCGCCGGCGCGCGTGAAGTGCGGACAATGCGTCGGGATCCTGCGGCGCGGTGTGTCATGCGCCCGACCGCGTCGGGCGCACGGCCCGCCGCGTTAATACCGCGACAGCTGATTGCCGTTGATCTGCACGCGATCGCCCGGACGCAGGTCGCCCGGCGACTGCACGTCGAACGACCGCATCGAGCCGTCGCTGACGCGTACGTCGATCCGGTAGCTGCTTGGCGGCTGGGCCGCGCCCATTTGCTGGCCGATCTGGTTGCCGGCCACGGCGCCGCCGAGCGCGCCGATCACGGTCGCGGCGTCGCGGCCGTGGCCGCGGCCGAACTGGTTGCCCACCAGGCCGCCGACCAATGCGCCGACGACGGTGCCCGCGACCCCCGACGCACCGACCGAGCCGCTCACCGGCTGGATATTCGCGACCGTGCCGTATTGCGTGCCGTAGCCGTTGCCGTACTGGCCGGCGTAAGGCTGCGGGTTGCCGTACTGGTCGTACTGCGGCGCCTGGTTCGGATAGGCCGGCTGCTGCGGTTGAACGTAGCCGGGTTGCGAATACGCGGGTTGCGCGTAGCCGGGCGTCGCGTACTGCTGCTGCGGATAACCCGGTTGCGCGCCGTAGTACCCCGGCGCGACACAGGCGGTCAGCGGAAGCGCCGCCACGGCGACGAGCGAGGCGAACAGAACGGTCTTCGTGGAAGGCATGCGCATCATGGTGATTTCCTGCATCGGCAACGTGTTCGCCGACGAAAGCCGGGACGGGTGGCGAACTCGGCGTGAGTATAAGGAAAGGGCGGATGCGCGTCCGGTGCGGCCGGGTAACAACGTGTAAAGTCTGTTGCCGCGCAAATCGGTGTGCACATTGGCGTGGGGTGGGCCGCGCGGGCGGCCTGCGCAGGTGGCAGCCCGTCACGCACACGTCGGCCGTTCTGCCGATTCCGCTGCGACCGCGCCCTCATCCGCCCACGCGGGCATCCGCGCCGCACATTGCGGAATCGAATGCACGGCATCGCGACATTTAATTGGCCACTGGCAGCCCGGTCCGATATCGTGGCCGCATTCGCTGCCAACGGTCCCGCCCGCCGGCTGCGGTGCCGTTCCCGTTTCCGCGCCAGTGTCGCGCAGCCACCGCCCCACCCATTCCAGCTCATGACCGATCGCTTCTTCACCCACGCCGTCGATGCCGGCGGACAGCCCATCAACCTCGTCGTCCGTGAAGGGCGCTTCGTCGCGATCGGCGCCGACTGCACCGCCGTGCCGGGTGCGGAAACGATCGACCTCGGCGGCTGCGTCGTACTGCCCGGCTTCGTCGACGGCCACATCCATCTCGACAAGAGCTTCGTCGGCGATCGCTGGGTGCCGCACGAACCGGTCGGCTCGCTGCGCGAGCGGCTCGCGGTCGAGACGCGCCAGCTCGCGGCGGCGCCGCCGATCGTCGAGCGTGCGAACGCGCTGATCGAGCAGGCCGCCGCGTTCGGCACGATCGCGATGCGCAGCCACGTCGACGTCGATGCGACGACGGGCCTGTCGAACCTGCAGGCCGTGATGGCGGCGCGCGAACAATGGCGCGGGATCGTCGACATCGAACTCGTCGCGTTTCCGCAGGCCGGCGTGGTGAGCTGCCCTGGCACCGCGGCGATGCTCGATGCGGCCGTGCGCGAAGGCGCGGACGTGGTCGGCGGGATCGATCCGACGACGCTCGACGGCGATGCGGACGGCCAGCTCGACATCGTGTTCGGCATTGCCGAAAAGCGCGACGTGAAGATCGATATCCACCTGCACGAGCCGGGCGCGACCGGCATCGCGCAACTGCTGCGGATCGCGGCGCGCACGCGCGCGGCGGGCCTTGGCGGTCGCGTGAACGTGAGCCACGCCTATGCGCTCGGCCAGGTCGATCACGGCGACGTCGAGCGTGCGGCCGCGGCGCTTGCCGACGCCGGCGTGTCGATCCTGACCAACGCGCCGGGCGACTGCGCATTCCCGCCGGTGCGGCAACTTCGCGACGCTGGCGTGCACGTGTTCGCGGGCAACGACAACATCCGCGACGCGTGGTGGCCATATGGCAACGGTGACATGCTGCAGCGCGCGATGATGGTCGGCTACCGCTCGGGCTTCTATACCGACGACGCGCTCGGCATCGCGCTCGACATGGCAACGCACGCCGGCGCCCGCGCGATCGGCAAGGCCGATTACGGGATCGCGGTCGGCTGCGACGCGAGCTTCGTCGCGGTGCGCGCACCGAATGCGGCGGCGGCCGTGGCCGGCGTGCCGGCCGAACGCTGGGTGTTCCGCCGCGGCGAAGCCGATACCGGCGCGCCGATTGCACCGGCCCTGCGTTTCGGGCGATGACGAACGACCGCCGTCGCGGTGCCTGCATCGCGGCGGACTCGCATCGAGCGACTGACCGACGCACCGATACACCGACTGACCCTCTCGGAACCGACATGACGAATTTGCTGATCCGCAACGTCCGCACGCACGCCGACGAAGCGTTCGACATCCTGATCGAAGGCGACCGCATCGCGCGCATTGGCCCGTCCCTCGACGCACCAGCCGACTGTGCGAACGAAGACGGCGCGCACGCGCTTGCACTACCCGGCCTGGTCGAAGGCCATACGCATCTCGACAAGACCCATTGGGGGATGCCGTGGTATCGCAATGCGGTGGGGCCGCGACTCGTCGATCGCATCGAGAACGAACGCACGTACCGCGCGACGAGCGGCCATGATGCGGGTGCCGCGTCGCTCGCGTTGTCGCGCGCATTCCTTGCGGCCGGGACGACACGCATTCGCACGCACGTCGACGTCGATACCGACGCGGGCCTGCGGCATCTGCACGGTGTGCTTGCGACGCGCGAGACGCTGCGCGGCCAGGTCGACATCCAGATCGTCGCGTTTCCGCAGTCGGGCGTGCTCAAGCGGCCCGGCACGGCCGCGCTGCTGTCCGACGCGCTGGCTGCGGGCGCAGATTTACTCGGCGGGCTTGATCCGTGCGCGATCGAGGGAGATCCGGTCGACGCGGTGGACGTGCTGTTCGGCATTGCCGAGCGCCATGGCTGCGGGCTGGACGTGCACTTGCACGAGCGCGGCTCGATGGGGGCGTATTCGCTCGACCTGATCCTGCAGCGCACGGCTGCGCTCGGCATGCACGGCAAGGTCACGATCAGCCATGGCTTCTGCCTCGGCGACATCGCCGACCGCGAGCGCGACGCGCTGCTCGCCCGGATGGCCGAACTCGGCGTCGCAATTGTCACGACGGCGCCGGCCGCGGTGCCGGTGCCGCCGGTGGTTGCGTGCCGTGCGGCCGGCGTGACCGTGATCGGCGGCAACGACGGCGTGCGCGACACGTGGACGCCGTACGGTTCGCCGGACATGCTCGAGCGCGCGATGCTGATCGGCATGCGCAACGATTTCCGGCGCGACGATGCGCTGGAAGTCGCGCTCGACTGCGTGACGCACGGCGCTGCGCGCGGCTGCGGCTTCGCCGACTACGGCCTGGAAGCGGGCAAGCGTGCGGACGTCGTGCTCGTCGATGCGCTGACATTTGCCGAGGCCGTGGTCTCGCGGCCGACTCGACGGCTCGTCGTGTCGTCGGGGAAGATCGTCGCGCGTGATGGTGTGCTTGTCTGAACGCCGCTTTGCTGTCCGCAGGATCGGGCTGCCTTCAGTCCGACGGGCGATGCGGGGCGCGCGCGATGGCGATCCGCGCTGAACGCGCGCGTTGCGGCGGGCGGGGTGGGGTTTCGTTCAGCCTGCCTCCCGGAAGATGCCGATACGACGCACCCGAGTGATGGCGATAAGGTCCAATCGAACGCATCGCGGCCGGTATGATCGGGCTTCCTTCAGCTCGATTTCCGGGGAGACGACGATGCGATGCACCCGCATGACGACGGCACGCGCCGCGCGATGCGCGCGATGGGTGGCCGCGGCCCTGTTCGCGGCGACGTCCGCGCACGCGATTGCGTCCGGCGTGGATAGCGTGGATAGCGCACTTCAGGAGGCGAACCGTCGTACGGTGCTCGCGTTCTACGAGAAAGGGCTGAACGAGAAGGACGCGGACGCCGCGCTCGCGTACGTTGGCGACCAATACGTGCAGCACAACCCGAACGCGGCCGACGGCCGCGACGGCTTCCGCAAGTTCGTCGCGTTCCTGCGCGACACGTATCCGCAGTCGCATAGCGAGATCAAGCGCTCGTTTGTCGACGGCGACTACGTGATCCTCCACGTGCACGCGGTGCGCGAGCCGGGCACGCGCGGCAGCGCGATCGTGGACATCTTCCGGCTCGCGCACGGCAAGATCGTCGAGCACTGGGACGTGAACCAGCCGGTGCCGGAGCATGCGGCGAACGGGAATACGATGTTCTGACGCGCGGCGGTCTTTCGGCAGCACCGAGCGCCAACGGCCATCTGCACGCCGACGCCCAAATCGCCGCAGAGCCGCGTTTATTCCTCCTCGTGCTCGAGCATCGCCGCGAGCACCTTCGTCAGTTCGCTGACCATCGGATCGGCAGTCGGCCGATGCAGGATCGCAATGTCCATGTGCTCGATGGGCGCGAAGCCGCCGGGCTCGTCGTTCAGCACCACGTGGTCGTCGGTCACCACGCGCGCGGGCAGCACGCTGATCCCGAGCCCGTCGGCCACCGCCGCCTGGATTCCGCTCAGGCTCGATGTCGTGAAGCTGATGCGCCAGCGGCGGCCGCGTTCCTCGATCGCCTTGATCATGTCGTCGCGATAGAGCCCGCGCGGCGGAAACACGACGATCGGCACCGGGTCGAGGTCGATCGTCGGATGCCGTGCGCTGTCGATCCAGCGCAGTTTCTCGGGCCAGCGTGCCACCGCCTCGCGGCTGTCGCGCCGTTGCTTGATCAGCACGAGATCGAGCTCGCCGCGATCGTAGGCCGCACAGATGTCGCGGCTCAGCCCGCACGTCACTTCGAGCTTCACCTGCGGGTGGTCGCGCTTGAACGCCGCGAGCGCATGCGTCGTGCGGCCCGCCGCGAAATCGTCGGGCACGCCGAGCCGGATCGTCAGCGCGACGGTCGCGCCCGACAGCGCTTCGAGCATCTCGTCGTTCAGCGCGAGCATGCGCCGTGCATAGCTGAGCACCGTCACGCCGGCGTCGGTCGGCCGTACGTCGCGCGTGCCGCGGTCGAGCAGTCGATGCCCGGCGATCTCCTCGAGCCGCCGCACCTTCTGGCTGACCGTCGACTGCGTCGAATGCAATCGCGCGGACGCGGTCGTGAAGCTGCCGCAGTCGGCCACCATCACGAGTGCGCGCAGCAGGTCGAGGTCGAACAAAGGTCTATTCATTTCCGCACTTTTATCGATTCTGGCATTTCATTTTCAAATGAATGCGACGACTTTTAGCATGGCCGGGGCCCGCGGGCAATCGCGGTTTCGCCGGACTCGGCGTGCGTGCGTCGCCCGCGGTGGCGCACGCGGCACGAGCACGATGGATGTTGTTCAAACGATGAGCGATGGCCGGCGCGCTTGCGCTGACGGTGCGCACATCGGCCACCGCAGCCGCCCACGGCGGAGCGCTCGGTGCAAGGCTGCGCAGCGCAACGGACCGCGGCGCTGCCGGCGACGCCCGGATGGTGTTGAAGCACGCCGCGCGAATCAATTCACGAGACGACGAGAGCCGCGCGGTGTTCCTGCCCGCAACGCGCGAATCACGCGGACCGGACGCGCATGCCCGTCGACGGCAAGCGGTCTAGGATGGTGGCAATCAAAGTCCGATATCCATACGAAAGAGCGCTCGGGCGCCAGCGAATCATCGACATCGGAAGATGTGGATATCCGGCATCGCCCACTCTCGATCAACTGTGCGATTCGCTCGGGTAAACACCGAAAAATATAGTAATTTGCCGCAATAAGCGCTCTATATTTCTCTATTGCGCGCATCTTGAGCGACTTCTCCGGGCGGCCGTTGCCGATCGTCCATGGCTGCGTTTTCATGCCTTGCGCTCACGGATTGAGCGGTCTAGACTGCATTGCAGTTTCAACGAAGTCCCGTCTTTCGCGCGCCGTATTCGGCTCCCCGGCGCACGGCTCCCAATGGACGCCCGGCGCTTGCCGCCGCGTCGAGACCACAAGGACACCCGTCATGATCCGCACTGCAAAGCTTGTCGTTTCCGTGCTGGCGCTCGCGCCGCTCGTCTCGTTCGCGCAGGATACGGCGACGATCCGGTGGGGCATCGATCCCACTTATCCGCCGTTCGAGGCGAAGCAGCCGGACGGCTCGCTCGCCGGCTTCGATATCGACCTGCGCAATGCGATCTGCGAGCAGCTGCGCGCGAAATGCGTGTGGGTCGAGCAGGGCTTCGACGGGATGATTCCGGCGCTGCGCGCGCGCAAGTTCGACGTGATCATGTCCGCGATGACGGCCACCGACGAACGGCTCAAGCAGATCGATTTCTCGAACAAGCTCTATGCGTCGCCGGGCGCGCTCGTCGCGCCGGTCGGCTCGAAACTGCTGCCCACGGCCGCGTCGCTCGCGGGCAAACGCGTCGGGATCGACCAGGGCACCACGCAGGAGGCCTACGCGAAGGCGGAATGGGCGACGAAGGGCGTGACGATCGTGTCGTACCAGAACCAGGACCAGGTGTACCAGGATCTGGTGAACGGCCGGCTCGACGCGACCTTCCAGGACAAGACGCAGGCCGGCTATGCGTTCCTGAAGACGCCGCGCGGCAAGAACTACGCGTTCGCCGGCCCCGACGTAACCGACGTGCGTATCACCGGCTACGGCGTCGCGATGGGCGTGCGCAAGGGCGACGCGGAGATGAAGAAGCGGCTGAACGATGCGATCGCCGCGATCCGCGCAAACGGCACGTACCGGAAGATTGCTGCGAAGTACTTCGACTTCGATATTTACGGTGCTAAGCAGCAGGTGACGTCGGCACCGTGAAGCCGTCCATGTCTCCCATGACCCCATGAGTCATTCAATCGACAGCCAGCCCATGACGAGTATCCAGGACCGCGTCGCGCAAGCCGTGACGCCCGAACTGATCGCCGCGTTCCGCGACGAAGGCGCGGTGTGCATCAAGGGCATCTTCTTGCCCGACGAGGTGGCCGCGCTGCGCGCCGGCATCGACGCGAATCTCGCGCAGCCGAGCGCGCGCGCGAAAGTGGCGAGCCGGCCCGACGATCCGGGCTGGTTCTTCGAGGACTTCTGCAACTGGCAGCACAACGCCGCATATCGCGACTTCATCGTGCATTCGCCGGCGCCGTCCGTCGCGGCCGCGCTGATGGGCGCGCGGACGGTGCGGCTGCATCACGACCATCTGCTCGTGAAGGAGCCCGGCACGCGACAGCGCACGCCGTGGCATCAGGATCAGCCGTACTACAACATCGAAGGCGACGACAACGTCAGCATGTGGATCCCGGTCGATCCGGTGCCGCTCGAATCGACGCTGGAATTCGTCGCCGGCTCGCACCGTGGGCCGTGGCTGATGCCGCGCACGTTCATGGACAAGGAGGCGAAGTGGTTTCCGGAAGGCAGCCTCGCCGATCTGCCCGACATCGAAGCCGACCGTTCGGCGTTTCCGATCCGCCACTGGGCGCTCGAGCCGGGCGACATGGTGTGCTTCAGGATGCTGACGTTGCATGCGTCGGGCGGCACGCAGAACCGTCGGCGCGCGTTCTCGATCCGTTTCGTCGGCGACGATATCCGCCACGCACCGCGCCGCTGGAAGACGTCGCCCGATTTCCCCGGGCTCGCCGACGAACTGCCGGCTGGTGCGCCGCTCGATCATCCGCTGTTTCCGGTCGTGTGGTCGCGCGGGGCAGGGCAGGTCGCGGCGATCTGACGCGGCTTCGCGGACACCGACCACATCGGGCGTCATGCGCGCGGCGGCGGCGTCGCGATGAGGCGGTTGCCGCGCGCGATCGTTTGCTTGCTTCGGCGAAGGTTGCTCAGGTCTGGTGGCGGCCCGCGCCGGGTTTGAACCGCGAGCCGAGCCGGTAGCGATTGCCCGGATGCAGGAAGTGCACGAACGTGACCGGCAGCCCGTTCGTCCAGGTGCGGCGCGTGAGCGTGAGGCACGGCTCGTCGGCGCGCATGTCGAGCAGCCGTGCCTGTTCGCTTGTCGGCAGCGACGCGTCGACCACGTGCTCGATCTCCAGTTCGTAGTGCGACACGTTGTTGAACAGGTATTCGGACGGCGGTTCCGCCTGAAAGTCCTGATCGATGAATGCCGGCGCGGCGGCCGGATTCACGTAGCGGTCCTCGAGCTGGATCGGGCGTCCGTTTTCCTCGTGCACGCACACGACGTGATAGACCGGCGTGTTGACCGCGAGCCCGAACGCGGTTGCGACGTCGAACGATGCGGGCTCGCGCGACCGACTCAGCACGCGACACGTGTATTCGTGCCCGCGCGCGCGGATTTCGTCGCGGATGTGCGCGATCATCAGCAGGTTCGACTGCGGTTTCGCTTCGGCGACGAACGTGCCGACGCCTGCAATGCGCTTGAGCACGCCTTCCTCGGTCAGCTCGCGCAGCGCGCGGTTGACCGTCATGCGCGCGACGCCGAATTGCGCGGCGAGATCGAGTTCGGACGGAATGCGGTCCCCGGGCCGCCAGTCGCCTGCATCGACGTTCTGGCGAACGAGCGTCTTGATCTGCTGGAACGGTGCGGTGGTCTTCGTGACCATCGGAGGATCCTTGCGCGAAGAAGTGACGAGGCTAGTCGTCGTGACTGACGATGACCAGGATTTCCGCCTGCGCGGCGCCGAGGCTGCGCGTGCGGTGCGGGATGAGTGCGTTGAAATAGACTGAATCGCCGGTCTTGAGTTGCACCGTCTCGTTCGGAAATTCGATTTCGATACGCCCTTTGTGCACGAACAGGAATTCCTCGCCTTCGTGTTCGCGGAACGTCGACGCCGCGAATTCGTGCGGCGGGTGCACGATGAACGGCAGCATTTTCTTCGGCGCGACGCCGGCCGCGATGCTTTCGAAGCGGTGCGCGTGGCTGTCGGCCGCCGCACCCATCGCCGTGCGCTCCCCCGCGCGCGTGACCGTGATCAGCTCCCGGTTCCGGCTTTCCGAGAACAGCTGCTCGACATCGACATTCAGCGCCTTCGACAGCTTCAGCGCAACCCCGATCGACGGCACGCTCAGGCCGCGCTCGACCTTCGACAGGTAGCTCTTGGTCAGGCCGGTCTCGTCGGCCAGCACGTCGAGCGTCCAGCCCTTCTGTTTTCGGAGCAGTTTCAGGCGAATCGTCATGGGGCGCCACGGGTTCTTCGAAAAATCGATTGTAGCGCATGACACAAAGTGTCATAAGGTGTATTGTGTGTCCTGAAGCTCCCGGGGAGACGGCTGCGGTTGGCGTGGCCGATCCGGTTCATTCAGGAGGCGAACATGGCGGAAACGCTGAATTTGACGAAGGAGGCGCTGGTCGAGCTTGCGGAGCGGCGCCTCGACAACGAGGTGGGCGACAGCGGCTGGTCCGTCCGGCAGAAGCTGGCACTGACGTGCCGGATCCTTTTCGACGCCGGCCATGATTCGGGGCTGGCCGGACAGATCACGTGCCGCGCGGACGAAGCCGGCACGTATTACACGCAGCGGCTCGGGCTCGGTTTCGATGAAATCTCGGCCGCGAACCTGCTGCGCGTCAACGAGGATCTCGACGTGGTCGACGGCAAAGGCATTCCGAATCCGGCCAACCGGTTCCATACGTGGATCTACCGCGAGCGGCCGGACGTGAACTGCATCATTCATACGCACCCCGCCCACGTGGCGGCGCTGTCGATGCTCGAGCAACCGCTCGTCGTGTCGCACATGGACACGTGCCCTTTGTACGACGATTGCGCGTTCCTGAAGGACTGGCCAGGCGTGCCGGTCGGTAACGAGGAGGGCGAGATCATCTCGAAGGCGCTCGGCGGCAAGCGGGCGATCCTGCTGTCGCATCATGGCCAGCTCGTGGTCGGCAAGACGATCGAGGAAGCATGCATGCTCGCGCTGCTGATCGAGCGGGCGGCGAGGCTGCAACTGCTGGCGATGTCGGCCGGCGAGATCAAGCCGGTTCCGCCGGCGCTGGCGCGCGAAGCGCACGACTGGATTTCGAAGCCGAAGCGTGACGCCGTGACCTTTGATTACTACGCGCGCCGCGCGTTGCGTACGCACCGGGACTGCATCGCATGATCGGGCATTTCGTTTCCACCGTATCCACCCATCATTAAGGAATCCGCATCGTGTCCATTCTTTTGCAAGGCGTGATCGCCTACCCTGTTACGCCGTTCTCTGCCGACGGCTGTGTCGACCTGAACTTGCTCGACGCGCTGATCGAGCGCCTGATCGCCGATGGCGTCCATGCGATTGCCCCGCTGGGCAGTACCGGCGAAAGTGCATACCTGTCCGATTCCGAATGGGAATCGGTCGCCGCCGCGTCGATTCGCGCGGTGCGCCGGCGTGTGCCGACGGTCGTCGGCATCTCGGATCTCACGACCGCGGGAGCGGTGCGCCGCGCGCGCATTGCCGAACAGGCCGGCGCCGATGCGGTGATGGTTCTGCCGGTGTCGTACTGGAAGCTCGGCAACGATGAAATCGTCGCGCACTATCGCGCGATCGGCGACGCCATCGGCATTCCGATCATGCTGTACAACAATCCCGCGACGAGCGGCGTCGACATGTCGCCGGAGCTGATCGTGACGATCTGCAAGGCTGTCGACAACGTGACGATGGTCAAGGAAAGCACCGGCGACATCGGACGGATGCACCGCCTCGCGCAGTTGAGCGACGGGACGATCCCGTTCTACAACGGCAGCAATCCGATGGCGCTGGCCGCGCTTGCGGCGGGCGCGGCCGGATGGTGCACGGCCGCGCCAAACCTGAATGCCGATTTGCCGCTTGCGCTTGTCGACGCGATGCGCACGGGCGACCTCGCGCGCGCCCGCGCGGTATTCCACGCGCAGTTGCCGCTGCTGCAGTTCATCGTCAGCGGCGGGTTGCCGGTGACCGTGAAGGCCGGATTGCGGCTGCGCGGCTTCGACGCCGGCGAGCCGAGACGGCCGCTGCTGCCGCTTGGCGACGCACGCACGCGTGAACTCGAACGCGTGCTGGCAGCCCTGGCGGACGGCGTGGCGGCATGAGCGGCGACGCACGCCCGGCGATCGCGGCGGCCATCGGCATGGTGCGCGTCGGCACCAGCGGGCCGCTGGCCGGCACGCGGCACGTCAGTGCGATCGACAAGCAACCGGTCGACGCGCGCCTGTGGCTGGGCGCGCTCGGCTTTGCCGGCGATAGTCAGGCCGATGCGCGGCATCACGGCGGGGCCGACAAGGCGGTCCATCACTACGCGCACGATCACTATGCGTGGTGGTCGGCGCAGATCGGCATGCGCGACGTGCTCGCGCGGCCGGGCGCATTCGGCGAAAACCTGTCGACGCACGGCTTGACCGAGCATGACGTGTGTCTCGGCGACGTGTTCACGCTGGGCGGCGCCGTGCTCCAGGCGTCGCAGTCGAGGCAGCCGTGCTGGAAGCTCAATGCGCGGTTCGACCATCCGCGGATGGCCGCACTCGTGCAGGAAAGCGGCCGGACCGGCTGGTACTACCGCGTGCTGCACGAAGGCTGGGTCGCGCCGGGCGATGTGCTGACATTGCATGAGCGTCCGTATCCGCAATGGCCGCTGTCGGACGTGCTCGACGTGCTGTACCGGCGCACGCTCGACATGGCGGCGCTCGACGCGCTGTGCGACGTTCCGGTGTTGACGCGAGGCTGGCGCACGATGCTCGAAAAGCGCCGGACGGAACGCCGGGTCGAGGACTGGACGAAGCGGCTCGGTGGATGAGGGCCGCTGCCCGGTTACGCCGGCGGCAGATTCCGCACGTCGGCCGTCGGCTCGGCGCCGAACGCATCGCTGAGCGCGTAGTTGATCAGCTGCCGCGCGGCGGCCTCGGGAGTCGACAGCGCGCCGCTCGCCTTCAACTGGTCGAACTTCTCGCGCATCGGGAAGTTCGCTTCGCTGGTCGAGCGGATCGTCGCCTGCATCGCCGTATCGACAACGCCCGGCGCGACGCTGCAGATTCGCAGCGCGCGATTCGCATCGAGCGCGACGGCACGCGCGTGATGGTCGAGCGCGGCCTTCGTCGCGCAGTAGACGCTCCAGCCCGCGTACGCATTGCGCGCGGCGCCGCTCGACACGTGCAGGATCCGGCATTCGGTCGGCGTTGACGCAACCTGCGCGAGCGCCGCTGACAGCATCAGCGGCGCCGCGACGTTCACGCCGACCGCGCGCGCGACGAGCGTCGGGTCTTGCGCCGCAAGCGGCCCGATCGGGTCGACGATGCCCGCGTTGTTGAAGAGCAGCACGATCGACGCGCCGTCGACGTAGCTGCGCAGCGTGTCGCCGGCGAGCCACGTCGCGATGGCCGACGCGTCCGACAGGTCGAGTTCGATTTCGGCGAGGCGGCCGCCCGCCTGCGCGGCGAGCGATGTATGGCGGCTGCGCGACACGCCGAGCACGGCGATGCCTTGTTGCAGCAGTTGTCCGGCGAGTGCTGCGCCGAGGCCGCGCGTGTGTCCAGTGACGATGGCGCGCACGTTCGGCGTGAGCGAGGATGCAGTCATGGTGATAAGCGTTTGAACGGTTGAGCCGTGTTGACCACGCGAGCGCGGCACGGATGCACGCACGCACGACATGCACGACCGCTGATGCGCTGCGACGGAGTCGGCTGCGAACGCGATCGCGCGGGGCGCCGCGTGTCCGGGCGAACGCGTATCGTAGCGCCGCCGTTCGCGCCGCGCAAACGGGAACGCGATACTGAGCAACGAGCACGAGCAACGAGCAACGAGCAACGAGCAACGAGCAACGAACAACGAACAACGAACAACGAACAACGAACAACGAGCACGCAAAAAGCATCCGCACCACCGAACGCCCGCACCGTCGCACGACGCTGCACGCAGCGAATCGTTGGACGAAAGGCCGGCCGCGGCAAGTGCGCGCGCCTTGACGGCGAGCGGCATCGTGCCGCACGTCGCGAGCTATCATATGGCTCGCCCGTTCGCGACGCCGGACGGGCCGCGACCGTTTCCCTTCACCCGCTGCACGCTGCGACGCCATCATGAACACCACGCCGGATACGCCCACGCCCCGCGCCCTGCGCGAACTCACGCCCCTCGAAGCACGGATTCTCGGCGTGCTCGTCGAAAAGCAGCACACGGTGCCGGACACCTATCCGCTGTCGCTGAACGCGCTGACGGCCGGCTGCAACCAGAAAACCGCGCGTTCGCCGGTGATGAACGTCAGCGAGGACGAAGTCACGACCGCGCTCGACGGGCTCAAGCATCTGAGCCTCGTGATGGAAGGGAGCAGCAGCCGCGTGCCGCGTTTCGAGCACAACATGAACCGCGTGCTCGGGATTCCGAGCCAGGCGATCGCGCTGCTGACGATCCTGCTGCTGCGCGGCCCGCAGACGGCCGCCGAGCTGCGCCTGAACAGCGCGCGCCTGCACGGCTTCGCCGATATTTCGTCGGTCGAGGCATTCCTCGACGAACTCGCCGCGCGGGCGCAGCCGCTCATTGTCCGGCTGCCGCGCGCGCCCGGTGCGCGGGAAAACCGCTGGATGCATCTGATGTGCGGCGAAGTCAACATTGCCGATTACGCCGGTGCGGATACGGGCGGCGGCGCGGATTCCGTTCCGCCGTCCGAGTTCGAGGCGCTGAAGGCGGAGCAGAAGCGGCTGTCGGACGAAGTGGCGCGACTGAACGCGCTGGTCCAGCGGATGGCGACCGAACTCGGCATCGACGTCGACGCACCGGGCGCCGCGAGCTGACGGGTTGCCCGCGCCCTCCGCACGTGCGGCGCGTGCGGCATTCGTGCAACGCGCCGAATGCCCGGCGAGCCCGTGCGGATCGCCGTTCGTTCGTCGCGCGTTCTGACGGCGGCGCGCCGCGCGTCACCGCGCGAATGCCATAATCGAGCCCGCAACACATTCAAGACGTCCCCCGGAGAACCCCCATGCAGAACCTCGACAATCCCGCCCACGATCGCGAGGTAGGCAGCGCCGACGCGACGCAGGACACCACGCGCATCGACGACGTCCGCATCGGCGCGGTGCGTCCGCTGATCTCGCCCGCGCTGCTGCAGGACGAACTGCCGGTGCCCGCCGCGACGCAGACGCTTGTCGAGGACACGCGCCGCGCGATCGGCGACATCCTGCACGGCCGCGACGACCGGCTGCTGCTCGTCGTCGGCCCCTGTTCGATCCACGACCACGATCAGGCGCTCGAATACGCGCGCCGCCTGAAGGCCGCCGCCGATGCGCTGAAGGACGATCTGCTGATCACGATGCGCGTGTACTTCGAAAAGCCGCGCACCACGGTCGGCTGGAAGGGCTACATCAACGACCCGCGGCTGGACGGCAGTTTCCGCATCAACGAGGGGCTGCGCGCCGCGCGCCAGCTGCTGCTCGACATCAACGCGCTCGGCCTGCCGGCGTCGACCGAATTCCTCGACCTGCTGAGTCCGCAGTACATCGCGGACCTGATCGCGTGGGGCGCGATCGGCGCACGCACGACCGAGAGCCAGAGCCACCGCCAGCTCGCGTCGGGACTGAGTTGCCCCATCGGTTTCAAGAACGGCACCGACGGCGGCGTGCAGGTCGCGTCGGACGCGATCGTCGCCGCGCGCGCGAGCCATGCGTTCATGGGGATGACGAAGATGGGCATGGCCGCGATCTTCGAGACGCGCGGCAACGACGACGCGCACGTGATTCTGCGCGGCGGCAAGAACGGGCCGAACTACGACGCCGAGCACGTCGAGGCGAGTTGTGCCGTGCTGCGCAAGAGCGGGTTGCGCGAACAGGTGATGGTCGATTGCTCGCATGCGAACTCGAACAAGTCGCATGAGCGGCAGATCGAGGTTGCGCAGGATCTCGCACGTCAGCTGTCGCAGGGCGAGCACCGGATCGTCGGCGTGATGGTCGAGAGCCATCTCGAAGCCGGCCGGCAGGACCTGAAGCCGGGCGTGCCGTTGCAGTATGGCGTGTCGATTACCGATGCGTGCCTGAGCTGGGCGCAAACGCTGCCGGTGCTCGACGTACTGGCCGAGGCGGTGCGGCATCGCCGGGTGTATTCGCGCAATGCGTGACGCGGTTTCGCTGCATGGCGGGGTGGCATCCGCCGCGCAGTTCGATGCGCAGTTCGATGCGCAGATGAACGACGGCCCGCTCGCGCAGATGTTCTGCTGATCGATATCCCGCAGCGCCTGTCGTCGCGCCTCGCACGCGCCTTTATCCGCACGATCGTTGATCTTTCCCCGTCCTGGCCCGCCTGCCACGCTGCACGCTCAACGCACGTTGCGCCGAATGTCGCTACCATGAACCGCGTGTTGCACGCTGTGGCCCGACGCTACCGGCCCGTCATGCACACGCGCAGTGGCGGCGCGGCCGGCCGCCACGCGACCGACGAAGCGCGGGGCGCTCACCGATCAGCCATTGCGCCCGCGTCGCTTCGTTCCCGGAGCCAACAACAACCGAACCGGAGTGCAACGCACATGAAGTTCTACAAGACCCTTATCGCAGCAACCGTCCTCGCATCGAGCGTCAGCGCGCACGCGCAGATCGCCGGCGCGCAGCCGCTCAGCGTGACCGTCGAGCAATCGCAGGCGCTGCTCGAAGGCTGGAGCGTGAAGAAGAGCGTGCTCGGCAAGGCCGTCTACAACGACGCGAACCAGAAAGTCGGCACCGTGCGCGATCTGATCGTCGCGCCGGACGGCTCCGTGTCGGCGGCGATCGTGTCGGCCGGCGGGTTCCTCGGCGTGGCCGCGCACGACGTCGCGGTGCCGATCGCATCGCTTGACGTGCGCAACGGCAACATCTATCTGCCGGGCGCGACGAAGGACGCGCTGAAGGCGACGCCGGCGTTCCAGTATGCGAAGGTGCCCGCGGCGCCGAAGCCGAAGAAGGTCGACGACAAGCATTGACGCAAGCAGCCCGGCGCGGAATGTGCCGGGCCTGAACGCGCACGTGCCGTAAGTGGCCCTTGCGCCGGCGATGTCGGCGTACACGGCACACACGGCGCGCAGCGTCCGCGCGGCGACCGGATCGCGTCGGCGAGCGACGATGGATGAACGACGTTTGCCGCGCTGCCACGGCACGTCGCGCAGGCCGCTGCGGCAGCGAACCTGCCGCGGCCGCGTCGGCAATGCCGCCAATACCGCTCATGCCTTCAATGCCGGCGACTGCATCGCCGGCTTTCTTCCGTCTGCCGATCCTCCAGTAAAGCGAACGCGACGGGCCACTGCCCGCTGCTGCTGCCCCCCACACGTGTATCAGGCACCGAGCCCTCGGCCATGACGAGCCCGACGGCGCGCCGGGCTGTCCCGCCACTGTTCCGTCCGGCGAACTGCCGGCTGCTCGGGACTCACCCGGATTCGAATGAAATCGTAAGGCGTGTAATATAAATGAAAGTTATATTCGGATTTGTCCGACGTCGCGGCTTTCGCGTGTCGCCGTGACGAGTCCGGCTTTCGCTACACGTCCACCCGCTTTCAACCGAAACGCCTCATGGAAAAACTCGTCGACTCGATCAACGGTGTTATCTGGAGCCCCGCGCTCATCTTTTTGTGTCTCGCGGCTGGCCTGTATTTCTCGCTGCGCACGCGCTTCGCGCAGGTGCGCCACTTCATCGAGATGCTGCGCCTGATGCGCGGCAGCAAGGCGTCGGCCGAAGGCGTGTCGTCATTCCAGGCCCTGGCGATGTCGCTGTCCGGGCGGGTCGGCACCGGCAACATCGCCGGCGTCGCGACCGCGATCACGTTCGGTGGTCCCGGCGCGATGTTCTGGATGTGGCTCGTGGCGTTCCTGGGCGCGAGCACCGCGTTCGTCGAATCGACGCTGTCGCAAATCTACAAGGTGCGGCGCGAAGGGCAGTACCGTGGCGGCCCCGCGTATTACATCGAGAAGGGGCTCGGGATCCGCTGGTACGCCGTGGCGTTCGCGGTTGCCACCGTGCTCGCGTGCGGGCTGCTGCTGCCGGGCGTGCAGGCGAACGGAATTTCGTCGGCGATCGAGAATTCGTTCGGCGTGGCGAAGCCGGTCACCGGCGCGGTGCTTGTGCTGCTGCTCGGCCTCATCATCTTCGGCGGCGTAAAGCGGATCGCGCGCGTCGCGGAAATCGTCGTGCCGTTCATGGCGCTCGGCTACATCCTGATCGCATGCGTCGTGATCGCGCTCGACATCGAGCGGCTGCCGGGCGTCGTCGCGCTCGTGTTCGAGAGCGCGTTCGGCTTCGAGGCCGGCTTCGGCGCGGTGCTCGGCATGGCGATCCAGTGGGGCGTGAAGCGCGGCGTCTATTCGAACGAGGCGGGCCAAGGCACCGGCCCGCACGCGTCGGCGGCCGCGGAAGTGACGCACCCGGCGCAGCAAGGGCTCGTGCAGGCGTTCTCCGTCTATGTCGATACGCTGTTCGTCTGCTCGGCAACGGGCTTCATGATCCTGATCACCGGCGCGTACAACGTGATCGCGCCGAACGGCCGCGCACTGTTCTCGGGCGCGGCGGGCGTCGAGGCGGGCCCCGGCTATACGCAGATGGCGGTCGAATCGGTGCTGCCCGGCTTCGGCGCGGCCTTCGTCGCGATGGCGCTGTTCTTCTTCGCGTTCACGACCATCCTCGCGTACTACTACATTGCGGAAACCAACGTCGTCTACCTGAGCCGCACACGCAGCAGCGCCGCCGGCACGTTCGTGCTGCGCGCGGTGATCCTGCTGGCGACGCTGTACGGTGCGGTGAAGAGCGCGAGCGTCGCATGGGCGCTCGGCGATATCGGCGTCGGTTTGATGGCCTGGCTCAACATCGTCGCGATCCTGCTGCTGCAGAAGCCCGCGCTCAACGCGCTGCGCGATTACGAGGCGCAGAAGCGGGCGGGGCGCGAGCCGACGTTCGACCCGGCCGCGCTCGGCATCGCGAACGCGACGTTCTGGGAGCAGCCGGCTTCGGCCAACGCCGATACGGACCGCCGGCCGACGCCCGTGGTCCAATCCGAGCGGCTCTCGTAGCGCGCGGTATCGCCGTGCGCATGGCGCTGGCTGCCGCATCGACGCGGTCGCACGGCGGTGCGTGTTGCGAAAATCACTCGCGAAGGGCCGGCACATCCGTTGCCGGCCGTTTCGAGGCTGACTGCGCGAGCGCACTGCCGTTGGGTTCGCCCGGACGATGCGCACACATCTACGTAATTCTACGTAGCCCCGCATACGTAGTTATGCGCTTGTAAGTCTCCCCCGTCGCGCGGAATACTACGCCCCACCGCCGTGGCTTTCCCGAGCCGCGGCACGACGCATCGACGTCACGCGGGTGCGGCGGCCTCACCGCATCCAGTCAAAAACACATTGGAGACCAGGAGACGCCATGAATCGGGCTTCCAGTACCCTGCTCTGGATCGCGGTCGCGCTGCTCGGCGCGTTCGCGTTCGGGACGATCGCGCTCGCACACGGCGAACGCGTCAGCGCGCTATGGATCGTGATCGCCGCGGTCTGCGTATATCTGATCGCATATCGCTTCTACAGCCGTTTCATCGCCATCAAGGTCATGCAGCTCGACGGGCTGCGGATGACGCCGGCGGTCAAGTACAACGACGGCCTCGACTACGTGCCGACCAACAAGTACGTGCTGTTCGGCCATCACTTCGCCGCGATCGCCGGCGCCGGCCCGCTCGTCGGGCCCGTGCTCGCCGCGCAGATGGGCTATACGCCCGGCATGCTGTGGATTCTCGCCGGTGTCGTGTTCGCCGGCGCCGTGCAGGACTTCATCGTGCTGTTCATTTCGACGCGCCGCGACGGACGTTCGCTCGGCGACCTCGTCAAGATGGAGCTCGGCACGGTGCCCGGCGTGATTGCGTTGTTCGGCGCGTTCCTGATCATGGTGATCATCCTCGCGGTGCTCGCGCTGATCGTCGTGAAGGCGCTGACGAATTCGCCGTGGGGCACGTTCACCGTCGCCGCGACGATTCCGATCGCGCTGTTCATGGGCGTCTACACGCGCTACATTCGTCCGGGCCGCATCGGCGAAGTGTCGATCATCGGCTTCGTGCTGCTGATGGCGTCGATCGCATTCGGCCAGACCGTGCACGATTCGCCCGCACTCGCCGCGTGGTTCACGTTCAGCGGCACGCAGCTCACGTGGATCCTGATCGGCTACGGCTTCGTCGCTTCGGTGCTGCCGGTGTGGCTGCTGCTCGCGCCGCGCGACTACCTGTCGACGTTCCTGAAGATCGGCACGATCCTGGGCCTCGCGATCGGCATCCTTGTCGTCGCACCCGAACTGAAGATGCCGGCGCTGACGAAGTTCGTCGACGGCACGGGCCCGGTGTGGTCGGGCAACCTGTTCCCGTTCCTGTTCATCACGATCGCATGCGGCGCGGTATCGGGCTTCCACGCGCTGATCTCGTCGGGCACGACGCCGAAGCTGCTCGACAACGAAACCAACGCGCGCTTCATCGGTTATGGCGCGATGCTGATGGAATCGTTCGTCGCGATCATGGCGCTGGTCGCCGCGTGCGTGATCGAGCCGGGCATCTACTTCGCGATGAACGCGCCGGCCGCCGTGCTCGGCTCGACGCCGGAAGCAGTCGCAAACACGGTCACGCAATGGGGCTTCGTGCTGACGCCGGACATGCTCACGCAGACGGCCAAGGCCGTCGGCGAAACGACGATCATCGCGCGTGCGGGCGGCGCGCCGACGCTGGCGGTCGGCATGGCGCACATCCTGCACCAGGTGATCGGCGGCGAAGCGATGATGGCGTTCTGGTATCACTTCGCGATCCTGTTCGAGGCGCTGTTCATCCTGACGGCCGTCGACGCCGGCACGCGCGCGGGCCGCTTCATGCTGCAGGATCTGCTCGGTACCTTCCATCCGGCGCTCAAGCGCACCGAGTCGCTGCCTGCGAACCTCGTTGCCACCGCGCTGTGCGTGGCCGCGTGGGGCTACTTCTTGTATCAGGGCGTGGTCGACCCGCTCGGCGGCATCAACACGCTGTGGCCGCTGTTCGGCATCTCGAACCAGATGCTTGCCGCGATCGCGCTGGTGCTCGGCACCGTCGTGCTGTTCAAGATGAAGCGCGAGCGCTACGCGTGGGTGACGATCGTGCCGACCGCGTGGCTGCTGATCTGCACGCTGACGGCCGGCTGGCAGAAGATTTTCGATGCGAACCCGAAGGTCAGCTTCCTCGCGCACGCCGCGAAGCTGCAGGCCGCGGTCGACGAAGGCAAGGTGCTCGCGCCGGCGAAGTCGATCGCGCAGATGAAGCGGATCATCTTCAACGACTACATCGATGCGGCGCTCGCCGGCCTGTTCATCTTCGTCGTCGTGTCGATTGCCGTGTACGGGCTGCTCGCCGTGCTGCGCGCGCGCCGCGAGTCGAAGCCGACCGTGCGCGAGACGCCGTACGAGGCAATGCCGGCCGCGCAAGCGCTCGGCAGCGGACGATAACGGGAGGCCGCGATGTTCAGCGATCTCGGCAGCGATCTGCGCAGCGCAGGGCGTTACCTCGGGCAGGCGTTGCGGCTGATGGTAGGCGTGCCCGACTACGACACCTACGTCGCGCACATGCGCGAAACCCATCCAGACCGCGAGCCGATGACGTATGAGGAATTCTTCCGCGAACGTCAGAACGCCCGGTACGGATCGGGGGCAGGGAAGTGTTGCTGAACCGGGCTGACGCAGCTGGACGATAGGCCCGTCCGGCACCCGGCCACGAAGCGCCGTGAAGGAATTCGCGGCGCTTTTTCTTTTGGCGGGCGCGCGGCGTGCTCGACGCTTACCATCGTCGCAGCGCTTGATTGCGTTCAGCGCGGCGCGATTCGCTCGCCGGTATCATATGGCTTGCTTTTTTCCGATGAATCCGCGCAGGAGAACCCGTCGTGCATGCCGGTGAGCGTTTCAACAGCATTTCCCATCTCGTCGGTGCCGTGTTGTCGGTGGCGGGGCTGGTCGCGCTGGTGACGATGGGCGCGCTCGACCGCGACCCTTACAAGATCGTGAGCTTCAGCGTGTACGGCGCGATGCTGATCCTGCTTTACGGGATCTCGACGGCCTATCACAGCGTGCGCAATCCGCGGCTGAAGGCGATCTTGCAGAAGTGCGACCATTCGGCGATCTATCTGCTGATCGCCGGCAGCTACACGCCGTTTACGCTCGTCACGTTGCGTGGCCCGTGGGGCTGGTCGCTGTTCGGCGTGAGCTGGGGGCTCGCCGCATTCGGGATCGCGCAGGAGCTCACGCTGGGCCGGCGCACGCGCATCGTGTCGATGGTGCTGTATGTGCTGATGGGCTGGCTCGCGCTCGTCGCGATCCGCCCGTTGATCCATGCGTTGCCGCCGGTCGGTGCCGTGTGGCTCGTGGCCGGCGGCGTCATCTACAGCGCGGGAATCTACTTCTTCATCAACGACGAGCGGATTCGCCACGGACACGGTATCTGGCACCTGTTCGTGCTGGGCGGCAGCCTGTGCCAGTTCGTCAGTGTCGCGATGTATGTCGCGTGAACGGCGCGGGGGCGGCGGCAAATGCATAGCCGCGTCCTGCGGCCGTGCAAGCGTTGAACGGCGTGCCGCGCGTGCTCGGCGGTCTTCGGCATCAGATGCGGGCCGCCGCGGGCGTGACGTTGCGCAGCGCGTTGACGCCAACCCAACCCCAGTAGACGCGATGATGCGCGATCAAGCCGTCGCGCAGATCCATCACTTCGACGAGATCGACCTGATCGCCTTCCGGTGTTTCGCGCGGATATTCCCAAGTGAGCTGCCGGCCGTTCGAAAAGAACAGCCCGGTTCGATACCAGCGCCCGAGTCCGCTGCCCGGATTGCGCAGGCCGGCCGCGAAGAACGCGGCGATTGAAGCCTTGCCGTGGAGCACGCCCGAGCCGTGCTCCGGCAGCGTGACTACGATGAGCGGCGTTTCGAGGATCGCGTCGTCCGCGTACAGCGACATCAGCGCGTCGAGATCGCGTGCGACGACGGCGGCGTGCCAGTGGTGATGGATGCGTTGCGCATCGGGGTCGGCGTGTGTCATCTCGGGTTCCGGCAAGCGTGAATAACGGAACGACTGTATCGGCGCCACGCCGCCGGACGTTTCATCCCGATCCGAAACGTCGATGTCACGCACGCGCAGCGGGCGCGCGTCCGCGCTCCGCGTCAGCCGCCGAGCGCGCCGAGATTCAGTTCATACGACTTGCCGATCCACACTGCGCTGTCGCGATGGTCGCGCAGTTCGTCGTCCGTGTTCGGATGCAGGAAGATGTCGAGTCCGCCGTGATTCAGCACGAGCCACGGCACGATGGCGTCGAAATGCGCGGCGTCGAACGCGATCTGATAGGACCACGCCGGATGCGGGCCGACGAGGCGCTCGTGAAAGCGGCCGAGTTCGATGATCGCGCCGAATCGTTCTTCGACGACGACGCGAAACGCCCAGGCCGCGTCGCGGCTCGCGGCGTCGAAGTAGACGTGTGCGTGCCAACTGTCGATGGCGGTGGTGTCGATGGCAGCCATGGCGGAACTCGAAAGAAGAACAGGCAAGGACTAGCGCCGTGCGTGACGGCCGATGCGCAATTATCTCGCGTCCTGGCGGGACACGTCTCGTCGCGGAGCAGGTAATCGGCGCGATGGACTTGTCGTGTGTCAGGGAATCCAGTGTGTTCGTTGAGTCATTTCGCACTTGTGCCGGCGTGTGCGGCATCGTGCCGAAAGCCGCGCCGAGCACCGCCCGGACCGAATTCGCATCGGCAATACGTCATTTCAAAAACTGCAAAAGCGATTCGCGTGGCGCTTCGATTCGTCAGCCAAAATGCGATCAGGTAATTGAATGAAATAAAGAATTTCCGCTCGGGCGGCATTGGCGAATCGCTTGAATCGGGGGCCGGCCGCCAGTGCAGAAAAAATCAATTGCGGAATCGGCTATTCAAGCGCATGGCCACGCGACATACGATGATTGCACCGCATCGACGACGACGATCGATGCGGAAACAACCATGTGGAGGCCATGATGCGATCCGTTGTTTCCCTTGCTGTCCTGTCCGGCGCGCTTGTCGTGCTGCCTGCCGCAAGCTTCGCGCAGTCCGTCGATACCGACTGGCAACCGAACGCCGCGCCGTTGACCTGGTCGGCGGCGCGTGCCGAAACCGACGTGCAACTAATGCAGATGACGCGCGCCGGCTATCGCGCGACGACAGCCGGCAATCAGAACTATCCGCTCGCGATGCAGCGCGCGCTCGAGCGCGTGAGGTACCCGGCGCCTGACCGCTCGCCGGAGGAGAAGGCCGCGATGGAAGAGCGCGCGGCAAGCGCCGCGCGCAGCGGCCATCCGGTGAAGGCGTTCTTCGTGAAGACGGCGTACTACCTGAAGGGCGAGAATACGTTCTGATGCGGGAGGCGAGCATGGCATGCGCTGATGGATTCCCCGACGTGTTGCGCGCATCGGTGGTTCGCCGGCGACGCCAGGCGCGCGCGACGCGGTCGCGGGGCGGCATGAACGGCGGCGCGCCGCGCCGCGCGAACGGCCGTCGAGATGGGAGTCGCGGCGCCGTTGCGTGCCGCATCGCATGGTCGGCATTCGATGCGGACGACGTCACGCCAGGCGAGGGCCGATCATGAAGGCCGCCAGAAAAGGCCGTCGCCACGTTCCGTTGACGCGCGAATGGCTGCTGCCGCTGCCGCCCGCGCATGCGCGCGACATCTCGCTGAAATGCCACATGGCGCTCGTCGCGCTGCGCGGCGAGCACGGCAACGAAACGTTGCTGATGCGGTTGCGCACGAGCGTCTACCTGGTGTTCCTCGCGCTCGACGACGCGGTATCCCCGGACGCGAGCATCAACCTGTGCGTCGACGCGGAGCGCGTGCTCGACGCGAGCGTTGCGCGCGCCGCCCAAAGCGGCGCATGGACGCTGCACGACGACGAGTGCGCGGCGCTAGAGCGTGTGCTCGCGGCGAACGACGCGTGCGTCGCGACGCTCACGCGGCACCGGCTCGCCGAGCTGTGGCGCCGTGTGAGCGCGTTCACGTCCAGCGAGCAACCCGGGCTGCTGGCGCAGGCGGCGGCACGGATGCGGGCTTCGGCCGTTCTGCATTGAGCGGTGGCAACGCGTGCGGCCCGCTGGCGCCGTTTCATGCGTGTTCCGTTCCCGGGGCTGATGCTCGCCGACCGATGTCACGACAGGAGCCGAACGGCTCGGTCGATGACGATCCATCCTCGCGTTCGCGACGATCGCACGGTTCGGTGCGAACGCATCGTTTCAGTCAGGAGGTGGCGATGGCGCTATACAGGATCGGTGGCTACTTCACGTGCGGAAGCGGCCGCGCATTCCGGGAGAGCCTGCCGCCAGGCAGCGAGGCAACGGTTGCGGGCATCTATCGATGCACCATATGCGGCGACGAGATCGGCATCGCGAAGGCGCAGGCGCTGCCGTCCGATGACGAACATCGTCACGATCTCGATCCGCCGCCCGACCCGCTGCTCGATCGCGGGCCGACCGCATGGCAGCTGATCGCGGCGGCCGAATCGAGGCACTAGGCGTACGGGCGTAGGGAGGTTCGCGTGCTCATGCTTGCGCGAATGCACGCGGACTTGCGACGACGCCCGACAAAACAAAAGCGCCACGGAGTTCGCTCCGTGGCGCTTCTTCGACGCCTGCCGACGCAGAGGCGCGAGCCTCTGCGCGGCGAAACCCGCTTAAGCCGCCGCTGCCGGCTTCGCCGGCTTCTGCAGCTTGCCCTTGCCGGCGCGCTGGATTTCTTCGAGCTTGATTTCGACGTGGCGCGAGAACACGTACTCGGCCGGGCGCTGGTTCGCGATCGAGATATCCGGTGCGAACGGGCCGTCGGTCTTGATGCCCTTCTTGCTCACGCGCAGCGCCTTCAGCGGATGCGCGATCGTGTCCATCACCGCGGTGGCTTCGAAGCCGCAGTGGACCATGCAGTCCGCGCACTTCTCGTAGTTGCCGACGCCGTAGTTGTCCCAGTTCGTGTCTTCCATCAGTTCCTTGAAGGTCTTCACGTAACCTTCGCCGACCAGATAGCACGGCTTCTGCCAGCCGAACACGGTGCGAGCCGGGTTGCCCCACGGCGTGCACTTGTACGTCTGGTTGCCGGCCAGGAAGTCGAGGAACAGCGACGACTGGCTGAACGACCAGCGCTTGCCGCCTTCGCCGCGCTTCAGGATCTCGCGGAACAGGTTCTTCGTCTTGTCGCGGTTCAGGAAGTGCTGCTGATCCGGCGCGCGCTCGTACGCATAGCCGGGCGACACCGTGATGCCGTCGACGCCGATCGGCTTCAGCGTATCGAAGAACTTCGCGACGCGCTCGGGGATCGCATCGTTGAACAGCGTGCAGTTGATGTTCACGCGGAAGCCGCGGCGCTTCGCTTCCTTGATCGCCGCGACCGCCTTGTCGTACACGCCTTCCTGCGACACCGAGTGGTCGTGCATCTCCTTGTCGCCGTCGAGGTGGACGGACCAAACGAAGTACGGATTCGGCTCGTAGTCGTCCATCTTCTTTTCCATCAGGAGCGCGTTCGTGCACAGGTACACGAATTTCTTGCGCTTCATGATGCCCTTGACGATCTCCGGCATCTCCTTGTGGAGCAGCGGCTCGCCGCCGGCGATCGACACGATCGGCGCGCCGCACTCGTCGACGGCTTCCAGGCATTCCTGGACGGACAGGCGCTGGTTCAGGATCGGGTCCGGATAGTCGATCTTGCCGCAGCCGTTACAGGCGAGGTTGCAGCGGAACAGCGGCTCGAGCATCAGCGCGAGCGGATAGCGTTTGTTGCCGGACAGGTGTTGGCGCATGATGTATGCGCCGACGCGGACTTGCTGGAGCAGCGGAATAGACAAGAGATGTCCTCCTTAAACTTCGCGGGCGACAGCTTGCGTAAGCTTCGCCGGCAACTTGAATTCGACTTTTTCTTCACGGCCCGCCATCGTCGTGACCTCGACGGGCCCCAGTGCGCGCAGCGCGCCGATCACATCCTCAACCATTTCCTCGGGTGCCGACGCGCCGGCGGTCAGGCCGACCGTCTGCACGCCCGCGAACCATTCGGCCTTCACTTCCGAGCCGTCGGCGACCAGATAGCTCGGCACGCCGCTTTCGGTGCCGATCTCGCGCAGGCGGTTCGAGTTCGAGCTGTTCGTCGCACCGACGACCAGCAGCACGTCGACCTGGCCGCTCAGTTCGCGCACGGCGGCCTGGCGGTTCTGCGTCGCGTAGCAGATGTCGCGCGTGTCCGGGCCGACGATGTCGGTGAACCGGCGCTGCAGCGCTTCGATGATGCCGCGCGTGTCGTCGACCGACAGTGTCGTCTGCGTGACGTATGCGACCGGCGTGTCGACCGGCAGCGTCAGCGTATCGACTTCCGCCTCGCTCTGCACGAGGATGACCTCGGCCGGGATCTGGCCGATCGTGCCCTCGACTTCCGGATGGCCCGCATGGCCGATCAGGATCAGCCGGCGGCCCGACGCGACGTACTGGCGGCCCTGCACGTGCACTTTCGTGACGAGCGGGCACGTGGCGTCCAGCACGTCGAGCCCGCGCGTCTCGGCGTCGCGCTCGACCGTCTGGGCGACCCCGTGCGCGCTGAAGATCGCGACAGCGCCATGCGGCACCTCGTCGAGCTCCTCAACGAATCGTGCCCCTTTATTACGCAGATTTTCGACGACATGCCGGTTATGCACGATCTCGTGACGCACATAGACCGGCGCGCCGTGCTGTTGCAGCGCGCGATCGACGATTTCGATCGCACGGACAACCCCCGCACAAAAGCCGCGGGGCTGGGCAAGGATGACTCGCATAAGTGAGCGAACTCCGACGACAGACGCCGGGGTTCGAGGAGCTGGCATCGCTCGCTCGCCCCGGCTTGATGTTATGAAGGCAGGAACGAACCGGCCAGGCCAGGCCCCGGAACCCCGAATTAATCGCGCATTTTAACCCTATCGCGCCGTCCGTGCTCTGGTGCCGTTTCGGCCGTGTTGCATTCGGCGCAGAGCCGTGTCGGCGCTCGTGTGCGCGGAACCCGGTAAACTGCGCGGTTTCGCGGGCAGCCGGTCCGGCCGCCTGCCGTCGCGCTTCATTTCAAGGCCACTCGATGACCGTCGATTTTTACGCGTATTGCCCTGCCGCGTATGCGGTTTTGGTTGTTTTAAATCCGACCCTTATTCAGACCGAACGCGTTGGCGCCCGATGCCGCGCGGCCCGCTGCGGGATCCGCCAGGAGGCCGGCCGATGATGCTTGCCATGACTTTTCTGGTGTCCGGCCTGTCGTTGCTGATCTGGATCGTGCTGCTCGTCGCGCGCGGCGGCTTCTGGCGCGCGCGGCCGGCGGGGGCGCTGCCGCCGCAGGCGCGCGGCGCCGCGGCCGAAGCCGGCTGGCCGGCCGTCGTCGCCGTCGTGCCGGCGCGCAACGAGGTCGACGTGATCGGCGCCGCGGCGACGTCGCTGCTCGAGCAGGACTATCCGGGCGAATTTCACCTGATCATCGTCGACGACCACAGCGACGACGGCACCGCCGACGCCGCGCGCGCGGCGGCGCTCGCGATCAACCGCGCGGACCGCCTCACGGTGCTGTCGGCGAAGCCGCTGCCGGCCGGCTGGTCGGGCAAGGTGTGGGCGCAGTCGCAGGGCATCGCGGCGGTGCGCACGCTCGGGCTGCCCGCCGATTATCTGCTGCTGACGGATGCCGACATCGGTCATCCGCCCGACGCCGTGACGCAGCTCGTCACGCGTGCGCAGGCCGAGCAGCGCGATCTCGTGTCGCTGATGGTGCGGCTGCGCTGCGATTCGTTCTGGGAAAAGGCGCTGATTCCCGCGTTCGTGTTCTTCTTCGCGAAGCTTTATCCGTTCTCGTGGATCAACAATCCGCGCAACCGGACGGCCGGCGCCGCCGGCGGCTGCATGCTGGTCAAGCGCAGCGCGCTCGAGGAGGCGGGCGGCATCGAGTCGATTCGCGGCGCGCTGATCGACGACTGCAGCCTCGCTGCGCAGATCAAGCATCGCGGCAGCGGCCGTCATCCGATCCGGCTCGACCTGGCCGAGCGCAGCGTGTCGCTGCGTCCGTACGACAGCTGGCGCGACATCTGGAACATGATCGCGCGCACCGCGTTCACGCAGCTGCACTATTCGCCGCTGCTGCTCGCGGGCACGCTGCTCGGGATGACGATCATCTATCTCGCGCCGCCCGTGGCCGCGCTCGCGTACGGCGCGCGCGCGTGGCCGGCGTGGCTCGCATGGGCGTCGATGTGCACCGCGTATGCGCCGATGCTGCGTTATTACCGCCGCTCGCCGCTGTGGGCGCCCGCGCTGCCGCTCGTCGCGCTGTTCTACGTTGGCGCGACCTTCGCGTCGGCGTGGCGCTATTGGCGCGGCAAGGGCGGTCAGTGGAAGGCGCGCGTGCAGGCGCCCGTCGAGCGCTGATTAACGCCGGCGGATGCCGGCCGCTTGCCCGGCTCCGCAAAGCAAAAAGCCCGATCGGTTGCAAGACCGATCGGGCTTTTGCTTTTTCTACGCTGCCGCGCGCTTACCGCTGCGTCAGCATCATGTACATCTGGATCACGACGTCCGGCGAGAACGTGAACGGCACCCAGCCGTAGCCGGTATGGCGCGCCACCAGCAGGCGATCGCCGTTCGACTGCTTCTGCACGGCCATCATCGGGTTTTTCGTCGTCACGAAGCGCCAGCCCGCCGGGATGCCCGGCGGCGGTTCCGGCTGCATCGACGCGCGCGCGTGCGCGAGTTCCTCGATCAGCTGGCCCAGTTGTTCCGGATGCAGCGTGATCGATTGCCCGTTGATGCTCAGCGTCAGTTCGTTCTGCGACGGGCGCGCGACCTGCAGCGTCGACTTTTCCGCGGGCGCGTCCGCTGCGTCGGCGGGCGCGGCGACTTCGCTCGCCGCGCCGGTGTCGGCGGCGCTCGTCGCGACGACGTCGGCGACCGCGTCGGCCGATGCAGCGGCGGCTTGTTCGGCTGGTGCAGGTTCAGGCAGGTGCGTCGCCGGATCCGCGGCCGTCTCGACAGCCGGTGCGACGACTTCGGCGGCGACTGCGGTTGTGGTCCCCGCACCTGCCACGCTTGCCGTGTGCGTTGCCGCGTCTTTCACAACCGCTTCGACCAGCGCTTCCGCGTCGGCGATCGCCTTCGCATGACGCTCGGCGGCCGCTTCGGCCTGCGCGATCGCATCGGTGTGACGTTGCTTGACGGCTTCGGCCTCCGCGGTCGCGTCCGCGTGGCGTTGCGCGGCCGCTTCGGCTTGCGCGATCGCTTCGGTGTGACGGCGCGCGATCGCTTCCGCTTCGGCGGTGGCTTCCGCGTGGCGCCGGGCGGCTGCCTCGGCGTCGGCGATCGCCTGCGTATGCCGCTGCGCGAGTGCCTCGGCTTCGGCGATCGCGGCTGCGTGGCGCTGCGTCGCGGCCTCGGCCTCGGCGGTGGCTTCCGCGTGGCGCTTCGCGGCGGCTTCCGCCGCCGCTGCGGCTGCCGCATGGCGCTGCGCGGCCGCGTCGGCCTCGACGGCGGCCGCGTGATGACGTTGCGCGGCGGCCTCGGCTTCGGCGATCGCGGCGGCATGGCGCTGCGACGCCGCTTCCGCATCGGCGTGACGCTGCGCGAGCGCTTCGGTCAGCGCGGTTGCTTCGGCGTGCCGCTGGACCGCGGCCTCGGCCTGCGCGGCGGCTTCGTTGTGGCGTTGGGCGGCGGCTTCGGCCGCGGCGGTGGCGTCCGCGTGGCGCTGCTGCGCGGCTTCGGCGTCGGCGGCTGCGGCCGTGTGGCGCTGCGCGGCGGCTTGTGCTTCGGCTTCGGCGGCCGCGTGACGCGCGGCTGCGGCCTGGGCTTCTGCGGCAGCGGCGCGCGCGAACGCTTCAGCGCTGCGTGCCGCCTGCTGCGCGGCGTGGTGATCGTGGAGGAGCTGATCGACGCCCGCGTTGAGCGAATCGATCTGATCGTTCAGGTTCATGCGTGTCTTCTCTGCGTAAGACCCGCGATTTTAACCGCTGCGCCGGTGGCGGTCCGTCAGCGACGTGTAACAAAGTGCGCAAAGCAGCGCGCCTCACGCCGCTTTGTGTTATTTCAGGTAGCCCGCCGAGCCGAACCAGTCGAGCGCGTCGCGCAACCCGTCGCGATACGGACGCGCGCGGTAGCCGAGTTCACGTTCGGCCTTCGCCGACGTGAAATACATCTTGTTCTTCGACATCCGCAGCCCGTCGACGGTCACGAACGGTTCCTTCTTCGTGAACTTCGCGACGGCCTCCGCGCCGAGCGCGAGCGGATAGAGCGGCCAGCGCGGCAGCGCGATCGTCGGCGCCTTGCGGCCCGTCATCTGCGCGATGTCGGCGAGCATCTGCTGCAGCGGCAAGTTCTCGCCGCCGAGGATGTAGCGCTCGCCGATCCGGCCGCGCTCGAGCGCGAGGAAGTGGCCGTGCGCGACGTCGTCGACGTGCACAAGGTTCAACCCCGTATCGACGAACGCCGGGATCTTGCCGAGCGCCGCTTCGACGATGATGCGGCCCGTCGGCGTCGGCTTCACGTCGCGCGGGCCGATCGGCGTCGACGGGTTGACGATTACGGCCGGCAGCCCTTCGTCGGCAATCATCCGCTCGACCGCGCGTTCGGCCAGCACCTTGCTGCGCTTGTAGACGCCGATTGCCTGCTCGGCGGTCAGCGGCCGGTTCTCGTCGGACGGGTCGCCCGCGCTCGTGACCTTCAGCGTCGCGACGCTGCTCGTGTAGACGATCCGCTCGACGCCTTCCGCGCGTGCGGCGCGCATGGTCGCGACCGCGCCCTCGAGGTTCGCACGCTCGATTTCGTCAGGATCCGGTGCCCACAGCCGGTAGTCGGCCGCCACGTGCAGCAGGTAGCGCACGCCGCGCAGCGCGGCGCGCATCGATTGCTCGTCGCGCATGTCGCCGGTGACGATCTCTGCGTCGAGATCCGCGACGTTCGTGCGTGGGCTGGTCGGGCGCACCAGCACGCGCACCGCATAGCCCTTTTGCTGCGCGATGCGTGCGACGGCCGAGCCGACGAAACCGGACGCGCCGGTGACGAGAACGAGATCGCGGGTGGTATCAGTCATGCGTTTCCTTCAGGGCCGCGCAGCGCGGCGGTTGTGCGTCGGCGAGATTGTACGTGGTCGGCGCGCGCGGCGACGCGAGCGGCTTGCTCCGCCACGCACGGGCCGGCAGGCAGCCGACCGATGCCGCGCACCGGCGCGACGGCCGCCTCGCGCAATGGCGCTTGCGCACGGCCGGGGGCCTGCCGGCCCGTGTGAGAAGCGGCCGACGCGACTACAATGCCGGGCTTGAATGGAATGCACGACGGGAGGGCGACGCGATGAGCCGCAATGAACTGGACGAACGGATCGAGACCTACTACGTGCGGGTGCGCGGTGTCGTGCAGGGCGTCGGTTTCCGTCACGCGACGGTGCGCGAGGCGCATGCGCTGAAGCTGCGCGGCTGGGTCGCGAATCTCGAGGACGGCAGCGTCGAGGCGATGATCCAGGGCCCCGGCGCGCAGATCGACCGGATGCTCGCGTGGCTGCGCCACGGGCCGCCGTCAGCGCGCGTGACCGAAGTCACGTTCGAGGAGCGCCAGATCGAAAAGCGCTTCGAGCGCTTCCAGCAGCAGTAAGGCCAAAAAAACATGACGGGGTATCCGGAGGCGGGGCGCGGGATCGCGCTGTCGGTGATCGCATCGACGCTGTTTGCACTGATGTCCGCATACGCGAAGCTGCTCGCGCCGCTCACCGGGCTCGACATTTTCGCGTGGCGCATCGTATGGACGGCGCCGGGCGCACTCGCGCTGATCGCGCTCCGCGGCCGCTGGCCGGCCCTCGTCGAACTCGTGCGGCGCAGTGCGCGCGACTGGCGCTTGCTGGCCGCGCTGCCCGCAAGCGCGGCACTGCTCGGCCTGCAGCTGTGGCTGTTCCTGTGGGCGCCGCTGCATGGGCGCATGCTCGAAGTGTCGCTCGGTTACTTCCTGCTGCCGCTGACGATGGTGCTCGTCGGCCGCTTCTACTATCACGAGCGCCTCGATCCGCTGCAGTGGATGGCCGTCGCCTGCGCGGCGCTCGGCGTCGCGCACGAAGTGTGGGCGACGCGCGCGTTCGCGTGGCCGACGCTCGTCGTCGCGCTCGGCTATCCGCCGTATTTCGTGCTTCGCCGCCGGATCAACGCGGATTCGCTGGCCGCCTTCGCGCTTGAAATCGCGCTGCTGTGCCCGGTTGCGCTGGCGATGGTGTCGGCGAGCCCGACGCCGGTCGCGGATCATCCGCTGCTGTGGGCCGCGCTGCTGCCGGGGCTCGGCGTGCTCAGCACGCTCGCGCTGGCGAGCTATCTGAAGGCGAGCCGAATGCTGCCGATGGCGCTGTTCGGCATTCTCGGCTACGTCGAGCCGGTGCTGCTCGTCGCGGTGTCGCTGCTGCTGCTCGGCGAGACGCTGAGCGTCGCGCAGCTCGCCACCTACGGTCCGATCTGGATCGCGGTCGCATTGACCGCGTGGCACAGCGCGATGCTGATGCGGCGTCTGCCCGCGCGCAGCTGAGTGCCGCCGCGCACGCCTCGAGCGCGGCAGCCATGCGGTGCGGAACCGGCCGCGCTTCGCGCATTTTCGCGCACACCGATCGCGACGCTGGCGCCGGCCTGGCATCGCGCTGACGCCGGTCTGGCTGTGCCGCCAATTCTGTTTCACCGACGTCACCGCCGTAATCGAACAGAAGATTCCGTTGCACTTTGTTACTTAGGGTATCCCCGAGCGGGCCGCTAGACTGATCTGACCGTCTTCTCTTCGTATGCAGCCTTTCCATGAACGGTCATCTCCGCGCCCGGCCGGCCGGGTTGGCGCGATACGGGCATACGCGTATCGCGACTGACCGCGCCCGCCTTCTCCGTTCCGGATTTTCCCGCGGTGCATGCCGCACCGACGTCGTGCAGGTGCGGCCATGTCGGTGAACGCATCGCCTGCCGTCCAGCCTCCGTCCGGACGTGGCGGCCGCCTGATCGAAGTCGATTTCTTTCGCGGCATTGTGCTGCTGATGATCGTCGTCGATCACATCGGCGCGAGCGTGCTGTCGCGCGTGACGCTGCACACCTTCGCGCTGTGCGACGCGGCCGAAGTATTCGTGTTTCTCGGCGGCTTCGCGACCGCGAGCGCGTACGGCGCGATCGCCGACCGTCACGGCGCGCGCGCCGCGCAGCGCCGCTTCGTGCGCCGTGCGATGCAGATCTATCGCGCGTTTCTCGCGACGTCGACGCTGATGCTCGTCGTTTCCGCCGTGCTCGACCATTACGGGATCGACGCGCCGAACCTCGCGCTCGACGACGTCAGCGTAATGCTTGCGTCGCCGCTCACGGGCGCGGCGGAACTGCTGACGTTCCAGCGCCAGCCGTACCTCGCGTCGGTGCTGCCGATGTACGTGCTGTTCGCGCTCGCGTCGCCGGTGATCGTGCCGTTCGCACGCCGCCATCCGTGGCTGCTCGTCGCATTCAGCGCGTCGTCGTGGCTCGCGGCCGGCTGGCTCGGCCCCGAGCTGCTGGACACCGATTCGTTCCGCTGGAGCTTCAATCCGTTCGCGTGGCAGCTGATGTTCGTCGCCGGCGTGCTCGCGCGCTGCCAGCCGTTCTACCGGCACGTCGCGCTCGGCCGCTGGGGCGCCGCGGCAACCGGCGTCGCATGTGCGATCGTGCTCGGCTGTGCGAGCTACAAGCTGTTCTCGGGCTTGCCGGTGCCGGAGGGCATGCTCAAGCGCGATCTTGCGCTGCCGCGCATCGTGAGCTTCGCCGCGGTCGCATGGCTGATGGCCGACTGCGTGCGTTACGGCTGGATCGCGCGCGTCGCGCGGGCCGTGCAGCCCGTGGTCGCGGTCGGCCGGCGTGGATTGATCTGCTTCGTCGCGGGCGCGGCGATTTCGCTCGTCATCGATTCGCTGCTGCACCCGGTCGCGAACGGCGCGCAGCTGCGGCACATCGGCGTGGGCCTTGCGGCCGACGCATGTGCGGTCGGGCTGATGATGGCCGTGGCCGGTTCGGGAACCTGGTTTGCGCGCTGGCGCGGCGCGCCCGCGTGAGCGGGGGGAACGGCGCAGCCGATGAGCGCACGCGGCGCGCGCCGCGCGGCGCCGCGGTGGTCAGTGAGGTGAGCCGATACGGGAGCGCGGAACGGTAGTCGCGTCGTCGGGTTCGGTGTCGTCGCGTTCGTCGGACTTCGGATCGTCCTGCTGCGCGAGCACCGCGTCGGCTTCGGCCGCGGCCCGGGCGGCGCGCATCGCGGTACAGCGCTGCGCGTGCCGGATGTCCGACAGAATCCTCAATAGCCGAGTCGTCTTGCTTTTCATGATCTTCTCCCGCCAGTGCGCATCGCGACGGAGCGGATGCGCCGTTGCAACCAGTGTAGGACGTGCTGGCCGCGCCGGCGGGAGAATGTGGCGTGCACGCCGCACGCCGAGGGATAGTACTTACTGCGCCGACGCGATTGCCTGCGCCTGCACCGCTTCTTCTTCGCGGCGTTCTTCCGCGCAGCGCTGATGCTGGCGCGACAGGCGGTTCATCATCGGCAGCAGCAGCAGCGCGAGCAGCATGCCGATCGCGGCGAGCCAGCCGAGCTTTTCGAACAGCGACAGGTAGAGCGGCAGCGACTCGGTGGCCGGCAGTTCGTGCGACGGCATCTGCGCGAAGTTCGCGACGACGCTGCCGAGATACTGCGACACACCCGTCGCGACGAAATACGCGCCCATCATGAAGCCGCTCATGCGCGCCGGCACGTAGCGGGCGATCATCGCGAGGCCGAGGCCGCTCACCAGCAGTTCGCCGAGCGAGTAGAGGCCGTAGCCCCACACCATGAACCACGACGACACGCGGCCGTCCACCGCGTAGCGGCCGCTGATCGTGAACACCAGGTAGCCCGCGGCGACCGCGCCGAAACCGAGCGCGTACTTCGCGGCGACCGGGAGGTCGCGGCCGCTCTTCGACACCGCGTTGTAGATCCACACGAGCACCGGGCTCAGCATCATGATCCAGATCGGGTTGAGCGCCTGGAACTGCGCGGCGCTCCACGTGAACAGCGTCGTGCCGAACAGGATGAAGCGCGGATCCACGTTGCGCAGCGCGAACAGCGTCAGCGACGTCGACATCTGCACGTAGAAGATGAAGAACAGGATCACCTGGCCGATCAGCACGAGCGCCGCGATCAGGCCCGCGCGCTCGGAACGTTCCGACTTCGCGATCATGTACGCGAAGATCGCCAGGATCGCGAACGCCGCCGTCCACACGCTCGCGACCGCGAGCTGCTTGTGCTGCAGCACGTACAGCGTGACCAGCGCGAGCGCGACACCGCCCGCCGCCACGGCGCCGAGGCGCTTCCAGCGGATCGGTTCGTCGTCCGGCTGCGAGCCGATGTGCGCGAGCGTGCGGTGCATCAGCATGAAGTTCAGGATCGCGAGCAGCATGCCGGCGCAGCAGACCGCGAACGCGGTGTGCCAGCCCCAGTGATCCTTGATCCACGGCGTCGCGAGCATCGACACGGTCGAGCCGATGTTGACCGCCATGTAGTAGATCGTGAACGCGCTGTCGATGCGCGCATCGTCGCCCTCGTAGATGCGGCGCACGAGGTTCGCCGCGTTGGCTTTGAACAGGCCGTTGCCGACGACGATCACGCCGAGCGATGCGTACATGTACGCAAGCGCGTCGTTCGGCACCGCCAGCATCAGGTAGCCGGCACACAGAACGGCCGCGCCGATAATCATCGTGCGACGGGCGCCGAGCACCTTGTCGCCGATCCAGCCGCCGATCGACGGCGACGCGTAGACGAGCGCAGTGAACGCGCCCCACGTCAGGTTCGCATGGCTGTCGGTGAAACCGAGCCGGTCGACCATGAACAGGACCAGAAGCGCGGCCATACCGTAGTAGCCGAAGCGCTCCCACATTTCGATGAGGAAGACCGTCGTAAACGATCGGGTTTGTGAAACAGGTGCGTGCATCATCAATCTCGTTTGAAACGGACGGCGCGGATCGCGCGTCGCCTGGGGGTCGAACTGGCGCCGGAGCACGGTGGCCGGGTAGGCTTGGCGTCGGCGATGGAGCTGTCGGGCGGGTTAGCCCGGGCCGGGGTCGGACTCCGCCTCGAAAGGCGGGGCGAGGCCCCGACCGGCGCGCGAGTGGTAACGTTTGCCGGTCCGGTGCGTCAGGTCCGCGCCACTCAGGGAAACTCCCGATATGGCAGCAGCTTTCAGGAACATTCGTCTCATCATTTACTTGTAAGCTTCGCGCCCGTTCTCCGCAAATTCCCGGAGAGCCGCTTGCAGCTTGCCTGTGAAGCCGGCGAGTCTGGCAAGATAGCGCGTCGTTTCGCTCGCTTCGGGCCCTGTTTAGTGCACCGGGCTCAATGCCGAAGACGTGCGCGAACCCGAAGATTAAGCCATCTCGAATTAACTTAGTTACTTTCCATCAAACATTTTTTGACGACCACTTTTCGGCCTGCTATGGTTCCCCCCACTGAAAACTCGCGAGCGGCAGACGCTGCCGCACTCGGAAGCAAGATTCGCGCGTTGCGCCAACGACTAAAGCGCACGCTCGACGACACCGCTACCGCCGCGGGGATTTCGAAGCCGTTTCTGTCTCAAGTCGAACGCGGGCTCGCGTCGCCGTCGCTGACGTCGCTGGCCGGTATCGCCCAGGCGCTCGGTGTGACGGTGCAGTATTTCGTGGATACGCCGAGCGAAGAACGCTCGGTCTGCAGAGGCGAGCAATTGCGCTTCTTCGGATTCGCCGATTCGGCGAACCTGTTCGCGAGACTGACGAACGTGTCCGAAGGGCGTCAGCTCGAGGCGATCCTCGTGCGGATGCCGCCGGGGCAGAAACGGTCGGAGGTAACGACACATGCCGGAGAGGAGTTCCTGTATGTGATTGAAGGGGAAGTGTCGCTGACGCTGGAAGGCAAGACGTTCGTCCTGCAGGCCGGCGACAGTTCGCACTATCAGTCGACGGTCCCGCACAGCTGGGTCAACACCGCGAAGATCGAATCGGTGGTGGTCTGGGTCGGCACGCCAAGGCTGTTCTAACGCACGGGTATTCCTTCGTTTCCGCGACGGAATATCTGTCGAAAGAAACGTAAGGAATACTAAGATGCAATACGAGAATCACGGGCCTCCTCAATCGCTGTACCCGTCAGCGTCTCACGCGTAAGTCGCGGCATTCGCCGCGCGACGCCCACCGAACAACTTTCTCAAGATCGCCACGATGAAATCCTTGCATGCCATGTCGGCCGTGCTGGCCGCGCTCGCCCTGACGACGCCCGCCGCACACGCCGTGACCGTTCCGTCGAACGTCGCGCTCGCTGCGCAACAGGACCTGACGCGCCAGGTTCCTGCCGAAGTCGAGTCGCTCGACCCCGCGCACATCGAGTCGTGGACGGGCAACACGATCGGCCTCGACCTGTTCGAAGGGCTCGCGCGCATCGACGCGGCCGGCCAGGTCGTGCCGGGTGTCGCGCTATCGTGGGAGCGCAAGACGCCGCAGACGTGGATTTTCAAGCTGCGCCACGATGCGAAGTGGAGCAACGGCCAGCCGGTGACGGCCGCCGATTTCGTCTATTCGTGGCAACGCCTCGTCGATCCGAAGACCGGCTCGAAGTACACGATCCTCGTCGAGTTCATCAAGAACTCGAAGGACATCATCGCCGGCAAGGCCGCGCCGACGACGCTCGGCGTGCGCGCGGTCGATCCGTACACGCTCGAAGTGACGACCGACGTGCCCGTCGCGTTCTTCCCCGAGCTGACCGCGATGGCGCCGCTCGCGCCGGTGAACAAGGACACCGTCGCGAAATTCGGCGACGCCTGGACGCGCCCCGGCAACATCGTCAGCAACGGCGCGTATCAGCTCGTCGACTGGCAGCCGAACAACCGCATCGTCGCGACGAAGGACGCGAAGTACTGGAATGCGTCGAAGGTCGTGATCAACAAGGTCACGTACCTGCCGATCGAAAGCGACGAAACCGCGATGCGCATGTACCAGGCCGGCCAGATCGACTACAGCTACTCGATTCCGTCGGGCATCTTCCAGCAGGTCAGCAAGCAGTTCGGCAGCGAACTGCGTCCGGGCCTGCAGCTCGCGACCTACTACTACTACCTGAACAACAGCGACGCCGCGCTGAAGGACAAGCGCGTGCGCCAGGCGCTGTCGATGGTCATCGATCGCGACGTGCTCACGTCGAAGCTCACGCAGGCCGGCGAGAAGCCGATGTACGGGCTGATGCCGAACGGCACGAAGGGCGTGCAGCCGTTCACGCCGGAATGGGCGTCGTGGCCGATGGCCAAGCGCGTCGCGACCGCCAAGGACCTGCTGAAGCAGGCCGGCTATTCGGACGCGAAACCGCTGTCGTTCACGCTCACGTACAACACCAACGACCTGCACAAGAAGGTCGCGCTGTTCGCCGCATCGGAATGGCGCACGAAGCTCGGCATCAACACGAAGCTCGAGAACGTCGAGTTCAAGGTGCTGATGAAGGAGCGCCATGACGGCAAGGTGCAGATCGCACGCGACGGCTGGTTCGCCGACTACAACGACGCGATGACTTTCTTCGACCTGATCCGCTGCGGCAGCTCGCAGAACACCGTCGGCTACTGCAACAAGCAGATGGACGCGCTCGTCGAGGAAGGCAACCAGAAGCTCGACGACAAGGCGCGCACGGCGCTGCTCACGCAGGCGCACGACATGGCGATGAACGACACGCCGATGGTGCCGCTGTTCCAGTACTCGGCCGACCGCCTCGTGAAGCCGTACGTCGGCGGCTACTCGCTGAAGAACGTGATCGACATGCGTGCTTCGCAGGACATGTACCTGATCAAGCACTGAGCGGAGCGATCATGCTGGCCTACGCATTGAGACGCACGTTGTGGGCGGTGCCGACGATTCTTGCCGTCATCACCGTCTGCTACCTGCTGCTGCACTTCACGCCCGGCGGTCCGTTCGATACGGAGAAGCAGCTGTCCGCGGCGACGCTCGCGAACCTGAACGCGAAATACCACCTCGACGAGCCGCTGTGGAAGCAGTACCTGCTGTATCTCGGTTCGCTGTTGCAAGGGGATCTCGGCCCGTCGTTCCGTTACGTCGACTGGTCGGTGAACGATCTCGTGAAGAAGGCGCTCCCCGTGAGTCTCGGCGTGGGCGGCGTGTCGATCCCGATCTCGATCGTGTTCGGCGTGCTGCTCGGCACCGTGGCGGCCGTGCGCCGCGACAGCGTGATCGACCGCTTCGTGATGCTGATCGGCAACTTCGGCAACGTCGTGCCGCCGTTCGTGCTCGGCCCGGTGATGGTGTGGATCTTCGCGATTCTGCTGAAGACGTCGCAAGGCAACGGCTGGCTGCCGGCCGGCGGCTGGGGTGACGGCGGCTGGCGGTACCGGCTGCTGCCGATCGCGCTGCTGACCCTCATCAACGTGTCGCTGCTCGCCCGCGTGATGCGCGGCTCGATGATCGAGACGCTGTCGAGCAACTACATCCGCACCGCCCGCGCGAAGGGGCTGCCCGGCTCGACGATCGTGCTGCGCCACGCGCTCAAGCCCGCGTTGATGCCGGTCGTGTCGCTGTTCGGCACGGTATGCATCACGTCGATCACCGCGGCCGTCGTCACCGAGTCGGTGTTCGCGCTGCCGGGGCTCGGGCAGCTCGTGGTCAACGGTGCGATCAACCGCGACTACACGCTGGTGCTCGGCCTCGTCGTGCTGACGACCGTTTGTGCGGTGCTGTTCAACCTGCTGGTCGACCTCGCGTATGCGTGGCTCGATCCGCGTATCCGTTATTGAGCGAGGCACTGCGATGACTCCGACTACTCCCGTCGTCAGTCTGCCCGTGCAGACCGACTCGCCGCCGCGTTCGCGCTCGCCGCTCGCGCTCGCGTTCGCGCGCTTCCTTCACAACCGCGCGGCAGTGTTCAGCCTCGTGCTGCTCGCGCTGATCACGCTCGCGTGCTTCGTCGGCCCGTGGCTGCTCGCCGCCGACCCTGCCGCGAGCGACTGGGCCGCGATCAGCCTGCCGCCGACGCTCGCGAACCAGCACTGGTTCGGCACCGACGAGCTCGGCCGCGACCTGCTCGTGCGCACGCTGATCGGCGGCCGCGTGTCGATCGAGGTCGGCCTGCTCGGCACGCTGGTGTCCGGCCTGTTCGGCGTCGCGTGGGGCGCGACCGCCGGCTTCGCGGGCGGCCGCGTCGACTCCGCGATGATGCGCGTGGTCGACATGATGTACGCGATCCCGTACCTGCTCATCGCGATCCTGATGATGACCCTGTTCGGCCGCTCGTTCATGCTGGTCGTGCTGACCATCAGCGCGTTCTCGTGGATCGACATGGCGCGCGTCGTGCGCGGCCAGACGCTGTCGCTGCGCAACCGCGAGTTCGTCGATGCGGCGCGCGCGATTGGCGTGTCGCCGGCGTCGATCGTGCTGCGCCACGTGGTGCCGAACCTGCTCGGCGTGGTCGTCGTGTACGCGACCGTATCCGTGCCGAACATCGTGCTGACCGAATCGGTGCTGTCGTTCCTCGGCCTCGGCGTGCAGGAGCCGATGACGAGCTGGGGCGTACTGATCCAGGACGGCGCGCAGAAACTCGAATCGATGCCGTGGCTGCTGCTGGCGCCGGCCGTCATGCTCTGCGTGACGCTCTACTGCGTGAACTTCGTTGGCGACGGCCTGCGTGACGCGCTCGACCCGAAGGACCGCTAAACATGAAACTACCCTCGCGCTCTCTACGCTCGCTGCCTCCGGGGGCAGTCAGCCTCCTTGGGGCGGCCCGGCGGAGGCTGACGATGAAACAACCCCCACGCTCTCTGCGTTCGCTGCCCCCCGAGGGGGCGGTCAGCCTCCTTGGGGCGGCCCGGCGGAGGCTGACGATGAAACAACCCCCACGCTCTCTGCGTTCGCTGCCCCCCGAGGGGGCAGTCAGCCTCCTTGGGGCGGCCCGGCGGAGGCTGACATGACTGCACTGCTCGAAGTTGAAAACCTCGGTGTGCGCTTCACGCGCAAGGACGCCGCGCCCATCGACGCCGTGAGCGGCGTGTCGTTCTCGCTCGAAGCGGGCAAGACGCTCGGCATCGTCGGCGAATCGGGATCGGGCAAGAGCCAGACCGTGATGGCGCTGCTCGGCCTGCTGGCCGGCAACGGCACGACGACGGGCGCCGCGCGCTATCGCGGCGAAAACCTGCTTGAGATGGATACGCGTGCGCTGAACGCGGTGCGCGGCGACCGGATCGCGATGATCTTTCAGGATCCGATGACGTCGCTCAATCCGTTCCTGACGATCGAGCGGCAGATGACCGAGACGCTGCAGCTGCATCGCAAGCTGTCGCGCAAGGACGCGACGAAGCGCGCGATCGAGGCGCTCGAGTCGGTGCGGATTCCCGATGCGGCGCGCCGCATCCGCATGTATCCGCACGAGTTCTCCGGCGGCATGCGCCAGCGCGTGATGATCGCGATGGCGTTGCTGTCCGAACCGGAAATCCTGATCGCCGACGAGCCGACCACCGCGCTCGACGTGACCGTGCAGGCGCAGATCATCGACCTGCTGCGCGAGCTGAATCGCGAGCGCGGCACCGCGATCGTGCTGATCACGCACGACATGGGGGTGGTCGCCGGCCTCGCGGACGACGTGATGGTCATGTATGCGGGCCGCACCGTCGAATACGCGCCGGCCGAATCGATCTTCGCGGCGCCGTCGCATCCGTACACGATTGGCCTGCTCAATGCGCTGCCGCGCCTGACCGATGCCGACGACGCACCGCTCGTCGCGATTCCCGGCAATCCGCCGATGCCCGGCACCGCGCCGGCCGGCTGTGCGTTCGCGAAACGCTGCACGTATGCGGAGGAGCGCTGCGGCTCGGCGCGCCCCGCGCTCGAAACCTATGGCGCGGCGGGGGCGGTGCGTGCGTGCCACCGGCCGCTGGCCGATCTGACGGGAGGCCTGCGATGAGCGTCGATGAACGCCGCCATGCCGGCGCGACGGACGACACGCTGCTGTCCGTCGACGATCTGAAGGTGCATTTTCGCGTGCCGCTCGGCGGCTATCCCTGGTCGCCGAAGGGCACGCTGCGCGCCGTCGACGGCGTGTCGTTCGACGTGAAGCGCGGCGAGACGGTCGGGCTCGTCGGCGAGTCGGGCTGCGGGAAGTCGACCCTCGCGCGCGCGCTGATCGGCCTCGTGCCGATGACGGCGGGCACGGTGCGCTGGCGCGGCGAAGCGGTCGCGCCCGATCACCTGCGCGGCACCGCGATGCGCCGCGAAGTGCAGATGATCTTCCAGGATCCGCTCGCGTCGCTCGATCCGCGCATGACGATCGAGCAGATCGTCGCGGAGCCGCTGGTCACGCACCACGCCGGCCTCGGCCGCGCCGAAGTGCGCCGCCGCGTGGTCACTATGCTCGAACGCGTCGGCCTGAACGCACATCACTTGCTGCGTTACCCGCACGAATTCTCGGGCGGACAATGCCAGCGTGTCGGCATCGCGCGCGCGCTGATCGGCGAGCCGAAACTCGTGATCTGCGACGAGCCCGTATCGGCACTCGACGTGTCGATCCAGGCGCAGATCGTGAACCTGCTGCGCGATCTGCAACGCGAACTGTCGTTGTCCTATCTGTTCGTCGCGCACGACCTGGCGGTGGTCAAGGCCATCAGCCAGCGCGTGCTCGTGATGTATCTCGGCCGCGTGATGGAGTTCGGCACGCGGCATGACGTGTACGGCGTGCCCCAGCACCCGTACACGAAGGCGCTGCTCGATGCGGCGCCGACGCCGGAGCCGGCGCGCGAGCGTGCTCGCCGTCCGATGCTGCTGGCGGGCGAGATGCCGTCGCCGCTCAACCCGCCGTCCGGCTGCGCGTTCCGCACGCGCTGCCCGGTCGCGATCGACGCGTGTGCGCAGGACGTGCCGCTGCCGGAAGTGCGGCACGGCTCGGCGGCGCGTGTCGCGTGCATCCGGGCGGGCGTGGCGGCGTGAAGTGACGCAGCAAACATAACCAGGCAGGTCAACAGGGGCAGGGTGCGGCGCGAACGACCTTCGCGCCGCGGGTAAAGGCGCGTCCGTAACCGGGCTCGCCGGGGGGCCGGAAGCGGATCGCAGACCGGCGTGGACGACATCAACACAAGATGAGAATGACGATGAAAAAGCAGAAAACGATCGGGACGGCATCGAAGATGCTGCTTGCATGGGGCCTGCCGGCACTCGCCGGCGTATCGCTGAGCGGCGTCGCGCACGCCGACGACGCGGCCCCCGCACCGCTGACGGTCGCGCAGGCCGCGCCTGCCGCCGGCACGGGCGCATCGGTTGCGCAGGCAACGACCCCGAACGCGATCATCAACGCGGAAGCGACCCAGGCGGTCACGCCGCCGGACGAGCCGTCGGCGCAGTCGAAGTCGAACGGCTTCATCGCCGATAGCCATCTGAACTTCCTGTTCCGCAACTATTCGGACACGCTCGACAACAAGGGCGGGCCGCATCGTCACGCGTGGGTCCAGGGCGCGATGGCGAACTTCGAGTCGGGCTATACGACCGGCCTGATCGGCATCGGGTTCGACGCGTCGCTGTATGCGGCGCTGAAGCTCGACGGCGGCGCCGGCGCCGGCAGCATGGTGCACATCGCGAAGGGCGGCGGCGGTTCGAACCAGCTCGCGTGGGCGTATCCGGGCATCTACGACGTAAAGGCGCGCATCTCGAACACGGTGGTCAAGTACGGTCTGCAGGCCGTCGACAACCCGTTCATGGAGCAGCACGACAACCGCGCGTTGCCGCCGACGTTCCTCGGCGCGACGATCGTCAGCAATGAATTCAAGAACGTGATGCTCGAGGCCGGCAGCTTCACGAAGACCGACGCGCGCGGCCATACCACGCTCACGAACCTGACGACGCAGTACGGCGGTACGCGCGTCAATCGCCTGACCTACGTCGGCGGCACGTGGGACTACTCGCCGAACGGCGAAGTCGCGCTGTACGCGAACCAGGCCGACGACGTGTGGCATCAGTACTACGCGTCGGTGAAGCACAGCATCGGCGATACGAAGTCGATCAAGTGGACCGGCTTCGGTAACGTTTACTCGACGCACGACACGGGCGACGCGCTGCAGGGCAAGATCAACAACAACGCGTACAGCCTGTCGCTCGCCGCGCAGCACGGCCCGCACGAGCTGCTGCTCGGTTATCAGCAGGTGCTGGGCGACCAGTTCTTCGACTACCTGAACGAAACGAACGGCATCTTCCTGACCAACTCGATGGACGTCGACTACAACGCGCCGCACGAGAAGTCGCTGCAGCTGCGTTACACGTTCTACGGCAAGGAAGCGGGCCTGCCTGGCTTCAAGGCGATGATCTGGGGCGTGACGGGCTGGGGCGCGGACGGCAGCGCCGGCGCCGCGAACGATCCGAGCAAGTCGAGCATCTACTGGAGCAACGGCGCGCCGGTGCAGGGCCGTCACCACGAATTCGGCTTCATCCCGTCGTACACGTTCCAGAGCGGCAAGCTGAAGGACACGAAGGTCACGTTCATCGCGATGTGGCACAACGGTTCCGCACACTACTCGGACGCGACCAACAAGGAGTACCGGCTGGTCGTGAACGTGCCGCTGCACGCGTTCTGATCGACGGGGGACGCCTCGTCCCCTGTCGGTTTGTCCGACGTTCCCGTCTTGTGCGGCCGGCCTGCAGCCCGTGTGCTCAGGCCGGCTTGTGCAGTCCCGCCACCGGATCGTTCGCGGCGGGCATTTCTTCCACCAGCGACGTGAGCTGGCGCCCGGTGTCGCGCCACGCATCGAGGCCGCCGCGCAGCGGCAGCGCATCGGTGAAGCCCGCGTCGAGCAGGCGCTTGGCCATCAGCGCGGCCGTCACTTCATTCGGACACGAGCAGTACACGACGAACTTCTGCGACAGCGGATAACGCGCGACGATGTCCGCGATGTTTCGCTCGTCCGCGAACTGCGCGCCCGGAATCGTGAACGGGTCGAGCTTGCGATGCTCGGGCGAACGCACGTCGAGCAGCACCGGCGCGGCCGGGTCGTTCATCAGCCGGTCGAGTTCGTCGACGCCAATGCGCGCGCTCGCGAGCTGGCGGATCAGCGCGCGGCGGCGCATCCAGCGCACGGCCGCATAGATCGCCAGCAGCGCGACGATCACCAGCAGCACCGCGCGGCCGAGCCGGCTCGCGCCGGCGAACAGCCAGTCGATCTGGCGGTAGAACACGACCCCCGCGACGAGCCCGACGATCGTCCACAGCGCGGCGCCGAGCGCATCGTAACCGGCGAACGTGCGATAGCGCGTGCCGAGCGCGCCGGCCATCGGCACCGATACCAGCGACAGCCCGGGAATGAACCGTGCTACCGCGAGCACGCGCACGCCGTAGCGGCCGAAGAAGCGTTCGGTCTTCTTCACGCAGGTATCGCGCGACAGCGACAGCCGGCAGATCGTTTTCAGCGTTGCGCCGCCGTAGCGCCGCCCGGCGACGTACCACACGGTGTCCCCGATCAGCGCGCCAAGCACCGACAGCGCGAGCACCGTCACGAGCTGCGAGCCGATCATCGCCGGATGCATCGCCGCCATCGCGCCGAACAGCACCAGCGTCGGCATCGCCGGCACCGGCAGACCGACGGCGGCTGCCAGCACGTTGGCGAACACGAGAAGCGGCCCGTATTGGGCGACGAGGTCACGGAGCATGGCGGCTGGCCCAAAAGAAAGCGCGTGAACGGGATGCGCAGATGGGCCGATTATCGGCCATTTTCAAGCCGACGGAGGGGAATGACGGAAAGCGCCTGGCGGCGTCAGGGAGATGCGGTGGGGAAGGTGAGCCGGTGCGCGACGCACGGCTCACCGGTCGACTTCAGGACGGGGTGCGTGCGAGCGACGCGGCGCCGTGGTTCTCGCCGGGCAGTTCGGCGCCGTGCGAGCGAATCGCCGCGATCAGCTCGGCCGGCGTGATCTCGTAGCGGACCTCGCGGTGAATGCCGGGCTTGCGTTCGTCGATCTCGATCAGCAGCACGCTCTTGCCGTCGCCGGTCGATTCGAGCCGGAGCGAGCGCAGTTCACGGCCGTCGGCCGGGTCGTGTTCGGTGAGCAGGGTCATTGCCCCGGATGAGCCGGTAGTGCGCATCGAACCTATCCTCGTTGTCGTGTTTGCCGGGTGGGCGAAGATGTCGTTGTTGAATGCAGCTTGATGAAGTTTAACGCGAACGGGCCGCGACACCGAGCATTTTCGTGGGCACGAAATGAGGGCTGCACCACCTATCCTTCTGATGTTTGAGCCGCGCCGGGCGGGCGTTTCAGCCCGATCCCGCCGCGCCGCGGCCGGTGGCCGGCCAGTGCCTCGGGCGCGCCGGTGCGACTGCGGTCAAAAGCGGTCACGGAGCCACGTTGCCGGATCGCTGACCGAGTGCCGGCCCGTTTCGACGCGCCCGGCGATGCGGCGCGAGAAGGTCGCACCGCTGTCGGCGGTCACGATGAAGTCTTACCAGTGGCCGGTCGAGTCGAGCTTCCAAGTGCAATTCCGACTGGTCGCCGGCGCGCACCGTGACGGTCCAGGTCGCGCCCGTGTCGTTGGCGTGCCCGCGATCGTCGTTTGCGCCGCGGACGGACAGCGGGCCGTACACCTGGTTCGACCTCACCGTGAAGCGGACGGCGCCACCGCCGTGGTTGCGCAGCCGCAAATGCAGGTTGCCGCTTGCGCCCGCGTAGCCGACGCGGCTTTCCGGATGCGGCGCACGTGCGCCGGCGAACCGGGCGAAGTCGCCGGTGAAGCGGCGGTGATAACCGTTCAGGCCGAGCACCCACAGGTCGTATTTGCCGCCTCGTCCGCGACTGCCGCTCAGCGCCTTGCCCGGCTCGGCGACGTAGCGGCGCGGCACGCGGTCGAGGTGCAGCTTGTCGTAGACGTGGGATTTTGCCGCCGCGGGGCCGGTGCTCGCGAACTTCAGCGTGACGATGCCGTTGCGTGCGTCCGCTTGCGCGCGCGCATGCAGCTCGTACGGCAGCGCGCACGACGGGCGCACGCCGACGGCCTGCGCGGGCAGTGACGGTGCGGCCGGCGGCGCGATCTTCGGGGCGACCTGCTGCGCGGCGCTGAGCGCGTCGACGTCGCTCTTCGTCGCGCGGCCCGCGAGCGCCGGCAGCGGCTCGTGGTTCGGCGCGCGGAAGTTGAACGCGCTCGCCAGGTCGCCGCACACCGCGCGGCGATACGCGCCGATCTGCGTCGTTGCCGTTGCGCGGTCGGCGATGCGTGTGCGTTCGAAGGCGTCTGCCGTTGTCGCGATCCTGGTCGCCGCGCGCTCGTGATGCGCGGAGCAGGATGTCGGCACATGCGGCCGGCGCGTGCCGGTCAGGGCGGCGGCCAGTCCAGGGCGCGCAGATGACGTCGACGTGATGTGGAAGTGACATCGTGTGCCTTCGGTCGACGTTGCGTGCACAACTAATTCATGGCGCGCGTGCGACGCACGAGGAATGGTAATGAATTACCGATTTGCGTCGATGCGGGCAGGAAGGAATTGCCGATTGCATGAAACTCGCGTGACGTCATATGGTTGCGCGGGCAACGGCATTGCGCCGTTCAGCGGCCATGTTTCATTCGGTTGAAATCGGATAAGCTCGATGCGTCGTTGTGTTGTTGCAGCAGCAGACGCAGCCCGATATTTCGATTTCCCCCTGGTCATGACCGACATCACGATCCGGCACGGCGACACGCACGCCGTCGACGCAATGCGGGTGTATCCGCGCGTACCGGCGCGTGTTCGCGAGGCGTGGCGTCGTGCGTTACCTGCCGGTCCGCGCACCGAATCGATCGGACGGATCGCCGGCAATGAAGCGTGCGTGCGGCGACGTGCATCGTCGCGCCGGCCGGATGTGCAGTCCGGGCTGCATTACCGCACGTCATATTCATTCGAGAATTCGTTCGTTTTCAATCGGCCGTGCGAATCGTATCGTCGAGCGATTTGCCGGCCGCTGCTGTCGTCGCGGCTCCCGCGATTGCGCGGTGCGTGGTATGCGCACAGCAGCCCGGTTATCCGTTTCGGCGTCGATGCTTGCGTGGCGCAAACGGCTGGTTTCAGCCTGTATCGCTCGCTTGTCGACGCCTTTGGTTGTTTCGCCGCTTCGACATGTTTTTGCTTCGCGGCTTCCGCGCGTCGATGGGCTGCTGACATGCAGCGCCCACTTGTCGCGCGACGCCGCTTCCCGCAACGTTTCTTTCAACGGAACCCGTCTCGATGAAAATCGTTCTCCGTCATCTGACAGCTGCCTGCCTGTTCGCCGCCACGGGTGCGGTGCTTGCCGCCAACCCGCCGCAACGCGCGGTCGTCTCGAACCCGTCGGCCGACGCCGCCCATCTGCCGCCCGGCATCGCGTGGCAGCACGGTGACGTCGATGCCGCGTTCGCGCTCGCGAAGCGCACCGGCAAGCCGCTGCTGCTGTACTGGGGCGCGGTGTGGTGCCCGTCGTGCAACCAGGTGAAGTCGACGATCTTCAGCCAGCAGGCGTTCAAGACGCGTTCGTCGTTCTTCGTGCCGGTGTATCTCGACGGCGACACCGAAAGCGCGCAGAAGCTCGGCGAGCGCTTCAAGGTGCACGGCTATCCGACGATGATCCTGTTCCGTCCGGATGGCACCGAGGTGACGCGGCTGCCGGGCGAAGCCGATCTCGACCGCTACATGCAGGCATTGTCGCTCGGGATGACGGCCACACACCCGGTACGGCAGACGCTCGCGGCTGCGCTGAACGGCGGCACGGCGCTTACGCCGGACGAGTGGCATCTGCTTGCCGACTATTCGTGGGATACCGACGGCGCGCTGCCGGTGCCGGCCGATCGTGTCGCGGTGACGCTGCAGACGCTGTCGCAACGTGCGCGCGCGGCTGGCTCGAAGGCGGATGCCGCGCGTTTCGCGCTGAAGTCGGCGGTGGTCGCGGCGTCGGACGATCCCGCGCAGGCCGGTGCGCTCGACAAGCCGGCGCTCGCCGATGCGCTGCGTGCGGTGCTGCGCGAGCCGGCGCTCGCGCGGGCCGACTCCGACGTGCTGGTTGCGGCGCCCGCGCGCGTGGTCGCGTACCTCGGCAACGACGGCGCGCTGCGCGCCGCATACGACACTGCGCTTGCGCGCCTGTCGACCGACACCACGCTATCGTCGATCGACCGGCTGATGGCATTGCACGGCCGCGTGCTGCTGGCGCGCGGCGACGCACGCGGCGGCCGCCCGCTCGAAGCGCCGGCGCTGGTCGCTACCGTCCGCAAGCGGATCGCCGCGTCGGTGCAGGGCGCCGCGAATGCGTACGAACGGCAGGCGCTCGTCAGCGAAGCGGCGGACACGCTGACCGACGCAGGGCTGTACGACGAATCGGACGTGCTGCTGAAGGCCGAGCTGCCGCGTTCGTCGACGCCGTACTACTTCATGTCGGGATTGGCGGCGAACGCGAAGGCGCGCGGCGACAATGCCGCGGCGCTCGACTGGTATCGGAAGGCATACGATTCGGCGAGCGGCCCGGCGACGAAGCTGCGCTGGGGCGCGACCTATTTCGCGAACGCGGTCGCGTTGGCGCCGGACGATTCGGCGCGGATCGAGGCGATTGCGACGAGTGTGCTCGCGCAGGCCGGCAAGACCCGCGACGCGTTTTACGGCGCGAACCTTCGCGCGCTGACCAAGGTCGTCACGCAACTGAACCGCTGGCGCGGCGCGGGCGCGCATGATGCGTCGGTCAGGTCGGTCGTGAAGCAGTTCGACGCGGTTTGCACCAAGCTGCCGGCGGGGGACCCGCAGGCAGCGGCATGCGAGAAACTGATTCAGCCGGTAAAGGCGTGACTGGGTGACGCGGCGCCGCGGGTGGCCGCCGCGGCGTTATTGCTATCGCTTACTGGCTCGATTCGGACGATGCGCCGCGATCGTTGCCGTATCCGCTGTTTTGCTGGCGGGCGATCTTTGCCTCGGCGGACACGATGCTGGCCGGATAGAACCAGTCGCTCGGCTGGAAGCCGGCTTGCTTGAGCGCCTTTACTTCGGCATGGACCTGCGCGCGCGTCAGCGGCGGCTTCGATTGCGCGTGCGCGGCGAGCGGCGCCGACACGGCCACGGCGATGGCAATTGCTGGGATCAGGCGCTTCATGATCGAGAACCTCCATGTGTCCGTCGGGGCGGCCGGCCTTCATTCGACTTGTTCGCGCGACGAAGCGGCAGCGGGTGAAACCAGTGTAGGCCCGGCCACGCGCGGGAAAAATGCGATCGCTCCCAACGCAGTGTTCTGCTGCCGGCAACAATGGGGGGAATGGGCGAACAGTCGGACGAACTGGGAAAGGCGGGAGGAACCGTGCGCCGGCCGCGTCGATGCGGCCGGCGCAGGGCGGGTTCGTCGGAACGCCGCCCGGTGCTGCGAATTAAACCAGGCCCGTCGTGTAGTACACGGCGATCACGAAGAAGACGGCGACCGTCTTGATCAGCGTGACCGCGAAAATGTCGCGGTACGACTCGCGGTGCGTGAGGCCGGTGACCGCGAGCAGCGTGATCACCGCGCCGTTGTGCGGCAGCGTGTCCATGCCGCCGCTGGCCATCGCGACGACGCGGTGCAGCACGTCCAGTGGAATGTTGGCCGCCTGCGCGCCCTTGATGAACAGGTCCGACATCGCCGCGAGCGCGATGCTCATGCCGCCTGACGCCGAACCCGTGATGCCCGCGAGCGAACTGACCGACACCGCCGCGTTCACGAGCGGGTTCGGAATGCTCTTCAGCGCATCGCTGACGACGAGAAAGCCCGGCAGCGCAGCGATCACGCCGCCGAAGCCGTATTCCGACGCGGTGTTCATCGCGGCGAGCAGCGCGCCGGCAACGGCGGCTTTCGAGCCCGCGGCGAAGCGGCCGCTGACGCGCTTGAACGCGGTCAGGATGACCAGCACGATCCCGAGCAGCAACGCGGCTTCGACCGACCAGATCGCGACGACCGTCTTGATCGACGTCGTGACGGGCGCATGCACGCCGGGCAGCACTTCCGGCGCGACCGTGTACGACGCGGCGCCGTACCACTGCGGGATCAGCTTCGTGAACGCGAAGTTCGACACGCCGACGAGGATCAGCGGCAGGATCGCCAGCGCCGGATGCGGCAGCGACTTCGCCTCGACGCGCTCCGGCTCGTTGACGAGCGACGTGCCGTAGCCTTCGCCCTTCGCCATCGCCGAACGGCGGCGCCATTCCAGATACGTAAGACCGACGACGATGATGAACAGCGAGCCGATCGTGCCCAGCACCGGCGCGGCCCACGCGGTCGTCTTGAAGAACGTGGTCGGGATGATGTTCTGGATCTGCGGCGTGCCCGGCAGCGAGTCCATCGTGAACGAGAACGCGCCCAGCGCGATCGCGCCCGGCATCAGCCGCTTCGGAATGTTGCTCTGGCGATAGAGCTCGGCCGCGAACGGATAGACGGCAAACACCACGACGAACAGCGATACGCCGCCATAGGTGAGCAGCGCGCACACCGCGACGATCACCGCATTCGCGCGCGAGCGGCCGATATATCGGATGGCCGCATGGACGATCGACTCGGAGAACCCGGACAGCTCGATCACCTTGCCGAACACGGCGCCGAGCATGAACACCGGGAAATAGAGTTTGACGAAGCCGACCATCTTCTCCATGAAGATGCCGGAGAAGACCGGGGCGACGGCGGCGGGTTCGGTCAGCAGGACGGCGCCTAGTGCGGCGATGGGCGCGAACAGGATCACGCTGTAGCCGCGATACGCGGCAAACATCAGGAACGCCAGCGCGGCGAGGACGATCACGAAAGACAAGGGAGTCTCCTAAAAGCTTGGAATGGCTTTGGTTGTTGTTCGATCGCGGAGCGCGCCGCGGACCGGTTCGGGGTCGTGCAGGTTTCGTGCCATCGGCCGGACTGCGCCGCCGGACGTGGTTCCGGCGCCGGCCGGGCGGCCCGCGCCGGCCAATGTCTGACGATTCTACATAAATCGTCTCCATCTGGAGACGAATTGGCCTTCAGGACGGCAGCCCGAAGCGAGCAGGGCTTTCCCCGACAAGGCGTTGCGGCATGTCTCCAAAGTGAGATACTTCGTCTCGTTCCAGAGACATTCGGCCAAGCATACGCGGAGACGACGACACGATGATGAACGACTGGGCCCGCCTGCCTGTGAATTACGGCGACGTGCTGCGGCGCGCGGCCGAATCGCTGTTTCGCACGTTCGAGGATTCGAGTGCGGGCACGGTGGTCGTCGATCGCGACGCGCGGGTCGTGTGGATGAACGAACGTTATGCGGCGCGCTTCGGCTTCGCCGATCCGCAGCAGGCGGTCGGGCTCGACTGCGAGGCGGTGATTCCGAACAGCCTGATGCGCGAGGTCGTATCGACCGGACAGCCGATCCTGCTCGACATCATGGAGACGGGCCGCGAGCCGCTCGTCGTCACGCGGCTGCCGCTGAAGAACGAGGCGGGCGAGACCGTCGGCGCGATTGGCTTCGCGCTGTTCGACCAGTTGAAGACGCTCACGCCGATCTTTTCCCGTTACGCGCAGCTTCAGCAGCAGCTGATCGCGACGCAGCGTTCGCTCGCGCAGGCGCGCCGCGCGAAATACACGTTCGCGAGCTTCGTCGGCACGAGCGCGGCAAGCCTTGAAACGAAGCGGCAGGCGCGCCGCGCCGCGCAGGTCGATTCGCCGGTTCTGCTGCTCGGCGAGACGGGCACCGGCAAGGAACTGCTCGCGCATGCGATCCACGCGGCATCGGCGCGCGCGCTCCAGCCGCTCGTGACGGTCAACGTCGCGGCGATACCCGACACGCTGCTTGAAACCGAATTCTTCGGCGCCGCGCCGGGCGCGTATACCGGCGCCGATCGCAAAGGGCGCGTGGGCAAGTTCGAGCTGGCCGATCGCGGCACGCTGTTTCTCGACGAGATCGGCGACATGCCGCTGCCGCTGCAGGGCAAGCTGCTCCGCGTGCTGCAGGACAAGGAGTTCGAACCGGTCGGCTCGAACCGGATCGTGCGTGCGGACGTGCGCATCATCGCGGCCACGTCCGCCGATCTGCCGGCGCTGGTCGAGGCCGGCCGCTTCCGCGCGGATCTGTACTACCGGCTCAATGTGCTGACGATTCACGCACCGCCGCTGCGCGAGCGTGCGTCGGACATCGCGGCGCTCGTCTACGCAACGCTCGAGGAGCTGGCGGCGCAGCACGGCCGCGCCGCGCACTGCGAGCTGACCGACGATGCGTTGCGGATGCTGTGCGCATACCCGTGGCCGGGGAATGTGCGCGAGTTGCGCAACACGCTCGAGCGCGCGCTGATGCTGTCGGATCGCGCGGTCATCGATGCGGATGCGCTCGCGCCATTCCTCGGCCCGGTGCGCATGGGGCCGGACAGCGTGCCTGCGGGCACGCGCGCTGCTGCGTCGCCGGTCGGCCGAGACACCGGCGGCACGCCGAATGCGGCGGGTACGCCGGTCGTGCCGTATGTCGACGCATTGGCTGCCTGGGAGCGCCGATTCCTGATCGACGCGCTGGCGGCCTGCGACGGAAAGGTGACCGAAGCCGCGGCTCGCATCGGCATTGGGCGCGCAACGCTGTACAAGAAAATGAGCGCACTGGGCATCGACCGATAGCGCGGTGCGACGGAGGAGGCCGGACGCGACGCACGCCGCCGGTGAAGTGCCTGACAGGAGACTACGATGACGCGACTCCGCATCGCCGGGTGGCTGGCCGTACTGATGACGACGTTCTCGTTCGCGCAGTCCGACCCTGCGGACGCGCCCGCGGCGCGGCGCAACTGGTACAACGATCCGTTTGTCGCGCTGTCGCAGGACTTCGCGGGATGCCCGTTGCCACTCGGCCCGTGGATGACGCGCGCCGAGATGGAAGACGACGCGCATTACCGCGTCGAGCGCGGCACTACGTGCTGGCTCGCCCATCGCTGCACGAAGCCGAATTCCTATATGTATGACGCGCCGATCGCCGCGGCCGCAAAAGCGCATTTCGCGGGCGCCGACCGCCTGCAGCGCACGAGCCTGTGGATCACCGTGCAGCGCCGCTTCATTTACGTCGAAGGGTGCGCGGATCCGGCGTTCGACCGGCAGGCGCTGGCGCGCGAACTCGGCGCGCTGCCGGATGTCGAGCAGGTGTTCGTTCGCATCACCGACGATCCGCATCGCACGTTGCCGTACAAGACGCGCGGCCGGCCGGAGCGCGCGCCCGACCGCCCGTCCGACTGAACGCGGGAGGACAGCGCATGGCATACTCGCGACATTAAAAAATTGGTTGACGGAAAGAACAATGAAACACATGCTTGCGTCGGTCTGTCGGTGGCCTCGAACGCATTGGCGTCGGGCCGGATTGTTGGCCCTGATTGCGGGGCTCGGCGGGTGCGGTGGCGGGGCCCCGCTGTTCACGTCGGACGGGCGCCCGACCACGCAGGTGCAGTGCACCGGTAGCGACTGGAGCGATTGCACGGACAACGCGCGAGCCATTTGCAACGGAGAATTCGAAGTCCTCCAGCAATCGACCGATGACGCCGTGCGAAATCTTCTCTTCGCATGCAAGAAGAAAAGCGGTTATTGATCCCGACATGACCGGGTGAGAAGACCATGATCGGGTGAAGCGCTTTTCTATTCGCTGGGAGTCGGCTATTTTTCATGAATAACACTCACGGAGTCCCATCCATATGGCGACCTACAGGCAACTGACAGCGCAGCTCGAAAGACTTCAGCAAAAGATCGACAAGGAACGCGAAAAGGCGATTGCCGATGCAATTGCCACCATTCGGGCGAAAATCGAGGAATTCGACATTACGGCCGAAGAGCTCGGTTTTCTCCCGGCGGGCAAGGCCGCTGCAGCCAAACCGAAGCGCCCGTTGCCGCCGAAATACCGCAACCCGAAGACGGGCGAAACGTGGAGCGGCCGCGGGCGGGCGCCGGCATGGCTCGGCAAGAATCGCGCGCGTTTCCTGATCAAGGACTGACTCCCGAAAATACTCACCTTTCGTGCGCTCACTGACGGTGCGAACGGCCATGCGGCCGTCGCACCGTTTTGTTTTTGGGCGGCCGCGGCACGATGCCGAATCGCGAATTGAATGACAACGGCGCGCGATTAACGGATACCGCTTCGCGAATTCGCTGCCATTCGCCCGCATATCGCCGCGAATTGCGGTAAACAGCCCGGCAATTGCGCGGGACGCGTGTATCGGCATTCGCCGTTTTCGCGGTGCGGGCGGATTGCCTGCCGCAATCACTTTTCGCGCATCGCACCCGTGTGCCGGGCGATTCCCGAAAACACTCACCATGGCTCCTGTAAATCCTCACCTTTGAACGGGCGACTGGAGCGTCGCATCGTGTCGCGTTCGCCTGCTGCAATGTGCGAGGGCGTGGATGACGAGCCCATGTTGACGGCGTTGATGCGCGTCGCACAGTCAGCCGTTCGGCATATAGGCAGCCGGATCCGGTTCGCCTATGCTTGGAGTTCGCGTCGCCCCGTGCACGCCTGACCCGGCCATGTGCGGGGCAGCCCGTCTTTCCGATACCGTAGGGAGCCGATGTGACCGTTCGACATCTCGATGCGTTGTTCCAGCCCAGGTCCGTTGCGATCGTCGGCGCGTCGTCGCGCGCGGGAAGTATCGGAGCGATGGTGTGGGCGCGCGTGCTCGACGGCGCGTTCGAAGGGCCGATATGGCCGGTCAATCCGAAGTATCGCGAGCTGAACGGGCACGCGGTCGTGCCCGACGTCGCCCGGCTTGCGGCGCCGCCGTCGGTCGCGGTGATCTGCACGCCGCCTGCCACGTGGGCCGGCATCGCGCGCAAGCTCGGCGAACTGGGCACGCGCGTCGCGGTGATCGTCGGCGAGGCGCGGACCGACGCCGATCGCGCCGCGCTCGGGCGCGCGCTCAAGGCCGCGAAGCCGTTCGTGCTCCGTATCGTCGGGCCCGGCAGTCTCGGCGTGATGTCGCCCGCGCGGCGTGCGCACTTCGGTGCGCCGGCCTATACGGTGCGATCGGGCGGCGTCGCATGGGTGTCGCAGTCGAACGCGCTGACGAACGCCGTGCTTGGCTGGGCCGATGCGCGCGGCCTCGGTTTTTCGCATGTCGTCGCGCTCGGCGGCGAAGCCGACGTCGACGCGGGCGACGTGCTCGACTACCTCGCCAGCGATCCCGGTACGCGCGCGATCCTGCTTGAACTCGACACCGTATGCGCCGCGCGCAAGTTCATGTCGGCGGCGCGCGCGGCGGCCCGGAACAAGCCGGTGCTCGCGTTGCGCACCGGGCGCGCGGATCCCGGCGACGCGCTTTATACCGCGGCGTTCCAGCGCGCGGGAATGGTACGCGTCGATGCGCTCGACGATCTGCTCGACGAGATCGAGACGCTCGGCGTGGGGCGTGTCGCCGCGCGCGGCGCGGCGACGCTCGTGACGAGCGACGCCGGCGTCGCGAAACTCGCGGTCGATGCGGTTGCGGAAGTGCGCGACGTGCTGGCCGACTGGCCGGCCGCCGCAACGTCGGCCGTAGCGGCCGCGCTGCCCCATCTCGCCGTGCCGGGCAATCCGCTGACGCTCGGCGATAACGCGCGTCCCGAGCATTTCGGCGCGGCCATCGAGGCGCTTGCGCCGTTCCCGCAAACGGGCACGCTATTCGTCGTGCATTCGACCTCCCACAGTGCGCCGGCGGATGCGGTCGCGCGCACGCTGATCGAATCGAAGCGGTATGCGTACCGCGGCATCCTTGCGTGTTTCTTCGGCGCCGTGGATGCGGCAACACGCGACGCACTGCACGCAAACGGCATTCCGGTGCATACGACGCCGCAGCGGCTCGCGCGCGCCTATGCACGGCTCGTCGACTACAACCTTGGCCGGCAGTTGCTGATGCAGACGCCTGAAGGTACGCCGCCGCAACCGGCCGAGTGCGTTGCATCCGCTCAGGCGGAGGCGCGCCGCATGGTCGACGCCGACGAGCACGAACTGGCCGGCGAAGCGGCGTTGCGCTGGCTCGCTCACTTCGGTCTATACGGCGAGCCGGCCGATGTGTCTGCGAGTGCGCGGGTCGTCGACGTCACGGTCGAGATGTTCGACGATTCGAACTTCGGTCCGGTGTTCCGTTATGTCGTGCCGCCGGCGGACGGCGTATCGGCGCCGTTCGTCGTATACGGGCTGCCGCCGCTGAATACGGTGCTCGCCCGCGCGGTGATGGAACGTTCGCCGTATGCGCGCCGCGCGCCGGTGGAACCCACGCTCGATGCGCTGACGGCATTGTCGCAAGTCATATGCGACGTTCGCGAGGTCGTCGCGATGTCGATCACGCTGCGCGTGCTGTCCGACCGGGCCTACGTCGTCGCGCCGCGCATCACGCTGGCCGCGGGACGCAGCCGCCTCGCGATCATGCCGTATCCGCGCCATCTCGAGCAGACGCTCGAATGGCGCGGCGAGACCGTGACGATCCGTCCGATCCGTCCGGAAGACGAGGAAGCGCACAACGAGCTGCTGGGCGCGATGACACCGGACGATCTGCGGATGCGTTTCTTCGGCGCGGTGCGCAGCTTCGACCATTCGCAAGTGGCGCGCATGACGCAGATCGACTACGACCGCGAGATGGCCTTCATCGTGTCGTTTACCGACGGCGCGGGCCGCGCGCACACGCTCGCAGTGGCGCGCGCGGTTGCCGACCCCGACAACGAGGTGGCGGAGTTCGCGATCGCGGTGCGGCCCGATCAGAAGGGCAAGGGGCTCGGGCGGCTGATGATGACCCGCATCATCGAATATGCGCGATCGCGCGGTACGGCATGGATGGTCGGCGAGGCGTTGCGTGAGAACACGGCGATGATCGCGTTGGCGAAGTCGTGCGGGTTCGCGGTGTCGGCGACCGACGAGCCCGGCGTCGTGGGGTTCAGGATGAAGTTGCAACCATAGCCGCATGCCCATGTATGCGCGCGTGCGGCGATATCGGACTCGCTCGACAAACTGCGCGCACCGCTGGCGACGCGCCATCGTGGCGCTTCGGTATGCAAATCAAGTTGCATGGGACGAGTACATGTAGCGCGAGAACGCGCTGAGGCCGGCGGCAGGCGATACGTGCCTGCAACGTCGCATACGCGACGAGGCGTGACGTACAGATGCACGGCTCCCCGTGTCGGCAGAACCAGCGCACGATTCGCCCGTGCAGACACACGAATTTCGAACCCGGGCACCGACGCGACACAAAGGTGAGGTATTTCGGGAGCCGCAGGTGAGTGCTTTCGGGAGCGCAGTGGTGAGCCGATACGGGACCGATCGGTGAGCCTTCCCGGGAACCGCGGGTGAGCCGTTACGGGAGGTGCTGGTGAGCCCTTGCGGGAACGCGCGGTGAGTGTCTGCGGGATGGGTAGGTGAGGACGTTCGGGAGGCTTCGGGGAGTGCCGCTTGACGCTTCAGGTGAGCTTTTTCGGGAGGTGCTGGTGAGCGCTTCCAGGACGCATCGGTGAGATTTTTCGGGAGCCTGGAGACGGCGTTCCCCGACAGGTGCGGCACACGCGTTTGCTGGCGTCCGCGCCAATTCGGGCACGCATGAAGCGCGCCCGTTGCAGGTTTTACGCCGCGAGTTTCGCCGCTGCGTCGTTTACCTGTTCGCGCGAAATCGCGAGTTCCTCCAGGTGTGCGTCCGCATAAACGCCGCCGGTTTCGCGCTCGAGTCGCGCGATCGTCAGCGCGCAACGTGCGGTGTCTTTCGGCATCGCAATGAAGCGCTTGACCGATTCGCCGGACGTGAACGCGTCGAACAGCGCGCCGCGGACCTCGTCCGGAAGCGTCTTGGTCCATTGGTACGGCTTGCCGTTGAACGTGATCGACGGCGGCAGCGTGCGCTCCTTCTTGGTAGCCGTGATGAGGCCGTAGGTGCGTGCGGCGTCGCCGATTTGTTCAGGCGAAAAGAGTTCGTCGGGTGTGATGTCGAACTGCTCGATGTAGTTCTCGATCGCGAGCATCGCCGCGGCACGATCGTCGCGCTTCTTCTGCGCGCGCGCGACGATGTCGCGCAGTTCGTCCGCTTCTTCGGGCGTGATCGTGAAGCTTGCCTGCTTCTGCTGAAGTTCGGAGAAACGCTGGAATTCTTGATCGTTCAGAAGTTTGGCCATGACATCCATCGGATACGACGGTCGCGACAGCCGGCCGCCGTAGTTTTTGAGAGGGCCGCTATTCTAGCGTAGCGCCGCAGCCGCGGCGATTGCGCACCCGCGAGCCGGCCGCCGAGCGAGACGTCACTCGCAGACGCGAGCACACGCGAGGCCGCGGCAACTCGCATACCGCGGCGGCACCCCCAGGCTTTGCGGACCGGCAGATTCTTGGCGGGCCGCATTCGCTACGGTGGCGGATCGCGCGGCGGCCGCGCAGCGCCGCACCGGGGTCAGCAGGTTTCCGCGCGGCACATCGACAACTGGCCTGCCGTATCGCGCAGCGCGGCGACGGCGACGTCGGCCGACGGCGCCATATGCGCATCGATCCGGCGCATGTACGGGCAGGTCAGCACCGCGATCGCGTGGCCGGCCGGGCCGAGGATCGGCGCGCTGAGATCGGTGACGCCGTACGCCTGCCGGCTGTCCTGGCGCAGGTAGCCCGACTGGCGGATCGACTGGCATGCGTGCGCGAGTTCCTGCTCGTTCATCGGCGTTTCGCCCTTGACCTTGCGATGCTCGGCCAGCATGTGCGCACGCTGCTCCGCGCTCTGGAACGACAGCATCACGCGGCCCGATGCGGTGTCGACAAGTGCGACGCGCGCGCCGAGCCGCACCGACACGCCCCACGGGCCCGGTCCGTCGACCTGCGCGATCACGAGCAAGTTGCCGCGATCGTAGACGCACAGATGGCACGACTGTTCGGCGGCATCGGCAAAGCGCTGCATCAGCGGCAGCGCTTCGGCGATCAGCCGGTTCATCGGCGGATGCCGGTGCGCAAGCGCGAACAGCTTCAGGCTGAGCGTGTAACGGTCGCCGCCGCTCGAGCGCATGACGTAGCGGCGCGCGACCAGCCGTTCGAGCATCCGGTAGATTTCGCTCGCATTGCGGCCGAGTTCCTTGGTGATTTCGGTGCGGGTGAGTCCTTCCTTCTGCTCCGACAGGAGTTCGAGGATATCGAGACCCTTGTCGAGCGCGGGCGCGCGATAGCGGTCGGCTGCGCTCAGCGGTTCCCGTGCGTCGCTGACGGGAACGGGGATATTGGTCGATTGCATCATGGGTATGAGGTTCGGGAAGGGCCGATCGGTGGCGACGCACGCTGACTTTCCTGCACGCTGGCCGGCGACGCCCACGCGCGAGGGGAACGATATCCGCGCGAGCCCGACAGCCAATGTTCAGTGTGCAATGCAGCGTCCTTTTGCCGATCATTACCGAGCAAGAACGGATCAGCTGGCATTTTCGATGACAGGGTCACAACGAATACTGTTTATTCACGTTCCGTGGTCGACGATCGACGCAATGCGGCATCGCGCGATTCGTGCGTGCCATCCCGGTGCTGCGATGCAACGCCCGCACGCGCACCAATAGTCGGTATCCGTGGCGTGCCAATTCACGGCGCGCCGGCAATGGTACAAAGAGCAGCGGGCCCACGACGGCGCGGCCGCGCACGCAGCCGGCTGGCAGAGGCCGGCACGTTGCGCAAACGCCGAACCGTCGTCGCCGATGCGCAGACCGGCGGCCGCCCGTTCGATGCGCGTCGCACGTCGGTGCGACGCCGCGATCGCTGCGCCTGCGCGTGCGTCGCGTGTCGAATGGCTGCCTGATACGGCGCCGACGCGCGTCATCGACGATCGGCATCCAATCCGGCGCGTGGCCGCAAGCGGCTGCATCGGCCGGTATCCAGTCACATTCGACAACAGAGGTTGAGCACGATGAAACTGCTTCGCTATGGCCCTTCCGGCCAGGAAAAGCCCGGCATTCTCGACGCGGACGGCCGGATTCGCGACCTGTCCGCGCACTTGGCGGATCTTGCCGGCGACGCGCTGTCGGACGCCGGTCTTGCGCGCGTGCGCGCGATCGATCCGGCCACGCTGCCGCTGGTGTCGGGCGAGCCGCGCATCGGCGCGTGCGTCGGTCGCGTCGGCAAATTCATCGGCATTGGTCTGAACTATGCGGACCATGCGGCCGAGGCCGGCATGCCGGTGCCGAAGGAGCCGGTGGTGTTCGGCAAATGGACGAGTTCGATCTGCGGCCCGAACGACGGCATCGAGATCCCGAAGGGCTCGGTCAAGACTGACTGGGAGGTCGAGCTTGGCGTCGTGATCGGCACGACCTGCAAGGACGTCGACGAAGCGCGCGCGCTCGATTGCGTCGCCGGCTACTGCGTCGTGAACGACGTGTCCGAGCGTGAATGGCAGATCGAGCGCGGCGGCCAGTGGGACAAAGGCAAGGGCTTCGACACGTTCGGGCCGATCGGCCCTTGGCTCGTGACGCGCGACGAAGTGCCCGACCCGCAGCGCCTCGACCTCTGGCTCGAGGTCGACGGGCGCCGTTATCAGAGCGGCAACACGCGCACGATGGTGTTCACCGTCGCGCAATTGATCGCGTATCTGTCGCGCTGGATGACGCTGCAACCGGGCGACGTGATCACGACCGGCACGCCCCCGGGCGTCGGAATGGGCATCAAGCCGGCGCCGGTGTTCCTGAAGGCCGGCCAGACGGTGCGGCTCGGCATAGAGGGCCTTGGCGAGCAACTGCAGAGCACGCGCGACGCGCAGTAAGGGCCTGCGCGTTCAAGCCGGGAGCGGCACGTGAAACCGGCGGCGATCCGGCTGCCCGCCGCGCCGCCGCACGAGCGCCGCGATCGCGCCGGACGAGTCGCGGTGGCGACCGTCGCGCTCTGACCAGCTGTCCACCAAAAAACAAAAGCCCGCTTCCGCGCGACGCGGAATCGGGCTCTCGTTATCGATCCGCATTCGCCCGTCGCGATCAGACCACGTTGTCCAGCTCGCAATGGGCTTCGAGCCGATACCCGTCGGGATCGACGACGAACGCCGCGTAATAGCCCGGCCCGTATTGCTCGCGTTTGCCCGGCCCGCCATTGTCCTGTCCGCCATGCTGCAGCGCGGCCCGGTAGAACGCGTCGACTTCCACCGGCGACGCCGCGCGGAACGACACGTGCAGCCCCGACTCGGGATCGGCGACGACCGGGCGCTTCGCGTGCTGCAACCAAAGCACCGGTTCGCTGGTGCCGTAGCCAAGCGATCCGTCGTCGCTGTGCAGCCGCTTGTAGCCGAGCGCACCGAGCGTGTTGTCGTAGAACGTGCGGCTCCGATCGATGTGGGCAACGCCGAAGGAGAGGTGATCGATCATCTGGGGCTCCTTGAACTGAAAGGGTGAGTGAGCGCAAAACCTGTTCCAGCACGTTTCGTGCGTCATGCCGAGCGTGCCGCGACGAGTGTGGACAACTCCGCACGAAAACCGCTTGTATTGCTGTGCCGCCCGAAAGCGGAAGCGTGTCGGTAGCAGAATTTCATAACCACCATGCTGGTTATGTTAGGAATCGCCTCGGCGCTTGTCAACCGGCATGGTGGTTAGATACGATCGGGGAATGACCAAAACGCAACCTTCCGTCACGCCGGCTTACGTCATTCCGGCACCGTCCGAAACGTTGAGCATCGATTTCGCGAACACGCTGTACTGGCGGGGCACCGACGCGCCGACGGAAACGTTCGGCACGCTCCACGATCTGTTCGGGTGGTGCCGCGACCAGGCTGGCGTGCCGACGCGCGTGGCCGACGCGTGCGTCGTATATGAAAAGGGCATGGGCGCTGGCCGGGATGAGCCCGCGATACTGGCGCGTGCGCTCGAATTGCGGGAAGCGCTGTATCGGCTCTTTCACGCGCAGGCCGAGCGGCGCGAGCCGGCGACTGACGATCTCGTGCTGCTCGGCGGTTTTCTCGCGGAAGCGGCGCCGCGCGTCGCGCTCGCGCGGATCGACGGCGCGTATGCATGGCGAGTCCCGCAGGGGGAGGTAGCGCTGCCGCGGCTGTTGAGCCCGGTGCTGTGGTCGGCGACGGATCTGTTGGGCGGCGCGCGGCTTGCGAAGGTGAAGCGCTGCGCGAACGACGCATGTCAGTGGCTGTTCATCGACGACAGCAAGAACGGGAGCCGGCGCTGGTGCTCGATGTCGTCGTGCGGGAATCGCGCGAAGGCTTACCGCCATTACCACAAGGACGGCTGACCGCAACGCGCGTGCGGCGCGTCACATCCTCGTCATCCGAATCGCGCGCGCCGAATCCGCATCTATTTCGCCGAGAGTTTGCGCCACAGCGTCGTTTTGCTGATGCCGAGCATCGCGCATGCACGATCGCGGTCGCCGCCGCACGCGTCGAGCACCGCGCGGATCTCGTCGGCTTCCGCGCGGCGGCGCCGCGCATGGAGCGTGTGCGCATCGGCGGCTTCGGCCGTGTCGCGCCCGCCAGCCGCTCCTGCGAACAGTTCGGGCGCGATCGCCTGCAGCGCATCGGCCGCGAGCACGGGGCACGCGGCGTGCGGGTCGCCGTCGTCGACTTCCTCGGCCAGTTCCACGGCGATTCTCTCGACGACGTTCTGCAGTTCCCGCACGTTGCCCGGCCAGCGATACCGCGCGAGCGTCGCACGCGCCGCGTCGAGCACGCGCATCGCATCGCCGACCTCGCGCACGCGCTCGGCGAGCCGTGGCTCGCGCCGTGCCGCCTGCACGAGCAGCGTGGCCGCGAGCGCGGGAATGTCGGCGGCACGCTCGCGCAGCGGCGGCAGGCCGATGTTCAGGATGTTGAGCCGGTAATACAGGTCCGCACGGAACGTACCGGCCTCGACGGCCGCGAGCAGCGGCCGGTGTGTCGCGGCGATCACGCGCACGTCGATGCGGATCGGCTCGGTGGATCCGAGGCGGATCACCTCGCGCTCCTGCAGCACGCGCAGCAGCCGGCTTTGCAGCGACGGCGGCATTTCGCCGATTTCGTCGAGAAAGAGCGTGCCGCGGTGCGCGGCCTCGAACAGCCCGGTCTTGCCGCCGCGCCGCGCGCCGGTAAACGCGCCTTCCTCGTAGCCGAACAATTCGCTCTCGAGCAGCGCTTCGGGAAACGCGCCGCAGTTGACGGCTACGAACGGATAGCTCCTTCGCGCGGACAGCGCATGCAGGCTCTGCGCGATCATTTCCTTGCCGGTGCCGCTTTCGCCGAGCACGAGCACGGTTGCATCGGACTTCGCGTACCGGCGCACCAGATCGCGCACGCGCGCCATCGGCGCGGACGCGCCGACCACGTCGTCGAGCGCGTAGCGCGCCGCGAACTGCTGCGTGTTCGGCTGCGAGCGCAGCGCGCGATCGAGCCGTTCGACCGCGCGCGACTCCTGGAACGTCAGCACGCTGCCCGATGTCACGCCGCGATCGACGAGCGGCCCGCGATGCACGACGTAGCGCACGCCGCGCACGGTCGCGAGCGCGTCGCCGTCCTCGCCGCGCAGCGTGCGCAATTCGGGCCGCAGGTCGACGAGCGCGCGCCCGACGGCCGCCGCCGGTTCGACCCCGAGCGCCGACGCGAGCCGCTCGTTGATCGCTTCGACGCGGCCGCGCGCATCGAGCGCGACCACACCGTCGCGCAGATGCTGCAGCAGGTTGTCGAGCCGCTGGCGGCGAAACGCCTCGGCGTGCGTCGCATACGCGACTTCGAGCGCCGTCTCGACCGCCTGGCGCACCGACGCATGCGAATACAGGAACACCGCGCCCATGCCGGCGCTCGCCGCGAGATCGGTGACAAGGCCCGGGCCGACGATCGTCTCGATGCCGCGATCGTGCAGGTCGTGCACGCAGGCTTCCGCTTCCTGCGCGGACTGATATGACGCAAACTGCACGTCGAGGCCGTACGCGGCGACGAAGCGGCGCACTTCCGGCGGCGTCTCGCCGGCGCTGACGAGCGCGATTCGCGATGCGTCGCGCCGCGCGCGCGCGAGCGCCTGCATCACGTCGAAGCCGGTCGGCGATACGACCACGACCGGCACCGGCGCCCGCGTTTTCAGGAAGCCGCCGTTCGAGCCGGCCGCCACGATCACGTCGGGCCGCGCGGTGCCGGCCTCGGCGATCGCACTCAGCGCGTCTTCGTACGCGCGCGTGACGATGCGCACGTCGGCGCGCTCGTCGAATTCGCCGGCGATCTCGCGAAACAGGTCGCGCAGGCGGCTGATGCCCATTGCCCAGATGCGCGGGCGCACCGTGCGGTCGGCCGCGCCGACGGGCTTGGTCGAGGAAAGGTCCATGGCGACCGATTATGCGCGCGGGATTTCATTTTTGAAACATGAAATTGCCGAATTGAAATCACCGGACGAAACCACTCGCGCGCCGGTTGCTTAAGAATCAGTGGGTTAGCGGCGTTTGATGCGCTGGCCCGGTCCTTGCTGTTGATGGTCGTTCCTTCAGGAGGCCGTTCATGAGCAACACGCATCTTCAAAGCGCCGGCGCGAAGTTTCGCGCGGCAGTCGCGGCCGAGCAGCCGCTGCAGGTGGTCGGCGCGATCACCGCGTATGCGGCCAAGATGGCGCAGGCCGTCGGCTTCAAGGCCGTCTACCTGTCGGGCGGCGGCGTCGCCGCGAATTCGCTCGGGATCCCCGATCTCGGCATCAGCACGATGGAAGACGTGCTGATCGACGCGAACCGGATCACCAACGCGACCGACCTGCCGCTGCTCGTCGACATCGATACGGGCTGGGGCGGCGCGTTCAACATCGCGCGCACGATCCGCTCGTTCATCAACGCGGGCGTCGCGGCCGTCCACATCGAGGACCAGGTCGGCCAGAAGCGCTGCGGCCACCGCCCCGGCAAGGAAGTCGTGCCGACCGAGGAAATGGTCGATCGCGTGAAGGCCGCGGTCGATGCGCGCACCGACGACCAGTTCGTGATCATGGCCCGCACCGATGCGGCCGCCGCCGAAGGGATCGACGCGGCGATCGAGCGCGCGATCGCATATGTGGAAGCCGGTGCGGACATGATCTTCCCGGAAGCGATGAAGACGCTCGACGACTACCGCCGATTCAAGGCCGCGGTGAAGGTGCCGATTCTCGCGAACCTGACCGAGTTCGGCTCGACGCCGCTCTTTACGGTCGACGAACTGCGCGAGGCGAACGTCGATATCGCGCTGTATTGCTGCGGCGCTTATCGCGCGATGAACAAGGCCGCGCTGAATTTCTACGAGACGCTGCGCCGCGACGGCACGCAGAAGGCCGCGGTGCCGACGATGCAGACGCGCGCCGAGCTGTACGACTTCCTCGGCTATCACGCATACGAGCAAAAGCTCGACGAGCTGTTCGCGCAGGGCAAGAAGTAACGCGCCCGCGCGCCGGGACGCGGTTCCCGGAACGCATTGCATGAAGCCGGGGCGCGCGTTGCAGCGCCGGCCCCGGCGGAGATTGATCCCCATTGGAGAACGGAAACATGAGCGAGACGAAAGACGCAGCAGCACCGGCCGCCGCAGGCGCATTCAAGCCGAAGAAGTCGGTGGCGCTGTCGGGCGTGACGGCCGGCAACACGGCGCTGTGCACGGTCGGCAAGACCGGCAACGACCTGCACTACCGCGGCTACGACATTCTCGACGTCGCCGAATCGTGCGAGTTCGAGGAAATCGCGCACCTGCTGGTGCACGGCACGCTGCCGAACCTGACCGAACTCGCTGCGTACAAGACCAAGCTGCGCGCGCTGCGCGGCCTGCCGAGCGCGCTGAAGGCTGCGCTCGAGCAGATCCCGGCTTCCGCTCATCCGATGGACGTGATGCGCACGGGCGTGTCGGTGCTCGGCACCGTGCTGCCGGAGAAGGACGATCACAACCTGCCGGGCGCGCGCGATATCGCCGACCGCCTGATGGCGTCGCTCGGGTCGATGCTGCTGTACTGGTACCACTTCTCGCACAACGGCAAGCGCATCGAGACCGAAACCGACGACGATTCGATCGGCGGCCACTTCCTGCACCTGCTGCACGGCAAGACGCCGTCGAAGTCGTGGGTCGACGCGATGCACACGTCGCTGATCCTGTACGCGGAGCATGAATTCAACGCATCGACGTTCACGGGCCGCGTGATCGCGGGCACGGGCTCGGACATCTACTCGGCGATCACCGGCGCGATCGGCGCGCTGCGCGGGCCGAAGCATGGCGGCGCGAACGAAGTCGCGTATGAGATCCAGAGCCGCTACAGTTCGCCGGACGATGCCGAAGCCGACATCCGCCGCCGCGTCGAGAACAAGGAAGTCGTGATCGGCTTCGGTCATCCGGTCTACACGATTTCCGATCCGCGCAACAAGGTGATCAAGGGCGTCGCGCACAAGCTGTCGAAGGAAGCAGGCGACCTGAAGCTGTACAGCATCGCCGAGCGCCTGGAATCGGTGATGTGGGACGCGAAAAAGATGTTCCCGAACCTCGACTGGTTCAGCGCCGTGTCGTATCACATGATGGGCGTGCCGACCGCGATGTTCACGCCGCTGTTCGTGATCTCGCGCACGTCCGGCTGGAGCGCGCACATCATCGAGCAGCGCATCGACAACAAGATCATTCGCCCGAGCGCGAACTACACCGGCCCTGAAGACCTGCAGTTCGTGCCGATCGAAAAGCGCTGAAACGCCCGCCGCGCGCGCCGGCGCCCGTGACGCGGGCGGCCGGTGCGCGCGGCATGTCTCACCCCGAATTCCGCCCCACATCATGAATACCGCCTACCGCAAACCCCTGCCCGGCACGTCGCTGGACTACTTCGACGCGCGCGCCGCGGTCGAAGCGATCGCACCCGGCGCGTACGACACGCTGCCGTACACGTCGCGCGTGCTCGCCGAAAATATCGTGCGGCGCTGCGATCCGGCGATCCTCGCCGATTCGCTGAAGCAGATCATCGAGCGCAAGCGCGAACGCGACTTCCCGTGGTTTCCGGCGCGCGTGGTGTGCCACGACATCCTCGGCCAGACGGCGCTCGTCGATCTCGCGGGCCTGCGCGACGCGATCGCCGAGCGCGGTGGCGACCCGGCGAAGGTCAACCCGGTCGTGCCCGTGCAGCTGATCGTCGATCACTCGCTCGCCGTCGAATGCGGCGGCTTCGATCCGGACGCGTTCGCGAAGAACCGCGCGATCGAAGATCGCCGCAACGAGGATCGTTTTCATTTCATCGAATGGACGAAGCAGTCGTTCGAGAACGTCGACGTGATCCCGCCGGGCAACGGCATCATGCACCAGATCAATCTGGAGAAGATGTCGCCGGTGATCCAGGCGCAGGACGGCGTCGCGTATCCGGATACCTGCGTCGGCACCGACAGTCACACGCCGCACGTCGATGCGCTCGGCGTGATCGCGATCGGCGTCGGCGGGCTCGAGGCGGAGAACGTGATGCTCGGGCGCGCGTCGTGGATGCGGCTGCCCGACATCGTCGGCGTCGAGCTGACCGGCAAGCGCCAGCCCGGCATCACCGCGACCGACATCGTGCTGGCGCTGACGGAGTTCCTGCGCAAGGAGAAGGTTGTCGGCGCGTATCTTGAATTCCGCGGCGAAGGGGCCGCGAGCCTGACGCTCGGCGACCGCGCGACGATTTCGAACATGGCGCCCGAGTATGGCGCGACGGCCGCGATGTTCTTCATCGACGGCCAGACGATCGACTACCTGCGTCTCACCGGCCGCAGCGACGAGCAGCTGAAGCTGGTCGAAGCGTATGCGAAGACGGCTGGCCTGTGGGCCGACACGCTGACGCACGCGCAGTACGAACGCACGCTGACGTTCGATCTGTCGAGCGTGGTGCGGAACATGGCGGGCCCGTCGAACCCGCACAAGCGGCTGCCGACGTCCGATCTCGCGGCACGCGGGATCGCCGGCCAGTGGGAGGAGAAGCCGGGCGAGATGCCCGATGGCGCGGTGATCATCGCCGCGATCACGAGCTGCACGAATACCAGCAACCCGCGCAACGTGATCGCGGCTGCATTGCTTGCGCGCAACGCGAACGCGAAGGGCCTCACGCGCAAGCCGTGGGTCAAGAGCTCGCTCGCGCCGGGCTCGAAGGCGGTCGAACTGTATCTGCGGGAAGCGAACCTGCTGCCGGAGCTGGAGAAGCTCGGCTTCGGCATCGTCGCGTTCGCGTGCACGACCTGCAACGGAATGTCGGGCGCGCTCGATCCGAAGATCCAGCAGGAGATCGTCGAGCGCGATCTGTACGCGACCGCCGTGCTGTCGGGCAACCGCAACTTCGACGGCCGCATCCATCCGTATGCGAAGCAGGCGTTCCTCGCGTCGCCGCCGCTCGTCGTCGCGTATGCGATCGCCGGCACGATCCGCTTCGACATCGAGAAGGACGTCCTCGGCCACGACCAGGACGGCACGCCCGTCACGCTGAAGGACATCTGGCCGACCGACGAGGAGATCGACGCGATCGTCGCGTCGAGCGTGAAGCCGGAACAGTTCCGCAAGGTCTACGAACCGATGTTCGCGCGCCCGGCCGGTGCGCTCGAGCGCGCGGCGCCGCTGTATGACTGGCGCCCGCAGAGCACGTACATCCGCCGTCCGCCGTACTGGGAAGGCGCGTTGGCCGGCGCGCGCACGCTGAAGGGCATGCGCCCGCTCGCGGTGCTCGGCGACAACATCACGACCGACCATCTGTCGCCGTCGAACGCGATTCTCGCGAGCAGCGCGGCCGGCGAGTACCTCGCGAAAATGGGGCTGCCTGAGGAAGACTTCAACTCGTACGCGACGCACCGGGGCGACCACCTGACCGCGCAGCGCGCGACCTTCGCGAACCCGACGCTCGTGAACGAGATGGCCGTCGTCGACGGCGCGGTGAAGAAGGGCTCGCTCGCTCGCGTCGAGCCGGACGGCAAGGTCATGCGGATGTGGGAAGCGATCGAGACGTACATGAATCGCAAGCAGCCGCTGATCGTGATCGCCGGCGCGGACTACGGTCAGGGCTCGTCGCGCGACTGGGCCGCGAAGGGCGTGCGGCTCGCGGGCGTCGAGGCGATCGTCGCCGAAGGGTTCGAGCGGATCCATCGGACGAACCTGATCGGTATGGGGGTGCTGCCGCTCGAGTTCAAGCCGGGCACGAACCGGACGACGCTCGGCATCGACGGTACCGAGACCTTCGACGTGATCGGCGAGCGTACGCCGCGCGCCGATCTCACGCTCGTGATTCATCGCAAGAACGGCGAACGCGTGGAAGTGCCGGTGACGTGCCGGCTCGATACGGCCGAGGAAGTGTCGATTTACGAAGCGGGCGGCGTGCTGCAGCGTTTCGCGCAGGACTTCCTCGAATCGTCGCAGGCGGCTTGACCCGGTCATACAGGGACAACACAAAACATGGCTCACATTCCTCAAATCAGGATTCCCGCGACGTACATGCGCGGCGGCACCAGCAAGGGCGTGTTTTTCCGGCTGCAGGATCTGCCGGATGCCGCGCAGACAGCGGGCGCCGCGCGCGACGCGCTGCTGCTGCGCGTGATCGGCAGCCCCGATCCGTACGGCAAGCAGATCGACGGGATGGGCGGCGCGACGTCGTCGACCAGCAAGACCGTGATCGTGTCGAAGAGCACGCGGCCCGGCCACGACGTCGATTACCTGTTCGGGCAGGTCGCGATCGACAAGGCGTTCGTCGACTGGACCGGCAATTGCGGGAACCTGTCGGCGGCAGTCGGCCCGTTCGCAATCGCCGGCGGTCTCGTCGACGCGTCGCGCGTGCCGCGCGACGGTATCGCGACCGTGCGGATCTGGCAGGCGAACATCGGCAAGACGATCATCGCGCATGTGCCGATCGTGAACGGCGCGGTGCAGGAGACGGGCGACTTCGAGCTCGACGGCGTCACGTTCCCGGCCGCCGAAGTGCAGCTCGAGTTCATGGACCCGGCCGCGGAAGAAGAAGGCGCGGGCGGCTCGATGTTTCCGACCGGCAATCTCGTCGACGATCTCGCGGTGCCCGGCATCGGCACGTTGAAGGCGACGATGATCAACGCGGGGATTCCGACCATCTTCGTCGAAGCCGAAGCGATCGGCTACACCGGCACGGAATTGCAGGATGCGATCAACGGCGATCCGAAGGCGCTCGAGAAATTCGAGACGATCCGCGCGCACGGTGCGCTGCGCATGGGGCTGATCGACACGCTCGACGAGATCGCGACGCGTCAGCACACGCCGAAGGTCGCGTTCGTCGCGAAGCCGGCCGACTATGTCGCGTCGAGCGGCAAGCGCGTGAACGCGGGCGACGTCGATTTGCTGGTGCGGGCGATGTCGATGGGCAAGCTCCACCACGCGATGATGGGCACGGCGGCGGTCGCGATCGGCACGGCCGCAGCGATCCCCGGCACGCTTGTCAACCTCGCGGCGGGCGGCGGCGAACGCAACGCGGTGCGCTTCGGCCATCCGTCGGGCACGCTGCGCGTCGGCGCGCAAGCGCGGTTCGAGAACGGCGAATGGACGGTGACGAAGGCGATCATGAGCCGCAGCGCGCGCGTGCTGATGGAAGGCTGGGTGCGGGTGCCGGGGGATGCGTTCTGACGCGCATCGGGCGCCCCCGCGACGCAGCGGCGGCGACCGGTAATCGATCCCTGCACGGCGAACCGCGCTGTGCAGGGATTTTTTGTTGATGCAGGCGGCGGGGCTGGCGCGCTAGCGCAGGCCGACTGTGAAGCATGGGGCCTACGTAAGCGCCAAAGCGCTAGCGTAGGCCGACCGCGAAGCATGGGCGTACGTAAGCGCCAAAGCGCTAGCGCAGGCCGACCGCGAAGGATGCGTCCTACGTAAGCGCCAAAGCGCTAACGTAGGCCGACCGCGAAGCATGGGGCCTACGTAAGCGCTAAAGCGCTAACGTAGGCCGACAGGAGAATCGTATGTCGCTTGGGGTTCCGCTCTCCGGCGTCCATATCGTCGAATTCGAAGGCCTCGGCCCCGGCCCGCTCGCCGCATGGATGCTGGCCGGAATGGGCGCCCGCATCACGCTGATCGCGCGACCGGCCGGCCGCACCAGCGCGCCCGCCGCGCTGCACGGACGCGACGGCGACCTGCTCCGCGAAGGCAAGACCGTCGTCGAACTCGATCTGAAAACCGCGGCCGGCCACGCCGCGGCGCTCGCGCTGATCGCGCAGGCCGACGCGCTGATCGAAGGCCTGCGGCCCGGCGTCATGGAGCGCCTCGGCCTCGGTCCCGACGATTGCGCACGCGCGAATCCGAAGCTCGTGTACGGACGGATGACCGGCTGGGGCCAGCACGGCCCGCTCGCATCGTCTGCCGGACACGACCTCAACTACGTGGCGCTGACAGGGCTGCTTTCGTTGTCCGCGCCGCGCGACGGACGACCCGGCGTGCCGCCGACCGTCGTCGGCGACGCGGGCGGCGCGCTCGGGCTTGCGTTCGGAATCGTCTGCGCGTTGTTCGACGTGCGCGGCGGCGGACCGGGGCGTGTGGTCGACGGCGCGATCGTCGACATCGTGTCGATGCTCGGCTCGCTCGCATTGTGGGCTCGCGCGAACGGGCAGCTCGACGGCGCGCAGCCCAGTCTCTTCCACGATGCGCCGTTCTACGACGTGTATCGCTGCGCCGACGGCGAATACGTGACGATCGGCGCGCTCGAGCCGCCGTTCTATGCACTGCTGATCGAGCGGCTCAGGTTGACCGACGTCGATCCGGCGTCGCAGTACGACCGCGCGCGCTGGCCGGCGCTGAAGGCGCGATTCGCCGAAGTGTTCGCGCAGCTGCCGTCCGCGCACTGGCGCGCGCTGCTCGAAGGGACGGACGCATGCTTCGCACCGGTGCTGAGCGTGGCCGAGGCGGTGACGCATCCGCACAATGCGGCGCGCGGGATCTATCGTACCGATGCGGCCGGCAACGTCCGGGCGCGCGTGGCGCCGCGATTTATGCCGTTGAAGGCGGATGGAACGGTATAGGCCCGTGTCGGCATGAAGCGACCGGGCCGGCCGGTGCGACATCGCGTTGCCTGTGGCCCGTCACGTGATCACCGGCGCGGCGGCCCGACACCACGTCAAGCCTTTTCCTCCGGCGCATCCGGCATCTTCCCGTCGCCGACACGATTGATCGTGCCTTGCGCGATCGCGACGAGCCGCTCGTGATCGCCGTCGATGACGAACACATGACACTGGCAGGTCGCCTGGTGCCGCCCCACGTACACGACCTTCGCGCGCGCGACCAGCGTGCCGTTCACGGCCGGCCGCAGATAGTTGATCTTGTATTCGGCGGTGATCACGCGCGGGCCGAGCACGAGCGCGCCGGCGAACGTCAGCGCGTTGTCGGCGAGATAGCCGATCACACCGCCGTGCACGAAGCCGTGCTGCTGCCGCAGTTCGTCCCGCACAGGCAGGCACAGCGACACCTCGTTGTCGCCGATATGCATCAGCTTCGTGCCCAGCAACATGCTGAACGGTTGCGCGCGCAATGCGCCGCGCGCGTGGTCCGTGATATCCGTCATCGAGTTGCCTCGCAATGCGTGTCCGCTTGCGCTGAACTCTAGGAAGGGGGCTGCGGATAAGCAAGGAAATTCATCCGCTTTTCGTGCAATTGCGGACGCGATGCGCGTCGATTATTGCGTCGAACAGCAGAGTTGCGTGCGTTTGACGGCGATTCGACCTGAATGACGGCGCGTCGGCACGGATACCTGCGCCCCTTTTCGCAGCCGTTGCCCGCGCACACCTAAAGTCCGACGAAGAAATGCCGCTAATGCCGGGGCATGCGTCATTGCTCCATCGTCGGCTCTCCAGGAAATCTCCCCATGTTCGGAAAAATCAAGCTCGCGTCGGGTCTGCTCGGCGTGTTGACCGTGTTTTGCCTGTTTCTGTTCGCGATCGAGGCGCTCGGCTTCTGGGCACTCGCGTCGACGCGCAGCGGCGTCGACGATCTGTCGAACGTCGCGATCGCGCAGGTCGACGCGGCGAGCCAGGCCACCGAGCGCCTGCTCGACGCGCGCGTGAACCTGTCGCGCGCCGGCACGCGCATGGTGCGCGGCGGCCCGAAGCCCGACGACATCATCCGCCACGCCAGCGCATCGCTCGCCGAAGCGGACAAGGCGTTCGCTTCGCTGACGGCCGCGCACGCCGTCGACGAAACCAACCGCGCGCGCGTCGCCGCGCTCACCGAGCGCTATCGCGCACTGCGCGGCGCGCTCGGCGAACTCGTGCAGTTCCTCGACGCCGGCAACATCCAGGCATTCCTCGACCAGCCGACGCAGGGTTTCCAGGACGCGTACATCGCCGAACTGCACCGTTTTGCCGACTACGGCGGCGCATCGAGCCGCGCCGCGCTCGACACGATCGACGGCGGGATCCAGTGGTTCAAGTGGGTCGGCATCGTGCTGCTGGTGGCGATGCTCGCGGCGAGCGCGGCCATTTACGCGGCCGCGCGGCGCGCGGTGGTCGCGCCGCTCGACGAAGCCGGCCGCCACTTCGAGCGGATCGCGCAAGGTCGGCTCGACGAAGCCGTGCGAGCAGGCGGCGTGTTCGAAATCGACCGGATGCTGCGCGGCCTCGCCGCGATGCAGGCGAGCATCGCCGACACCGTGCGAACCGTGCGTCAGGCGTCCGACGCGATCCACCTCGGTGCGGGCGAGATCGCCGGCGGCAACGCGGACCTGTCCGCGCGTACCGGCACGCAGGCCGCGTCGCTCGAGGAAACGGCCGCGAGCATGGAAGAGCTGACGGCGACCGTCCGCCAGAACACCGACAGCGCGCGCGCAGCCAGCGCGCTGGCCGACGCGGCGCTCGACGCGACGCGTCACGGCGGCGGCGTGGTGGACAGCGTGATCGACCGGATGCGCGGGATCGCGCAGAGCTCCGGGCGAATCGCCGAGATCATCTCGGTGATCGACGGTATCGCGTTCCAGACCAACATCCTCGCGCTGAACGCAGCGGTGGAAGCTGCGCGGGCCGGCGAGCAAGGCCGCGGCTTCGCGGTGGTTGCCGGCGAAGTGCGCTCGCTCGCGCAGCGCAGCGCGCAGTCGGCGAAGGAAATCAAGGCCCTGATCGAGGAATCGGTCGCGCAGATCGACGGCGGCTCGGAACTCGTCGAGCGCGCCGGCGATGCGATGCGGACCGTATCGGAATCGATCACGCGCGTCGTGCAGACGATGTCGGAGATCACGGCGGCGTCGGTCGAGCAGAGCGTCGGCATCGAGCAGGTGAACCAGGCCGTTACGCAGATGGATCAGCTGACACAGCAGAACGCGGCGCTGGTGGAGGAAGTCGCGGCGGCGGCCGCGTCGCTGAACGAGCAGACCGCGCACCTGATGCAGGCGGTGTCGGTGTTCGAACTGGGCGACGCACGCACGGCGCGCGATGCGCGCGATGCGCGTGCGTCGTCGTTTGCCGACGCCGGCGCGGGTTACGAGGCGGCGGGCAGCGCGGCGTAGGCGGTCGCGAGGTGGTAGGGCGTGGTCGACGGCATGTCCGCGCGCGACACCTGTCCATCCGCCGCCTTGCACTCGAACCAGCCGCGCGGATGCAGGAAGCGCGCGGCGAATCGCTCGATCTGCCGCGCAAGCGGTGCGGACGCCGGCGTGCCGCCGTGCGTCGCGAGCGCGCGCAGGTATTCAGTCTGCGCCCAGATCCGCTGCGTGGTGTCGATGCACGCGCCTTGCGCGTCGAGCGCCGCGCACACGGCGCCCGTCTGCGAATCGATGCCGTGCCGTTCCGCGAACGCGAATGCGCGCGCCAATGCGTGTGGCAGCCCGGTTTGCGCGAGCCGCGCGCCGGCCGCATCGACCAGGTAGAACCATTCGAACTGATGGCCCGGCTCGAAGCGGTTGCCGGCCGCGCCCAGCGGCAACTCGGCGACGCAACCGGTCGCGGGATCGACGAACGTGTGCTCGACGGCCTGCGCGGTGCGCGCGAGCGCATCGTCGAAGGCCGCGTCGCCGAACGCGTCGGCGGCGGCGAGCCACGCTTCGGTCAGGTGCATCAGCGGATTTTGCAGCGCGCCGCTGCCCGACGACGAGAAATCGGCGTGACGCGCGGCGTCGAGCAGCGCATCGCCCCGCTGCGGCGCGAAGCGGTCCTGGATCAGTACGGCGGTGTCCTCGGCGACTGTCCGGGCGGCGGCGTCGCCCGACGCGGCATGCCATGCGGCGCACGCGAACACGACGAACGCGTGCGTGTAGAGGTCTTTCGTCGTGTCGAGCGGCGCGCCATGCGCGTCGACGCTGTAGAACCACCCGCCGTGGACCGGATCGCGGAAGCGGCTGCACAGCGAATCGAACAGCGTGGCCGCGTGCGCGGTGTGGCCGGCCTGCGCGAACACGAATAGTTGGCGCGCGCACGCCATCGCGCGATAACGACTGACGGGCAGCGGTGCGTGAGTGGCCGGATCGACCGCCTCGAACGGTAGCCGCAGCGTGTGGTCGAACCCTGAACCTTGCCAGATCGGCAAGATGACGTGCGCAAAATGGTCGCGCAACTGGGCGGCCTGGGCGGAAGCGGAGTCGGAAACGGACATGGCGGAGTTGTACGGTTGAATCGGAACGTGTCGGCGCGGCCCGGACAATAGGCGCGGCCGGGCCAAGGATAAAACATTCCGCGGCGCCGGCACCAAAAAAGGAGATAAATCCGATGCTCAGCAATCTGGAACTCGTGATGCGGCTGGTTCTCGCGGCTGCGCTTGGCAGCGTCATCGGCTTCGAGCGCGAGCGTCTGTCGTGGGCGGCCGGCCTGCGTACGCACATGCTCGTGTGCGTCGGCTCGACGCTGATCATGATCGTGTCGGCCTTCGGTTTCGCGGACGTGCTCGGCCGCAGCGATCACGTCGTGCTCGATCCGTCGCGGATTGCGGCGCAGGTGGTGTCGGGCATCGGCTTCCTGGGCGCGGGCTCGATCCTGCTGCGCGGCGAGATCGTGCGCGGGCTGACGACGGCTGCGAGCCTGTGGTCGGTCGCCGCGATCGGCCTCGCGGTAGGCGGCGGTCTCTATGTCGCGTCGATTTCCGCGACGGTGATCATTCTCATCATCCTCGCCGGCATCAAGCCGCTCGAGCGACGCTACTTCACGGTGCGCCAGCGCCGACAGTTCACGCTGACCGTGGTCGGCGGCGCGCTGACGTTCGATTCGCTGCACGCGGCGCTCGGCCCGGACAGCGCACGCGTGAAGCAGTTCATCGTGCAGCGCGCCGACGACACGGGCGAGCACGACGAGGTGCGCATCGCACTCGCGCGCGTATCGGACCTCGAATATCGCGCGATCTGCGACAAGCTGCGCGCGCTGCCATGCGTGACGCGCTTCGACGAAGGCAACGGCGTGCCGGGCGACGAATAGACGGCATCCGACCGGCCGAATCGGCGATCTGTCATGCGACAATGGCCGGTCACCGATTCCGTTCGACATCCGGTTCCGCGTGCGCGGGCCTGTAATCCGACTCCATGACCGAATCCGTTTCCCTGCCTCGCCCGCGTTCCCGTTCCCGCCATTCACCGGCCCGCTCGCGTTTGCGCTCGGCGGCGGCCGCCGCGGATAACGCCGCCAATGCATCGGCGCGGCCTCGCAATGCGCCTGCAGGCGACGCGTCGCGGGATGAACGCACGCTCGATCTGTTCGGCGATCCGGTGTTCGAGCCCGCTGCACGGGCGGCGGCCGTTGCGCGCGACGATACGTTGGCGGACGCGCAGCCGGCCGCGGCCACGCCGGATACCGAGGACGCCGGCCGGCAGGCGTCGCTCGACGGATTCGGTACGCCCGGCGCAACCGCGATGCGCGATGGCGACGTTGCCGTGCCGACGGGATCGGAATCGGCGCCGGCGGCGGGACATGGCGCTGCGCGTGAAGCGGTTGTCGTGCGCACGTTCGATGCGGATGCAACGAAGGTGACCGACCTGCAGCAGCCCACCGGTGCCGGTGCGATGGGCGAGCCGGCGTCCGGCGATGCGCAAGCGAAGGCTGGCGGGATGCCGGAAACTGTCGGCGATGCCGAAACGGCTGCCGGGTTGGCGACGGCGAGTGCGATTGCGGTTGCCGGTGCAGCCCGTGACGCTCGGCCCGCGAAACCCGGTAGCGACGCGGAAGCGGGCGGTGCGCCGGCCAAACAGGATCAAGCAGCGCGCACGCCATGCGAGGCCAGCAAGGCACGCCGCGCGGCGTCGGGCGGCAAGCGGCGCGTGGCGCACGGTGCTCGCGAAGCGGCGGCAAGCGGTGGCACGGCGCGAGTCGACGCGGTCGCCGCGAACGCCGAGCCGGCTTCGGTCTCGGCTTCAGCGACGACCGACTACGCTGCGCAATCCACTGAACGCGAGGCCTCGGTTGAGCCGGCTGCGCGGGTCGATCTCACCGCCGCCGCGATTACGACCACCGCAGGCCACCCCACGCACACCGCCGCGCCGACGCCGCCGACCGCGCAGCCGGTGACGTCCGCGGCGTCGTTCGTGACGAAGCCGTCGTCCGATCGCGCGCAACCGGCGGGGCCCGGTTCGGCGGCACTCGATCCCGACACCGATCTGCGTCCGCTGGCCGATCGGCTCGCGACGCTGCAGACGGACACGGCCGGCATCAAGCAGGCGGCCGATCGCGAGATGCGTCGCGTCAATCGGTTGCTGCTGGCGCTGGCGGTCGTCGTGTTCGCGGGGCTCGTCGCGCTGGTGCTGCAGACCCGGCAAATCGCGCAGCTGAAACAGGAACTGGATAGTCGGCAACTGCGAATCGATCGATTGGCAGCCGATCTGTCGACGCAGCAGGCGACCCTGATGACGCTTGCCGAACACCACGAGGCGCTGCTGTCGCAGGTCGACCGGCTTCAGCGCAATGCGAATCGCGAGGCGGCGGTTGCGAAGCGCGCGCGCCGCGCTCGCTAAACGATCCGGCCCTATCTCGCAGGCCCGTCAGGGAAGGGCGGACGGGTTGCGGCATCGTGAGATGCGCGGCGCCGGTGCGGCAAACTGATGCGGTGTGCTGGCAGACTTTAGGGAAAACCCTTAGAATGGAACCCATCTAAGGGAAAACCCTAGCGCCCTCTGTCAGGAGTCTCAGATGAGCTTCATTTTCGCCCTGCTGCAAAAGATCGACGACCTGTTCGTCTCCCCGCATCTCCCGCTCGATACGGACTATTCGTACGCCGCGCGTCACGCCGAGGTCGAGCGTATGCGCCGTGCAAACCTCGTGCCGATCGTCCTGTATCGTCGCTGATTCGCTGATTCGCTGATTCGCTGATTCGGCGCGGCGCGTGCCGCACCTGCCTGCCGTTTTCCGCCGCCGCATCGCGCGCCGGTGCGACCGTCCCGCTACACTGGAAGTCCGACTTCCCTCGACACCCGGGCCATGCTGCAGATGCGGCCGATGACGGCCAGCGAATTCCATGCATATCGCACGCGCGCCATCGACGGCTACGCGCGCGATCTCGTGTCATCCGGGCAGAACGCGATAGACGATGCGGCCGTTCGCGCCCGCGCATGCTTCGATACGCTGCTGCCCGACGGCCTGCTCAGCGCCGGCCAGACGCTCGTCGAACTGATCGACACCGCCACCGGCGATACGGTCGGTGACCTCTGGTACGCGATCGTGGCCGAAGGGCCGAACCGCACGCTGTTCATCTACGACCTCGACATCGCCCCGTCCCGGCGCCGCCAGGGCTGGGCCACCCGTGCGCTCGATGCGCTCGAGGCCGACGCGCGCCGTCGTGGCGTCACGGAGATCGGGCTGTCGGTGTTCAATCACAACACGGCTGCGCGCGCGCTCTATCGTGCGTGCGGGTTCGTCCCGATCACGACGACGCTGATCAAGCCCGTCGTTCACGGCTAGCGGCCAGGATCGGCGCTTCGGCAGCTTCGCGTCGGCAGATCCGATACCGACATGCGAACCGCCCATTGCGGATCATGACCGGTGTGGCGCTACCGATTTCCATCCTGCCCGTTCGGGCGTTCAACGCAATCGATCTCAACTGCGCATGCGGCGGTGGGCCGCCCTGCTGCGCGCGCGCCACCGACATGAACAAGTGGACGAACCCGCTTCCGTTGCCGGGTATCGTGGGCGGCGCGATGTCGGTCGCGACCGCCGCGTATTGTCGGTGGATTCGTCGAAGCCGTCGCGCCCCGCGCGGTGCGAAGCGGGCGGAGTGTCGTCCCTCCCGTTTCCGCATCGGGCCGCGTCATTGCGCGCGGCCTTTCCATCTCCTCAACAGCAACGCATTCGTCACGACGCTGACGCTGGAGAACGCCATCGCCGCCCCGGCGATGACCGGGTTCAGCAAGCCGAACGCCGCGAGCGGCACGCCTACCAGGTTGTACACGAACGCCCAGAACAGGTTCTGCTGGATCTTCCGGTAAGTCCGTTTCGAGATGTCGATCGCGTCTGCTACGAGCGCCGGATCGCCGCGCATCAGCGTGATGCCGGCCGTATGCATCGCGACGTCGGTGCCGGTCGCCATCGCGATACCGACATCGGCCGCGGCGAGCGCAGGCGCGTCGTTGATCCCGTCGCCGACCATCGCGACGATGCCGCCGTGCGTGCGCTTCAGTTCCGCCACGACGCGCGCCTTGTCGTCGGGCAGCACCTGCGCATGCACTTCGCCGATCCCGAGTGACGCCGCGACGGCCGCCGCGCTGCCGCGGTTGTCGCCGGTCACCAGCACGCTCGCGACGCCGCGCGCCGCTAGTGCCGCGATCGCGTCGCGCGCGCCGGATTTCACGGTGTCGCCGAACGCGATCAATGCGAGCGGCGCACGCGGCGCATCGGCACGCATCAGCCATGAGATCGTGTTGCCCGCGCGCTCGAGCTGCGCGGCGCGCGCGTCGAGTTCGGCCGGCACGGCGATTCCGAGTTCATCGCGCCAGCGCGTGCTGCCGAGCGCGAGAAGCTGTCCGTCGACGCGTGCCTCGACGCCGCGCCCGGCCACCGCGCGCGCATCCGCCGCGACGACTGCGCTGGCTGAATCCGATGCGGCGCCGTTACGCGCGGCGACGTCGGCATCGTACGCGGCCACCACGGCCCGCGCGAGCGGATGATCGCTATGCCGCTGGACCGCGGCCGCGACAGCGAGCGCTTGCTCACGCGGGATACCGACCGCGTCGAACGCCGTCACGGATGGCTTGCCTTCGGTCAGCGTGCCCGTCTTGTCGAACGCGATCACGGTCGTGCGCTGCGCAAGCTCGAGCGCCTGCGCGTCCTTGATCAGCACGCCGCGACGCGCGGCGACGCCGGTGCCGGCCATGATCGCGGCAGGCGTCGCGAGGCCGAGCGCGCACGGGCATGCGATGACCAGCACGGCGACCGCGTTGAGGATCGCGGTTTCGGTGCCGGCGCCGGCAATGAGCCAGCCGGCCAGCGTCAGCACGGCGATGCCGAGGATCGCCGGTACGAACACTTCGCTGACGCGATCGACGAGCCGCTGGATCGGCGCCTTCTCCGCCTGAGCGGATTCGACGAGGCGGATGATGCGTGCGAGTGTCGTCTCCGCGCCGATCGCGGTGGTTTCGACGACGAGTGCGCCTTCGCCGTTGATCGAGCCCGCGGTCACCAGATCGCCGTCGTCCTTCGGCACCGGCAGGCTTTCGCCGGTAATGAGCGATTCGTCGACGTGCGAGCGGCCCGACACGATCCGGCCGTCGACCGGCACGCGCTCGCCGGGACGAATGCTGACCGTCGTGCCGACGCGCACCTGCGCGAGCGGCACGTCGCGCTCCACGCCGTGCTCGACGACGCGCGCCCGGTCGGGACGCAGCGCGTTCAGCGCGCGGATCGCTTCGGTCGTCTGCCGCTTCGCGCGCGCTTCGAGCCATTTGCCGAAGCGCACCAGCGTGACGATGACGGCGGACGCCTCGAAGTACAGGTGGCCCGGATGGGCCGGGTCGCGCAGCAGCATCCACAGGCTCAGGCCGAACGCGGCCGACGTGCCGAGCGCGACGAGCAGGTCCATGTTGCCGGTGCGCGCCTTCACCGCGTGCCATGCGGCGCGATAGAAACGCGCGCCGAAGCCGAACTGGACGATCGACGCGAGCGCGAGCTGCAGCCACCCGTTCAGCATCGCGTCGATGCCGAACGGCCCGACCAGCATCGGCGCGACGAGCGGTGCGCCAAGCACGGCCGACGCGATCACGAGATTGCGTTCCCGGATCGCTTCGCGACGCTTGCGCACGTCCGGCGCTTGCGCCGGATCGGCGGCACGGGCGTCGGTCGCCGCGGCGGCAGCGGCTTCCGGCGCGACGGCGACGGACGCGCGGTAGCCCGCTGCTGTCACCGCCGCGATCAGCGCGTCGGCGCCGACTGTGGCGGCGCGATGCACGGAGGCGCGCTCGGTCGCGAGATTGACCGACGCACGCGCAACGCCCGGCACCGCGGCCAGCGCTCTTTCGACGCGGCCGGCGCAGGATGCGCACGTCATTCCGCCGATGTCGAGTTCGAGATCGGTGGAGGCGGCCGGCGCAGCGGCGGCATCGGCGCCGGGCGGCGTCGCGGTGACGGGTGTCGCGTCATAGCCGGCCTGCTGCACGGCTGCGGCCAGCTGCGACGCGGAAACGCCGGGCGCCGCATCGACGGTCGCACGCTCGGTGGCGAGATTGACCGACGCACGCGTGACCCCCGGTACCTTCGCCAATGCCTTCTCGACGCGCGACACGCAGGACGCGCAGGTCATTCCGTCGATGTCGAGCTCGGTCGTGGCGAAGGGTGGTGCGTGCGACGCAGGCGACGCGTCGGCATGTCCCGCCTGCGCCGTTTCAACGGTATCGCGGGTCCGCTCGCGTATCGTCGCGCGGTAGCCGGCGCCCTCGACCGCATCGACGAGCCGCGCGGGCGCGACCGCATCGTGCGCGGTCACCGTTGCCGCGTGCGCGTCGAGATCGACTGTGGCGTCGACGACGCCGGGCACTGCGGCGAGTGCCCGCTGGACGCGGCCGCTGCAGCCGCCGCAATGCATGCCGTCAACCGTCAGTTCGACGGTGTGCAGCGTGGCGGAGGCGAGTGGTTCAGTCATGTCCGAATCCCCAAAAGCGCGGCGCGAGCCGCGAATGACGTCAGTATCAACATTGCCATGATGGGAAGGTCAAGAGGCGGTGGCGACTTGGCGCAGGAACGTGGTACTGGCTCCGGGGCGGTGACTTGGGTTTGGGGGGCGGAATGCAAAAAGGCAGGCCGCGCTCGGCCGGCATGCCCGCCAATTCGGCCGGCACTGCCCGGCGGGCGGCCGCGTGCAGCGCGTGGCGGTTCTTCTGCCCGTTATTCGGCATATTGGGGATTGCCCGTAGGCGCTATGATACCGGCCTGACATCAGCGCCCGCCGTAGCGAGACGGCGAACGGGCAGGCTGGGGTGCCTTGCTTTCACCGATTGAGTCGGACAAGGCGTTGACTGACAAGAACGAAATTCGGCCAGTATTCAATGATTGAACATCGACGAGAAACAATTTCCCTGCGACGCGCGGCAGGCGTGTCGCTGGCCGTTGCGGCGCTGCTGGCGGGATGCGCCTCGCAACCGGACGCGATCCAGCGGAAAACCGGCTGGATGCGCGCCGAAGTGGCCGACTCCTACGTCTACGCGTATCCGCTCGTGCTGATGGACGTCGCGAAGGAAGCCGCCACGGGCGGCGACGGCGCGCAGCCGGGCCAGGCGCCGCTCAACACGTTGCGCCACGCGCAAGCGCTGCCGCCCGTCGGCGCGGTGAACCCGCCGCTGCCCGGCGTCGACACGCTCGACTCGACCGGCTGGCTCGACGTCGGCGCCGAGCCCGTCATCGTCACGCTGCCCGATACCCGCGGCCGCTATTGGGACGCCCGCGCGCTCGACATGTGGACGAACGTACTGTGGTCGTCGTCGAGCGTGGGCGCACGGGGCGCACGCGGCCTCGCGCGATCGCAAACGATTGCCTTCGTCGCGAAGGACTGGCAGGGCGCGCTGCCGAAGGGCGCGTTGCGCGTCGACGTGCCGTCGGCCAATGCATGGCTCGAAGTGCGGCTGCAAACGAGCGGCGGCCGCGACCTCACGAACGTGAAAAAACTGCAGCGCGCGATTCGCGTGGTGCCGCTTTCGGTGTACACGGGCGCGGCGCGCGGTGCGTCGGTCGCGGTCCATGCGGGCAGCGCGCCGTCGGAGGCCGCGAGCGGCGGCACGCCGGCCGAGCAGGTTGCCGCGCTCGACCCGAAGGCGTTCTTCACGCGTTTCGCGCATGCGCTGCAGGACAACCCGCCGCCCGCCGACGACGCGCATGCGCAGGAACTGCTGAACGACATCGGCGTATCGGCCGGCTATCCGGTGCTGTGGACGGGCGATCGCCTGACTGCCGCGACGGCCGGCGTCGCCGAAGCGCGCGCGCGGCTCGCGGAGCCGCCGTCCAACCTGCTGAACGCGAACGGCTGGAGCTGGATCGGCGACACGGCCGGCAAGTACGGTCAGGACTACGCGCTGCGCGCGTACGCGGCCTACACGCAGTTCGGTACCGCGACGCGCGACGACGAGACGCTCGCGCTCGTGCGCGTCGACAGCGACGGCCATCCGCTGAACGGCGCGAACCGGTACGTGCTGCATTTCGCGCCGGGTGCGCTGCCGCCGGTGCGCGGATTCTGGACGCTCACGCCGTATACGACGAACGGCGCGCTGCCCGACGTCGGCGCCGCGCGCCGCTCGCTCGGCGACCGCGACCGGCTGCGCCGCAACCGGGACGGGTCGATCGACGTGGTCGTGTCTGCGTCGCCGGGCGGGGCGCATGCGGCGAACTGGCTGCCGGCGCCGCGCACCGACTTCGCGCTGGCACTGCGTTTGTACGCGCCGAAGCCGCAAGCAAGCGACGGCTCCTGGATGCCGCCCGCAGTCGTCCGCAAGTGATCGGATAGGCGCGGCCTCTGCCCGGCCCGCGGGCGCGGCGGCCGCGCCCGAACGCCGTTCCGTCACCGCCTCAGCCTATACTTTCGGGATAGCGTGCGCCGCCGTGCCGGTTTTCCGGTGCGGCCGCCGTCCATTTCCGAGGCATCCCCGCATGTCAAGCGCAGACAAACAAACCGTACCCTCGACCCTCCATGCCCTCGGCGGCGTTGCCCGCTCGCGCCGGACCCGGCGTATCGGCATCGGCGTGCTGATTTTCCTGGTTTTGTTCGGACTGCTCGGCTTCTTCGCGGCACCGCCGTTGATTCGCCATATCGCCGAACAGCAATTGAGCCAGCAGCTCGGGCGGCCGTCCACGATCCAGCGCATCGCACTGAACCCGTACACGCTGAATCTCGAAGCCGATGGCGTGCGAGTCGGCGAGCGCGGCGGCCAGGGCGACTTCATCGACATCGGCAAGCTCGTCGTGAGGCCGTCGTGGTCGTCGCTGTTCCGCGGCGCGCCGATCGTCAACGAAGTGCGCGTCGATTCGCCGCGCTTCCATATCGTCCGCTACGACGCGCAACGCTTCAATTTCACCGACCTGATCGAGAAGTTCTCGACGCCGTCCAGCCCGGACAGCAAGCCGACGCATTTCTCGGTGTCGAACATCCAGGTCAACGACGGCCGCATCGACTTCGACGACCGCCTGCTGAATGAGAAGCACGTGGTCGACAACTGGACGCTCGGCATTCCGTTCATCGCGACGCTGCCGTCGAAGACCGACATCTTCGTGCAGCCGAAGCTGCGCGCGCGGTTCGACGGCAGCCCGATCTCGATCGACGGCAGGACGAAGCCGTTCGCACAGTCGCGCGAGTCGGAAGTCGCGCTGAAATTCGACCGGCTCGACGTGCCGAAGCTGATTTCGTATGCGCCGGCGCAGTTGCCGGTGATCGTCACGAGCGGCCTGTTGAGCAGCGACCTGTCGCTGAACTTCGTGATGAGCGGCGACACGCCGACGCTGCGCGTGTCCGGCACCGTCGATCTCCACGACGCAAAGGTGACGGACCGCGCGTCGGCGCCGCTGTTCGCCGCGCGCGGTGTGCATGTTGCGGCCGCCGGCCTCGAGCCGCTGCGCAATGCGCTGCATTTCGACGAGATCCGGCTCGACCAGCCGGTCGTCGATCTCGCGCGCGACAAGCACGGCGTGCTGAACGTCGAGAAGCTGGCCGGCCAGCCTGCCGCCGCGCAGAAGACGACGGCCGCCCGGCCCGCTGCGCCGGGTGCCGCCGCATCGACTGCCGCGGGCGCCAGCGCCGCCAGCGCCAGCGCCAGCGCCGCGACTGCCGCGAGCGGCGCGAACGCCGAAGCCGCCGCGAAGGAAGCGCCGCCGCTCGACCTGACGATCCGTCATTTCGCGATCGACGGCGGCACGATCAATGTCGACGACCGCGTACCGGCGACGCCGACCGCGATGTCGCTGACCAGACTTGCCGCGACGCTCGACGGTTTCACCCTGCGCGGCAAGACGCCGGCGAAGTACACAGTGTCGACGTCGCTGTCGCACGGCGGTGACGTGAAGGCCGAAGGCGCGTTCAACCTTGCGGCGAAGCAGGCCGATACGAAGCTGACGGTCGATGCGCTCGCGCTGCCGGCGCTGCAGCCGTACCTCGGCGAAGCGACCCGCGCGCGCGTGCTCGACGGGGCGCTCGGCGCGACCGTCAACGCGAAGGCCGACTGGGGCAAGACGCCGTTCGACGCGCAGATCGCCGACAGCACGGTGAGCCTGAAGTCGCTGAAGCTCGCGACGCCGGACGCGAAAGCGCCTGCGATCGTGCTGCCCGACGCGCGCGCGCAGATCGCGAAGGTCGACGTCGCCGCGCGCACGGCGGAGATTTCGAGCGTCGACGCGAGCGGCCTCGCGCTCGACGTGAAGCGCCTGAAGGACGGCAAGATCGACCTCGCCGCGCTGGCCGAGCCCGCGCAGCCGGCGGTGCCGCAGCGCACGGTCGCGCGCAAGGCGCAGGCTGCCGCGCCGTCGTGGCACTACCGGATCGACGCGCTGAACGTGAAGGCGTCGTCCGCGAACTTCACGGACCTGTCGACGCCGCGCCCGGTGAAGCTTGCGATCAAGCCGCTCGACCTGTCGGTGCAGAAGCTCAGCGACGACATGACGAAGCCGCTGCCGGTGCAACTGAAGGCAACGCTGAACCGCAAGGGCTCGGTGAACGTGTCGGGCGACGTGACCGCACAGCCGCTGAAGCTCGGGCTGAAGATCAACGGCAACCGCGTCGACGCGGCCGCGTTCGAGCCGTATTTCGGCAGCGCGCTGAACGCGACCATCGCGAGCGCGCTGCTCAACGCGCAGGGCAACCTGACGTTCGCGCAGGTGAAGGACACGCCGCGCGCGACGTACCGCGGCGACGTCGCGCTGGTCGACGTGCGGATGCTCGACAAGGCGACGTCCGACCCGTTCGCGGGCTGGCGGTCGCTCGCGCTATCGAACCTGAAGGTGAACTACGACGAAAAGGGCACCGACGTCGACGCCGCGCGCGTGACGTTCTCGAACTTCTACGGTCGCGTGCTGCTCGACGCGCAGGGCCGGCTGAACCTGAAGGACGTGGTCGCGAAGGAGACGGGCCCCGCGCAATCGCTGACGCGCGACGCGAGCAAGAACGAGCCGGTGCCGCTGTCGCCGGGCGTGACGCCGCCGGCGGCCGCACAGGCCGCGTCGGCCGCGGCCGCGCAGCAGGCGTCCGGCCCGGCCGCCGCGTCGGCGACGGTCGTCGTGAAGGCCGCGCCGCCGCCGCAGAACCCGGTGCGCATGCATTTCGGCGAGCTGCTGCTGCAGAGCGGCCGCGTGACCTACACGGACAACTTCATCAAGCCGAACTACACCGCGAACCTGGTCGCGATCAACGGGACGGTCGGCGCGTTCGGCACCGATTCGACGACGTCGGCGCCGGTCGACGTTGCCGCGAATCTCGCGGGCAACGGGCCGATCACGATCAAGGGCACGGTGAACCCGCTGATCGACAAACCGGCGCTGGACCTCACGGCGACCGCGCACGACATCGAGCTGACCAACCTGACGCCGTATTCGGCGAAATACGCGGGTTATCCGATCACGAAGGGCAAGCTCAACGTCGACCTGCACTACCAGCTCGCGAACGATCAGCTGTCTGCGAACAACCACATCTTCATCGACCAGCTGACGTTTGGCGATCACGTCGAGAACGACACGGCGACCAAGCTGCCGGTGAAACTCGCGATTTCGCTGCTGAAGAACACGCGCGGCCAGATCGACGTGAACCTGCCGGTGTCGGGCTCGCTGTCGAATCCGGAGTTCAGCGTCGGCGGGCTGATCTGGCGCGCGGTGCTGAACCTGATCGCGAAGGCCGTCACGTCGCCGTTCACGCTGCTCGCGAATGCGTTCGGCGGCAGCGGCGGCGAGGATCTCGGCTATGTCGAATTCGCGCCCGGTTCGTACCAGTTGACCGACTCGCAGCAGAAGAAGCTCGACACCGTCGTGAAGATGCTGACCGAGAAGCCGTCGATCCGGCTCGACCTGATCGGCCGCGTCGATCCGGCGAAAGACACGCCGGGGCTGCGCGACGCGTACGTCGACCGGCTCGTTCGCCAGCAGAAGCTGAAGGACGTGATCGGCCAGGGCGAGAGCGTCGATCCGATGTCGGTGAAGGTCGATCAGGCCGAATACGGCAAGTACCTCGCGCGTGCGTACAAGGCCGCCGACTTCAAGAAGCCGCGCAACCTGATCGGCCTGCAGAAGACGTTGCCCGACGCGGATATGAAGCAGGCGCTCGCCGATCACGCGCCGGCCGACGACAACGCGCTGCGTGCGCTCGCGCAGCAGCGCGCGCAGGCCGTGCGCCAGTACCTCGACGGCAAGATCGATTCGAGCCGCATGTTCGTCGTGGCGCCGAAGCTCGATGCGAAGGGGATCGACGACAAGGGCGCGACGACGCGCGTCGATTTCGGCCTGCAGTAAGCGTTACCGCCATCATCCGCCATCCGCCGCCGTTGCGCCCACGCTGGAACCGCGCGCGGCGGCGCCTCGTTGCTCCGTCGCTTCGTCGTTTCCCGTCAGCGCGCGGTGAATTCCGGCTCGCGCTTGTCCAGTTCCTTCCTCGCGGCCAACGGCAGGCGCGCATCGTCCCACTGCGCGAGCCATTCGACTTCCTTCGCGGTGAACACTTGTCCGTAATTCCGCAACGCGTACTGCAGCGCGTCGACGACGTGGTGGCGAATGATTTCGGGGGTGCGTGCGTCGTCCAGCACGAACCGGAGGGCTTCCAGGGTCGACATACTCGTGCTCCGGGTCAGGGAAAACCCTTTATCGCACGCCAATAGTCGCGCGCCAACCGGGAAAAAAATCCGGCGTCATGCGGCTGCGCCCGTGTACGCACCGCATTGCGACGGCGCGATGTCATTTGCGATTGGTTACGTTTGATAGAGAACAGAAAGCCCCGCTTCATCGGACCGCCGCACGGCGCGGCCATATTTTGCGCGCCTGTGGGCAAGTCATGCGGTTCAACGTCAATCGATGAGGTGGGGTGATGATTTCCAGGTTCGTCAAGCAACGAAACATTGTGGCGATGGTGGCGGGCGCGCTGGCGCTCGCAAGCGCCGGCGCGCATGCGGTGCCGCCGGCCGGTCACGGTCAGCGCGTGGTGAAGCACGTGCTGCTGATCAGCGTGGACGGTCTGCACGAGCAGGATCTCGCGCGCTGCATCGGCGCGAACACGTGTCCGAACATCGCGGTGCTCGCGCAGAGCGGTGTCACGTACACGAATGCGTATACGCCGGGCCTGTCGGACTCGTTTCCGGGCTTGGCCGCGCTCGTGACGGGCGGCTCGCCGAAGACGGCCGGCCTGTTCTACGACGTGTCGTACGACCGCAACCTGTACGCGCCGAGCGACACGACGTGCTCGGGCAAGCAGGGCTGGAACGTCGTATTCGACGAGACGACGGGCATCGATGCGCAGAACGGCGGCGCGCTCGTGCATCTGGACGGCGGCGGCGCGTTCAATCCGCAGGCGATCCCGCATGCGAAGGTCGACGGCCGGTGCGTGCCGGTCTACCCGCACAACTACGTGAAGACCAATACCGTGTTCGAGGCCGTGAAGGCTGGCGTGCCGAACGCATACACCGCGTGGGCCGACAAGCACGCGTGGGGTTACGACTGGCTGAACGGCCCGTCGGGCACCGGCGTCGACGACTTGATGCGTACCGAGATCAACTCGATCGACCCGGCCACGGGTACGGATTACACCGACGTCTATTCGCACACCGCGCGCTTCGACAATCTGCACGTGCAGGCGCTGATCAACCAGATCGACGGCCGCGATTCGACCGGCGCGAAGAACGCACCGGTGCCGACGCTGTTCGGCGCGAACTTCCAGACGCTCAGCGTCGCGCAGAAGGCGCCGGTCGCGAAGGGCGGCGGCTACCTCGATGCGAACTTCACGCCGAACGGCCAGGTCGCGAATGCGATCACGTACGTCGACAACTCGATCGGGCGCATCGTCAACGAACTCAAGCAGCACAACCTGTACACGTCGACGGCCGTGATCGTCACCGCGAAGCACGGCCAGTCGCCGACCGATCACACGAAGCTCGTGAAGAACGGCGACACGCTGACGAAGCTGCTCGAAGCGAACAACTATCTCGACCCGAACGGCAATTTCGGCCAGAACAACACGACGACGGGCAACCTGAACGACGGCTCGGGCCTGGCCGGCACGGGCTTCGTGCAGACCGACGACGTCGGCCTGATCTGGCTGCGCGACCGCAGCCAGCGCACGGCCGTGGTGCAGACGCTGAAGGCGAACCTGGGCTGCAATGCGCCGGGGATCTGCGCGGACGGCCCGCAGGCGTACGTCCTGTATGGCGAAGCGCTGGCCGAGCGATTCGGCGATCCGGCCAACGGCCGCACGCCGGACATCATCGTGCAGCCGAATCCGGGCGTGATCTACACGTCGAGCACGAAGAAGGACGAGGAGCACGGCGGCAACGCGCCGGACGACAGCCATCTCGGCCTGCTCGTGTCGTATCCGGGCCTGCATCGCGCGCGCACCGTGTCGGACGTCGTCGGCACGAAGCAGGTCGCGCCGACGATTCTCGGGCTGCTGGGCGCCGATCCGAAGCTGTTGCACGCGGTCGTCGCGGAGAACACGCACGTGCTGCCGGGGCTCGGTATCGATCACTGACGTTGCGCGCGCCGGATGCCGCGGTCGCGCGGCGTCCGGCCCGGGACGCGCGGCGGCGCGCGTCCCGTCATTCCAGGGGTTTTTTGCCGACCGCCGTTGCCCGCCGTCGCCGTCAGCGAGCCGTTGCCTCGTCGAGCATCCATTCGCGGAAACGCCGCAGCGCGTCGCTGGTTTCGAGACGCTCCGGCGCGTAGCAGAGATAGTGACCCTGCGCGTCCACGTCGACCGGCGCGTCGAACGGCTCGACCAGCGTGCCGGCCGCGAGATTGTCGAGAATCAGGAAGCGCGGCACCAGCGCGATCCCGAGCCCGGCCTGGGCAGCCTGGATCAGCACCGAATACTGTTCGAAGCGGGGTCCGGCCAGCGCGTTCATTTGCGACGCGCGATGGCGCTCGGCCCATGCGGACCATGCGATCTCTGCCTGTTCGTGCACGAGGCGCGGCGCTGCCACGGCATCGGCGGGCTCGTGCAGCGCGTGCCGGTCGGCGAATTCGCGCGAGCAGACGGGCACGAAGGTCCGCCCGCCGAGATAGTCGCTTTGCACGCCGTCCCATGCGCCGTCGCCGTAGCGGATCGCCGCGTCGAGCCCGAACGGAAACACGTCACCGGGCGCGAGATGACGCCGAAAGCTCAGCGTGACACCCGGCGCGGCGGCGAGAAAGCGCGTGAGTCGCGGCAACAGCCACTTGGTCGTGAACGTCGGCACGCTTGCGATCGTCAGCAGGTCGCCGTTCTCGCGTGCGCTCAGCAGCTCGATCGACGCGTTGCCGATTTCGCGCAGCGGGCCGGCGACGCGCGCGTGATACACGTGGCCCGCGCGCGTCAGCGCCAGGCCGCGCCCCTCGCGCACGAACAGCTTCACGCCGAACAGCGCCTCGAGGTTTGCGATCTGCCGGCTGACCGCACTCGGCGTCAAGCCCAGTTCGCGGGCCGCGTAGGAGAAGTTCAGGTATTTCGCCGAAGCGACGAACGCGTGCAGCTCCGCGACGTTCGGATACAGGTGTTTCATCCGCTGCTGTTGTTCCGTTCTCGCATGGATCGATGCGGACTTTGTACGTTTTTTTCATGACGATGCCATGTCGGATCCTCACACTGCGCTCGTTCCGACCATGCGCAAGCCCCTGAATCGGCGGGCATTGCGTGCGGTCTTCCCTCATCGCCAGCGAGTGTGTCATGCCTCCGTCATCGGTCCCGTCCCGGCCGTGGCCGACGGTGTTCCGATTCGTCGTAGCAGAGCCGCGCGCCCGCGCATCGGCCGGCTGATACTGCAGGCCTTCGTCGCGGTGTTCGGGTTCTATCTGCTGTTGCCGATCGCGTTGCTGCTGATCGGCTCGGTCGGCGAATCGTGGACCAATACGTTACTGCCCACCGGCTTCACCGCGCACTGGTTTGCCGATCTGGCCGCGAACCGCAGCTTCACGCGGGCGTTCGGCGTGAGCCTGATGGTCGCATTGGCCTGCTGCGCGCTCAACGCGACGATCGGGCTGCCGCTCGCGTATGCGCTGCATCACCGCGCGCGGGCCGGCGGCGGCTTCGCGACGCGCATCGTGATGCTGATGCCGGTCGCCGTGCCGGCGCTCACGCTCGGCTTCGGCTACATCGCGATCTTCAGCGGCGACATATTGCCGTGGCTCGGCACGCTGCCGCTGATGGTCGCCGCCCACGCGGTGCTGACGCTGCCGTATCTGCTGCAGACCCTGCTGGGAGACCTGCGCCATCTCGATCTTGCGCGCCTCGAAGACTGCGCGGCGACGCTCGGTGCAACGCCGTCGCGGCAGTTCTTCACGATCGTGCTGCCGAACCTGCGGCACAGCCTGTTCTCCGGCCTCGTGATGGTGGCCGCGCTGTCGATCGGCGAATTCCAGATCTCGAACCTGATCGCCGGTTTTCGTTACCGGAATTATCCGATCGTGCTGCTGCAGGCGTTCTACGGCGCGACCGGGACGGCATGCGCGGCGACCGTCGTGCTGCTCGTTCTCGCCGTCCTCGCGACGCTCGTGTCCGTCGGCACCGTCCAACGTCTGAAATGAGTCCTTCATGAGCGTCGAATTCGAACACGTCAGCTTTCAGTATCCCGGTGCGCGTCACGGCGTCGACGACGTCACGCTGTCCGCCGCGCCGGGCGAGCTGCTCGCGGTGATGGGGCGCAGCGGCTCCGGCAAATCGACGCTGCTGCGGCTTGCCGCCGGGCTGCTCGACGGCTGGCACGGGCGCATCGCGATCGGCGGCGACGACGTGGCCGGCGTGCCGGTATGGCGCCGCGAAGTCGGGATGGTGTTTCAGCACTATGCGTTGTTTCCGAATCTGTCGGTCGTCGACAACGTCGCGTACGGGCTGCGGATGCGCGGCGTCGCGGCCGGCGTGCGGCGTCGGCGCGCGCTGGACATGCTCGAGCGGGTCGGCCTGGCCGCACATGCGACGCGCGGCGTCGCGATGCTGTCGGGCGGACAGCAACAGCGCGTCGCGCTGGCGCGCGCGCTCGTGATCGAGCCGAAGCTGCTGTTGCTCGACGAGCCGCTGGCCGCGCTCGATGCCGGCATCCGTCATCAGCTGCGCGACGAGATCCGCGCGCTGCAACGCGCGTGCGGCGCGACGACGCTGTTCGTCACGCACGACCAGGACGAGGCACTGAGCATGGCGGACCGCGTCGCGATCGTCGACGGCGGCCGCGTGCTCCAGGCCGGCACGCCGCGCGACCTGTACGAGCGGCCCGTGAGCGCGCAGGTTGCACGCTTCGTCGGCCATTCGACGCTGCTGCGCGGACGCGTGCTCACGCACGGCGCCATCGACGTGCGCTTCGCGATGCTGCGCGCGGACACGGGCGCACACCGGCCCGGCGCCGAAATCGCGGTGCTGGTGCGGCCCGAGCATGTACAGGCCGATCCGCCGGCGCACAGCGCGAACCGGCTCGACGGCCGTCTTGGCGAAGTGCGGTACTTCGGCGCGACGCAGCGCTACGACTTCATTCCGGACGGATCGCCGGACCCGCTGCTGTGCGAAGGGCGCGCGCCCGCCGCGCGCAGCATCGCGATCGACCCGCGCCATCTGCTCGTGCTGCCGGCGTTGCCGGACGCGCACTGATTCCTTTCGTTCAACGGAGATTCACCATGTCTGCAGGTTCCCTTTTCGTGAAGGCCGTGCGCGCCCGCATGCTCGCGCTGTGCGCGCTTGCCGCGCTTTCCTGTGCGGCGGCGCATGCCGCGCCGCTGTATCCGGGCGAGGACGCGCTGTACGCGAAGGCCGCCGACGAAGGCCTCGTCGTATCGTTCGACACCGGCCCCGAATGGGCGAACTGGAAGGCGCTGTTCGCCGAGTTCCGCAAGCGCTATCCGAAGGTCGAGATCACGTACAACGATATCGGCTCGGCGGCCACCGTCGTCGCGCTCGACAAGTCGCGCCGCCGTCCGCAGGCCGATACCGCGTACTACTTCGCGGCGTCGGCGCTCGACGCCGCGGGCAAGGACGTCGTCGCGCCGTTCAAGCCCGTCAACTTCGACCGGCTGCCGGGCGTGTTCCGTGCAACCGACGCGCGCTGGTTCGCCGTGCATTCGCTGAACATCGCGTTCCTCGTCAACCGGAAACTCGTGAAGAACGTACCGCAGCGCTGGTCCGATCTGCTCAAGCCCGAGTACCGCAACGCGGTGGTTTATCTCGACCCGCGTTCGACCGGGCAGGGCCAGGTCGCGGTGTTCGCGGCCGCCTATGCGAACGGCGGCAGCGTCGAGAATCCGAAACCGGGCGCCGACTTCTTCGGCAAGCTGAAGCAGGCCGGCAACGTGCTGCGTGTCGAAGGCACGACGCCGTATGCGAAGTTCGTGAAGGGCGAGATTCCGATCCTGATCGGCTACGAAAACGACGGCCTCAAGGCGAAGTACACGGACGGCATGGGCGACGCGGCCGACGTCGTGATTCCGCAGGACGGCAGCGTGTCGGCGCCGTATGCGATGAGTCTCGTGAAGAACGGCCCGAATCCGTTCGCCGCGCAGCTGTGGCTCAACCTCGTGATGAGCGATGTCGGCCAGGCGCTGTTCGCGCAGGGCTATGTGCGTCCGGCCGTGCCCGGCACGCCGGTGGCGCCGGAAACCGCGGCGAAGCTGCCGAACGCACCGCAGGTGCGTCCGCTCGATGTCGCGAAGGCGGCCGCGCGCAAGGCCGAAGTCGACCAGCTGTGGTCGCAGGCCACGCTCGGCAACTAAGGGGATCGGCATGCAGGCTTCGTTACCGGAACGCGGCGTGCTGCGCCGCTTCGGCGCGATTCCGGCGGCGGCGTTGCTCGCGGTGTGCTTCGTGCTGCCGCTCGCCGCGCTCGTCGACGCGGCATGTGCGGGCGGCGGGCGCGCGTTCGCGGCGGTGCTGCGCGACCCGCTCGTCGCCGATGCGATCGCGCGCTCGGTCGCGCTGGCCGTCGGCGCCGGGACGTTGTCGGTTGGCGTGGGCGTGCCGCTCGCCTTCGCACTGGCGGGGCAGTCGCCTGCTCGCCGCCACTGGTCGCTCGCGCTGCTCGGCGTGCCGCTGGCGTTCTCCGGACTGGTGATCGCGTACGGCTTCATTCTCGCGTTCGGCCGCGCGGGCTTCGTCACCACGCTGCTGGCGGCGCTCGGTGCGGATTCGAACGTGATCGGCGGCGCCATCTACACGATGCCCGGGCTCGCCGTCGCCTATGCGTATTACCTGATCCCGCGCGTCGCGCTGATGATCTATCCGACCCTCGCGAACCTCGACCGGCGGCCGCTCGAAGCGGCGCTGACGCTCGGCGCGCGGCCATGGCGCGCGTGGTTCGACGTTGCGTGGCGCGAGCTGTGGCCGTCGATCGCGTCCGCGTGGTGCCTCGTGACGGCGATCGCGCTCGGCACGTATGGCACGGCACTGGCGCTGGCCGGCACGCAGATCAATATCCTGCCGCTGCTGATGTACCTGAAGCTGTCGGACGGGCAAACCGATTTTTCGCAGGCGGCCGTGCTGTCGATCGTGCTGACGGCCATTTGCACCTGCGTTCTTGCACTGGGGGAAGGCCTTGTTCGCCAACGACGTCATTGAATGCGCGTGGTCCGAGCCGGCACGCGACGCGCTCGCGCGACTGGCGCAACGGCAACGCGGCACGCACCGGCACCGAATGCCGGTCGGCTTGATCGGCCCGCGCGACGCGACGGACGAGCAGATGCGGGTCGCGGAACGGATCGCGCACGCATTGGCGACGGCGGGCGTCGCGCTCGTCGGCGGCGGCAAGCAGGGTGTGATGGAAGCTGCCGCGCGCGGCGCGCATGCGGCAGGTGGCTGTGCAATCGGATTGCTGCCCGAAGACGACGCGGCGCTCGCGAATCCGTATCTGAGCGTCGCGCTGCCGACCGGGCTCGGCATCACGCGCAACGCGCTGGTCGCGCGCGCATCGCTGTGCCTGATCGCGGTCGGCGGCGGTCTCGGCACGCTGTCGGAGATCGCGCTCGGGCTGCAATGGGGCAAGCCGGTGTTCACGATTTGCGACGCGCCGTACGTCGCGGGCGTCGAGTGCTTCGACGAACCGGACCGGCTCGTCGCGCGCGCCGCGCAGTGGCTGAGCGATTCGGCTTAGGCGGTGGCGGCGGCATCTCGTGCGGCGGGCATCGTTGCGGACGTCGGACTTGAAACCGGCGCGCGACTCGCCATATTGTTCGGGCATCGATGTTCAACGACGCTTCGCGAGGATTCCAGATGCGCCTGCTGCTTGCCCTGCTGTTGCCGTGGTTCCAGTTCTTCACGATCGGCCGTCCGATCGCCGGGATCGTCTGTCTGATCCTGCAACTCACGATCATCGGCTGGCTGCCGGCCGCGATCTGGTCGGTCTATGCGCTGAGCCAGTACAAGACCGATAGAAAGATCGACGCGGCGCTGCGCGGGCGGCGGTAGGCGGCGCGGCGGCGCGGCGACGCGCTTCGAGCGATGCGCGAACGCTGCAAACCGGCCCGCGATATGAAAACGGCCGCTGCGATCGTCATCCGATCGCAGCGGCCGATGTGCCTACTTCACCGCAAACAGCGTCAGGTTCATGAAGATCTTGAACGCGTAGCCGAGCGTGACGGCGCCGAGCACGCCTCCGGCCCACAGGACGACGAACCACATCCAGCCGCGCATCCGCGGCCGCGGCGCGCCGGCCTGGCCGGCGGGGGAATCAGTGGTGGTAGTAATGCTGATCTTCATGGCGCACCTTGCCTCGGAATACCCAGTAACCCATCGTCGTGTAGGCGATGATGATCGGCAGGATAACCGCTGCGCCGACCAGCGTGAAGGTCTGGCTCGAACGCGGCGCGGCCGCTTCCCAGATCGTCATCGTCTGCGGAATCGCGTACGGGAACATCGTGACGAGCAGGCCGACGTAGCCGAGCAGCACGAGCGCCAGCGCGAGCACGAACGGCGTCACGTCGTGCCGTTCGCGTACCGCGCGGCGCATCCATGCCGCGCACCCGGCGACGAGGAACGGCACCGGCAGCAGGCGCCAGAACAGCCCCGAATCGAACCACCGCTGCGCGACGGCCGGATCCTGCAGCGGCGTCCACAGGCTGACGACCGCAATGAAGCCGAGCAGCACGACGGTCAGCGGCCACACGACGCGATGCAGGCGCCGTTGCAGGTCGCCTTCCGTCTTCGCGACGAGCCAGCAGCAGCCGAGCAGCGCGTACGTGACGATCAGCCCGAGGCCCGTCAGAAGGCTGAACGGCGTGAGCCAGTCGAATGCGCCGCCGGCGTATACGCCGTCCTTCACGTCGATGCCCTGCAGGAACGCGCCGAGCGCGATTCCCTGGAACAGCGTCGCGCCGGCCGAGCCGCCGATGAACGCGAGATCCCACAGCTGCTTCGTGCGCCGCGCCTTCGCGCGGATCTCGAACGACACGCCGCGGAAGATCAGGCACACCAGCATGAAGATCAGCGGCAGGTACAGCGCGGACAGCACCGTCGAATAGACGACGGGAAACACCGCGAACAGCCCGGCGCCGCCGAGCACGAGCCACGTCTCGTTGCCGTCCCACACGGGCGCTACGGTGTTCATCATCAGGTCGCGTTCCTTCTCGTCAGGGAAGAACGGGAAGACGATGCCGATGCCGAGGTCGAAGCCGTCGAGCACGACGTACATGAAGAGCCCCAATGCGATGATCGCGGCCCAGATTACGGTGACGTCCATAGGTTTTCTCGTATGCGAAAGGAGTGGGCTCAGACGGTCTCGATCAACTCGTCGACGGCCGACATCGGCCGGCGTCCGGTGTGATCGGGGCGCGTGTCCGGCTTGTCGTCATGCTTGACGTCGGGCAACGCGGGGCCGGCCTTCATCAGCTTCAGCATGTAGTACACGCCGGTGCCGAATACGAGGAAGTACACGATCACGAACGTCATCATCGACAGGCTGACCTGCTGTACGGACAGCGGCGACACGGCTTGCGCGGTGCGCATCACGCCATACACGACCCACGGCTGGCGGCCTGCTTCGGTCGTCACCCACCCCGCGAGCAGCGACACGAACCCGGTCGGCCCCATCGCGAGCGCGAAGCGCTGAAACCCCTTCGATTCATACAGGGCGCCGCGGCGGCGCAGCAGCCATGCGAGCGCGGCGAGAACGATCATCGCGAAGCCCAGGCCGACCATGATCCGGAAGCTCCAGAACACGACCGTCGAGTTCGGCCGGTCTTCCGGCGGGAAGTCCTTCAGCCCGCGGATTTCGCCGTCCCAGCTATGCGTGAGGATCAGGCTGCCGAGGTGCGGCACCTTCACCGCGTAGCGGGTCGTTTCGGCCTGCATGTCAGGAATGCCGAACAGGTTCAGCGCGGTGCCGCCCTTTTCGGTTTCCCACAGACCTTCGATCGCGGCGATCTTTGCCGGCTGGTGCTTCAGCGTGTTGATCCCGTGCTGGTCGCCGATTACGGCTTGCAGCGGCGCGAGCACCAGCAGCAGCCAAAGCGCCATCGAGAACATCTTCTTCACGCCCTTGTCGCGGCGGCCCTTCAGCAGGTGCCATGCGCCCGTCGCGGCTACCACGAGCGCGGCGACGATGAACGCGGCGATCGCCATGTGGAACAGGCGGTAAGGGAACGACGGGTTGAACACGATCGCGAACCAGTCGGTCGGCACGATGCGGCCGTCGACGATCTCGAAGCCTTGCGGCGTCTGCATCCAGCTGTTCGATGCGAGGATCCAGAACGTCGAGATCAGCGTGCCGATCGCGACCATCAGCGTCGCGCCGAAGTGGGCGCGCGGGCTCACGCGATTCCAGCCGAACAGCATGATGCCGAGGAAGCCGGCTTCGAGGAAGAACGCGGTCATCACTTCGTACATCAGCAGCGGGCCGGTGACGGAACCCGCGAAGCTCGAGAAGCCGGACCAGTTCGTGCCGAACTGATAGCTCATCACGACGCCGGAGACGACGCCCATCCCGAACGCGACCGCGAAAATCTTCGACCAGAACAGGCAGAGGGTTTTGTAGTACTGCTTGCCCGTCTTCAGCCAGCGATATTCGAGCACGGCGATGAAGCTGGCGAGGCCGATGCTCAGCGCCGGGAAGACGATGTGGAAGGAGACGGTGAACGCGAATTGCAGGCGGGCCAGATCGAGGGCCGAAAATGCGGTGTCCATACCAGTTGACCGAGGCTTGACGATACCCGCCGGCGGGTGCTGGCGGACCCGGGCCGGCGATGCGGCAGGGGTTGGCTGGAGTATGGATCGCGATGTTGCGCCGCGAAATGTGCCAACTCGTCGCAGATGTCCAGCCCGCCGCGCCCGCTTTCGCGCTAAATCGTTGATTCGCATCAAGAACGCGTTGCGCGGCCTGCGCTGGTGCGGCGCGGCGGTCTGCCGCACGTGCGGCAATATGGCGCGTCGCATCATCCGAACGGCGGCCCGCGCGGACAATCGGTGTGCGTCCGGCCTCGGGCGGGCGCCGCGCGAATTGCGTACACTCTCAGTCTCGTTTCGGCAGGGCCGGGCGCCTCGGTTCCGGTCCGCGTTCACAAGGGCACGAAGATGATCGATTTGCGCAGCGATACCGTGACACGTCCGAGCCAGGCGATGCTGGCCGCGATGACTGCCGCCGAAGTCGGCGACGACGTATGGGGCGACGACCCGACCGTGCTGCGCCTGCAGGCCGTCGCGGCCGAGCGGGCCGGCAAGGAAGCCGGACTGTTCTTCCCGAGCGGCACGCAGAGCAACCTGGCCGCGCTGATGGCCCACTGCGAGCGAGGCGACGAATACATCGTCGGCCAGCTCGCGCACACCTACAAGTACGAAGGCGGCGGCGCGGCCGTGCTCGGCAGCATCCAGCCGCAGCCGATCGAGAACGCGCCCGACGGCACGTTGCCGCTCGCGAAGATCGCCGCGGCGATCAAGCCGATCGATAACCACTTCGCGCGCACGCGGCTGCTCGCGCTGGAAAACACGATCGGCGGCCAGGTGTTGCCGGAAGGTTACGTGCAGGAAGCCGTCGCGCTCGCGCGCAGCCGCGGGCTGGCTGCGCACCTCGACGGCGCACGCGTGTGCAATGCGGCCGTCGCGTCGGGGCGCACGATTGCCGAGCTGTGCGCGCCGTTCGACACGATTTCGATCTGCTTCTCGAAAGGGCTCGGCGCGCCGGTCGGCTCGGTGCTGGTCGGCAGTCGTGCGCTGATCGAGCGCGCGCAGCGCTGGCGCAAGGTGCTGGGCGGCGGGATGCGGCAGTCTGGCATTCTCGCGGCAGCCTGCCTCCATGCGCTCGATCGCAACGTCGAGCGGCTCGCCGACGATCACGCGAACGCCGCACATCTCGCGGCAGGCCTCGCGCGCATCGAGCCCGTGAAGGTGCTGTCGCACGCGACGAACATGGTGTTCGCGCAATTCCCCGAAGCCGACTGCGCACCGCTCGAGGCGTGGCTCAAGGAACGCGGGATTCTGACGCAGATGCTGTACGCGTCGCGCTTCGTCACGCACTGCGACGTGTCGCGCGCGGACATCGACACGTTCGTCGACGCGGTCGGCGCATATTTCGCGAAGCGTCGCGCTTAACGCGTAACGCGCCGCGCAGACCCGACCCTTCGCGGGCCGGCGCGATGCGGCAGCGCGCAAGACATCGGGACGGGTCACGCAGCGCGTTGCGTGTCGATAATTGCCGTGCCGGCGGCTTACGCTTGCCGCGGCGTGTCGACGGGCGGCGTGCCGTCGTGGAACAGCGATTTCAGCTGCGTGCGCAGTTCGGCGCTGTCGGTGTGCTGGTGTACCGAGACCGCATGTTGCACGGCGGCCTCCAGCAGTTCGTTGTCGGAATCGGCGGAAATGGCGACCGAGCAATGCGTCGCGCTGGGAAACTCGCGGCAATCGATATAGCGGCGGGGCATGATGTTCTCCTCACGGGAAAGGGAACGGCCGGACTTGCATGATCGGCCGCGCGGCGCGTTCGCGAAGCCGATGACAAAAAGTATAGGCGGCAGCGCCGGACTTTCCGGGAGCGGCGCGCACGCCCCCGCGGCGTCGATCGACCGCATCCGCCGACGCTCGCGTTCAGTCCCGCACGTGCTTCGCTGCGGAGAGGGCCGGCAATCCGCTGCACGCGATGCGCCGCGTTACGGCAACGGCGCGAGCAGCCGGCGCGCCGCTTCGACCACGCGCGCGGACAGCGACGCCATCGTCGGCGATTGCACGGTCCATGCATGCCAGTACAGCGCGACGTCGGTCGGATGCGCGGGCGCGAGATCGACGAGCCCCTGCGTGTCGAGCGGCGCGCCGCCGATCAGCGGCTCCGGCACCATCGCGTAGCCGAGCCCATGCCGCACCGCCGCGAAGTGCGCGTGCGTGCCCGGCACGTAGTGACACGGATACGCGCGTTCGGGCAAGCCGAATTTCTCTTTCAGGAACGCGGACTGCAGCGTGTCGCGCCGCGAATACGCGACGACGGGTGCGGCCCGCGCGCTCGTGCGGTTCAGGCCGCGCGGGAACCAGCGAGCGGCGAACGCGGCCGCGGCAAGCAGCCGGTAGCGCATCGTGCCGAGCGGCGTCGCGACGCAGCCTCGCATCGGCTTCGGCTCGGTCGTCACGCAACCGACGGCCATCCCGCTCTCCAGCAGTGCGAACGTGTGATCCTGGTCCTCGACGATCAGCTCGAACAGGATGCGTTCGCCCGCGAGCACCGACGTCAGCGCGGGCAGGAACCAGGTGCCGAGACTGTCGGAGTTCAGCGCGATCGTGACCGAGATCGGCGATTCACGCTCGGCCGCGAGCGTGCTTTGCAGATCGGCCTGCAGCAGCGCGACGCGGCGCAGATGCTGCAGCACGCGCTGGCCGGCCACCGTCGGCCGGCACGGGCGCGTGCGCAGCACGAGCGGCGTGCCGAGGCTCGCTTCGAGCGCACGCACCCGCTGCGTGATCGCGGACGCGGTCACGTGCAGCCGCACGGCCGCCTGCTCGAAGCTGCCGGTGTCGGCGACGGCCAGCAGCGCTGCGGCCTGCTTCGGATCGATCGTCATCGACATGTCGGCGCAATTCCTGTGAACGTAAGACGAGAACAGGCGCTAGTGTAAGGCAGCGCGCGCGACGGCTCAGCGCGCGGGACGGCGTTCGCCCGGATGCATGCGGCGATGGCGACGCACGCGGGATTTGCACTACGCTGTGTGGACACACACGCCGCTGCGCCAGTAACGACGCACGCAGAGCAGGTCGCGCCACCGTCGCGATTCGCATCCCGATCCGCGCAACCGCCCAGACGACGGAGCAACCCACGATGATCTTCCGGCAACTGTTCGACCCGCAATCGTCGACCTACACCTATCTGCTCGCCGACCCCGCATCGCGCGAAGCGCTGCTGATCGATCCGGTGTTCGAGCAGGTGCGCCGCGACGCCGCGCTGCTCGACGAGCTCGGGCTGCGGCTCGTCGTGACCGTCGACACGCACGTGCATGCCGATCACGTGACGGGCGCGTGGCTGCTGAAACAGCGCACCGGCAGCGCGATCGCGATCTCGGCCGCGAGCGGCGCGCACGGCGCTGACCGCTATCTGAACGACGGCGATCGCTGCGCATTCGGCGCGCGTTACCTGACCGTGCGCGCGACGCCCGGCCATACGAGCGGCTGCATCAGCCTCGTGCTCGACGACGAGTCGATGGCGTTTACCGGCGACTGCCTGCTGATTCGCGGCACCGGACGCACCGACTTCCAGCAGGGCGACCCGCGTGCGCTGTATCGCGCGGTGCACGGCCGGCTGTTCACGCTGCCGGCCGCGTGCCTGCTGTACCCGGCGCACGACTATCGCGGGCTGACGGTCACGAGCGTCGGCGAGGAGCGGCGCTTCAATCCACGTCTCGGCGGCGATCTCAGCGAGGACGACTTCGCGGGCTACATGCGCAATCTCGGGCTCGCGCATCCGCGCCAGATCGACGTCGCGGTGCCCGCGAACCTGCAATGCGGGGTCGCCGCAAACGCGCCCGATGCACAGGCGGCGCCCGACTGGGCGCCGCTCGTCTACACGTTCGCCGGGTTCTGGGAAATCGATCCGCAGTGGCTCGAGGATCACCTGCCGGCGGTGCAGATCGTCGACGTGCGCGAGCCCGACGAATTCACCGGCCCGCTCGGCCATCTGCCCGGCGCAACGCCGATCCCGCTCGGCGAACTGGCCGCGCGTACCGGTGAACTCGCGCACGACCGGCCGATCGTGACCGTGTGCCGCGCGGGCGGACGCTCGGCGCAGGCCACGGTGATCCTGCGCAAGGCCGGGTTCGACGCCGTCGCAAATCTCGGTGGCGGCATGCTGCGCTGGCGCGGCGAAGGGCGCGTCGTGATGGACGGCCGGTCGTAGCGGTACGACGCCCGCAACGAAAAAAACTCGGCCGGATGTCGAATCGGCGTCGCGCCGTTCGTCGTCCAGGTATCCGACCACCTGGCGCTGCACGACGCGGCGCCGACACCCTGAGAGACCCGAGATGACGCCGACGCTCTATGCCCATCCCTTTTCGTCGTACTGCCAGAAGGCACTCACCGCGCTGTACGAGAACGCCACGCCGTTCGAATACCGCGTGCTCGCGCACGACGATCCGAAGCCGATGCAGGAACTGGCTGCGCTATGGCCGATGAAACGCTTCCCGGTGCTGGTCGACGCGGGCCGCACGGTGATCGAGGCAACGATCATCGTCGAGTACCTCGATCTCTACCATCCGGGCCCCGTGCGGCTGGTGCCGGAAGACCGGCGTGCGGCGCTGGAAGTGCGGACGATGGATCGCTTCTTCGACAACTACGTGGCTACTCCGCAGCAGAAAGTCGTGTTCGATGCGCTGCGGCCGGAGCACGAGCGCGATGCGCGCGGCGTGGCCGACGCGCGCGCGATGCTGGAGACGGCGTATGCATGGCTGGATCGCACGATGGCCGATCGCGAATGGGCGGCCGGCGACCGCTTCAGCCTCGCCGATTGCGGCGCGGCACCGTTCCTGTTCTACGCGGACTGGACGCACCGGATCGATTCGTCGTTCTCGAACGTGATCGCGTACCGCAAGCGGCTGCTTGCGCGGCCCTCGTTCGCGCGTGCGGTCGACGAGGCGCGGCCGTACCGTTCGTTCTTCCCGCTCGGTGCGCCCGATCGCGACTGACATGCGAGTTCGCGGCCGCGCAGGCCGCGGCATGCGCATGTCGGGCGGCCGGCGCGCCGGGCCGGCAGCGCGGTCCCGGGCGGCGTGACGACAGCAGCGGATGCATTACGGCGCCGCCCTGTTACATCGCGGTGTGCCTGACCGACTGCGCGAGCGTCAGCAGTTCGTCGAATTGCGTGATCAGCTCGAAGCAGAGCAGGAACGCGAACGTATAGGCGGGCGCGGGGAAGCGCCGGATCGCTTCCAGCACTTGCGGCGCGAATCGCGCGCGAATCGCATCGCGCGTCAGCAGCCACGCGATCGCGATGCCGATCGCCGCACCGGCGATCAGGTCGGTCGGATAGTGATAGCCGAGATACGCGCGCGGCACGCAGATGAACAAAACCGCATACAGCAGCGCGAGCACGCCGGCGCGCCGCGAGATGATGAAGATGCCGGTCGCGATCGCCATCCAAAGCATAGCGTGATCGCTCGGAAACGAACTCCACGCCTGCAGCGTGGCCGCACGCAACTCCTCGGACGGAAAGTGCAGATGCAAGTCCGGGTTGTAGATCGGCCGCACGCGGAACGGCAGGACTTTCGCGAGCAACCGGCCGAACGCGAGCGCGACGAGGCCGCTCGCGACCGTCGCGACGACGAGCTCGCGTTGCCGTTCGCGCTGCGGCCCGGGCTGGAACCATAGCCAGCACAGCACCGGGATGAGCACGAAGCCCTTGAAGGTGTACAGGCCGGCGATCACGCGGATTGCATGATTGATCAGCGGGCCGAACGTGATGTGAGTGAGAAAGGTCTGGATCGTGGTGTCGAAATTGTTCATGTCGTGCGACCCCGACGGCCGCCCGCGCACGCCGCGCGGCCGGCAGGATCAGAGAGCGCGCCCGCACCGGGGCGCAATGGGGGGCAAGTATGTCATCGGTAATTTCGAAGAAAATGGGAAAAAATACCGGGATTCCCCTGAGAAAACGCGATGTCGTAGTGGGGACGGATTGGAGCGCGCCGTGCGCTGCGGTCATGGCGATTCATCGGATGGTTGCGCGCGCATCAATCTGAGCGGACAAAAAATAATCCGTTGAACTGCGCGATTCGGCGCGTGGTCGGCAAGCTTGCACCGGATGCGCGAGTGCGGCCCGCGGCTCGCGCCGGATTGTCGTGCCGCGCCGTGTGACGCCGCGCCGAACGAAATCGAAAAGAAAAGGCGGGCAAGCCCTGCGGCCTGCCCGCGTCACATCCCGGCGCCGCAAATTACCGGCGCCACATCCGCACGGCCAGCGCACCCAGCGACGTTGCCACTGCCAGCACGATCACTGCGGTCCAGCCCAACTGCGCGAGCAATGTACTGCCCGCCGCCGCCCCGGCCGCCATCCCGATGAACATGCCGACGAACAGCACCGCGTTGAGGCGGCTGCGCGATGCCGGATCGATTCGATACACGATCGACTGGTGCGCGATCAGCGTCGCCTGTACGCCGAGATCGAAGCCGATCGTCGCGGCGGCGAGCAGCACGAGTTGCGCATGCGGGGTCAGCAGCGGCGCAGCGGCCATTGACGCGAACGACACCGTCGAGATCGCGATGCCGATCCGCGTGACGCGCTCGGGACCATGGTGGTCGGCGAGGCGTCCGGCAATGGGCGCAGCCAGCGCACCGGCCGCGCCTGCGAGTCCGAATGCGCCGGCGGCCGCGCTGCCGAGGTGGAACGGCGCGCCATGCAGCATCACCGCGAGCGTCGACCAGAACGCGCTGAACCCGACGGCGAGCAATCCCTGTGCAAGCGCCGCGCGGCGCAGTGCGGGGTGACGGCGCCACAGTTCGCCGAGCGATCCGATCAGCGCGCGGTACGACAACTGCGTGGTCGGCGCGAAGCGCGGCAGCCCGCGTGCGGCCACGACGCCGATTGCGGCGACGCTGGCGGCCGCGAGCGCGAACATCGCGCGCCAGCCGGCCGTTTCCGCGACGAAGCCGGCAACGACGCGCGACAGCAGAATGCCGAGCAGCAACCCGGTCATCACCGTGCCGACGATGCGGCCGCGATGCGTATCGTGTGCGAGCGTCGCGGCGGCGGGCACCACGTCCTGCGCCATCGTCGCGGTCAGCCCGATCGCGAAACTTGCCGCCAGCATCAGCCCGAGCGACGGCGCGACCGCCGCGAGCAGCAAAGCGCCCACCAGCGCCGCGGCTTTCGTCACGATCACGCGGCGCCGGTCGAAGCGATCGCCGAGCGGCGCGAGCAGCAGGATGCCGAGCGCGTAGCCGAGCTGGGTGAGCGTCGGCACGAAGCCGATCGCACGGGCAGACGCGCCGAGATCGGCGCCGAGCGCGGCGAGCATCGGCTGCGCGTAGTACAGCGGTGCGACGCCGAGACCGGCGGCCGCGGCGAGCAGCAGCACGAGCCGGCGATCGAGCGTCGACGAGGCGGCCGCGTGGGCCGGTGCATGAGCCGCGCGCGGCGCGGCAGCGAGACGGGTCGGAGTGGACATCGCGTGCATCCTTGTTCGGTTAGCGGATGGACGCCAGTGTGCCGACGCGCCCGCAGCCACGGTAGTGCCGCGCGGTGCAGATTTGTTATACGCTGCGTGCATGACTGACAAAATCTCCGCTTCGCCCGCCGTTGGCGGCTCTGCCCGCATCGACACGGTGCCTGTCGACGGCGCCAGCTATCGTTTCGAGTTGATGGAAACGTTCGTACGCATAGTGGAAGCTGGCAGTCTGTCGGCGGCTGCGGTGCAACTCCATACGACGCAACCGACCGTCAGCCGGCGGTTGCAGACGCTCGAGCGCTCGCTCGGCATGCGCCTGCTGCAGCGGACGACGCATACGATGCGGCTGACCGTCGACGGCGAGCGTTGCTTTACGCGCGCAAAGGAGCTGCTTGCCAGTTGGGCGGCATTCGAGGCCGACCTGCGCGGCGCGCAGGAGGAGCCTGACGGGTTGCTGCGCGTGGCGGTGCCGCATGCGTTCGGGCAGGAGCGCTTCGTCGCGCCGCTTGCGACGTTTCTGCGCGATTACCCGCGCGTATCGGTCGAATGGCTGCTGCAGGACGACGTGCGCGATTTCGTCGGCAGCGGGATCGATTGCGCGATCCAGGTCGGCGAGCCGACCGATCCTGGGGTCGTCGCGATCCGGTTGTCGAGGGTGCCGCGCTTCGTGGTGGCCGCGCCGTCGGTGCTGAACGGCGCGCAGGTGCCGGCCGATCCGGACGCGCTCGCCGCGTTGCCGTGGCTCGCGCTGCGCACGTATTACCGGACGGAGCTGACGCTCACACATGCCGTCACGGGCGACACGCGCCGCATCGCGATCCGGCCGCGCATCACGACCGCGAACCTGTACGCGCTGCGCAGCGCGGCGCTGCTGGGCATCGGCGCGTGCGTCGGCTCATCGTGGCTGCTCGCCGACAACCTCGCGCGCGGCGAGCTCGTGCATCTCGCGCCCGACTGGCAGGCCGCGCCATTGCCGGTGTACCTGACTTACCCGCACGCGCAGTTCTATCCGTCGCGGCTCGTGCGCTTCGTTGCGATGATGCGCGAGGCCGTGCCCCCGCTCGTCGAAGGGCCCGACATCTAGCGCGTCGGCTCGCGCGGTCAGCCGCGCCGGATGCCTTCGGGCAGCGCGCTGATGCGGCGCACTTCGGGCGAGTCGAGCCACGCGCGCGAACTCGCGCAGTCGACGAACATGTCGGTCGCGTCGTCGCCCCAGAACAAGTCGCCGTCGAGTTCGAAGGTCGGCACGCCGAACACGCCGTGCGCGATGGCCCGATCGGTGTTCGCGCGCAGCGCATCCTTCACCGGTTGCGCATCGACCGCCGTCACGCCTTCCGGAAAACCCACCGCTTCGCACAGCGCGGCGAAGCCGTCCGGCGTCGACACGTCGTGGCCGTCGCGCCAGATGTGCCGGAAGATCCGCCGGATCGCGTCGGGCGTGTTTCCCATCGCGATCGCGAGGCGCAGCGGCCGGATCGGGTTGAACGGATGGGCGGGCGGCATCCGGAATGGAATGCCGAGCTTGTCCGCGCGGTATTGCGCGTGGCGATAGGTAAAGATGCGCTTCGCCGCGATCTCGGCCGGCGCTTTCTGCCCCCAGTGCGCGAGCAGCGCGCCCAGCACGATTGGCTTCGGTTCGTACGCGGCGGCAGGGGGCAGCCGGTCGAACCGTTCCTGCTGCAAATAGGCGAACGGCGAAACGAAATCGAAATACCAGGTGGCGGTGCGCGCGGTGGTCATCGTCGGTTCCTGTTGTGCATATGGGCGGGCGGTTGAGCGGGCGGCGCAGGCAGGCGGCGCGACGCGCGCATCAGCGGCCAGTGTCGCATGGGCGCCTTATCCGGCGTCGAGCGCCGCATGTTCGACACCAATTTCCCGGTCGACAAAGCGGCGTATTCGTACATGAACGGCTGGAATGCGTTCGAGGGCGCGAGCACGCACGCTTGCGCAGGCGTGCGGGACGCGTTTTTCCCCGGCACGGCACGCTCGTGTATCGGTTGGATTGTGACCGGCGCTCTGCCGCGCGTCCGGCGGCCGGTTCAGCCCTTCTCGACCAGCGCCGCGAGTTTCGCGAGCGCCATGCGCCAGCCGGTTTCGTTGTCGGCGGCGGGCACACCGGGCGGCACGCCGTCATGCACCGCGTCGACGCGCGTGCCGCCTTCCTCGTCGCGCAGCGTGATCGTGACCGTCATGGCGCCGCGCAGCATCGGATCGTCGGTTTCGAACACGTCGATTTCGACGATGCGCTCGTCGGGCACGAGCGTCACGAAGCGGCCGTGATAGGTGTCGGTGTGCGCGGTGGTCTTTCCGCTATCGCCCGACGGTTCGTCGTAGCTCAGCGATACGCGCAGCGCGCCGCCTTCGCGCGTGTCGTAAGCGTGCACGCGGCATGTCATGCCGTCCGGCACTTTCCATTGTTCGACCGCGTGCGGATCGAGCAGCGCGCGATAGACGCGCCCGCGCGGTGCGTTCAGGTGCCGGCTGACCCGGGTCGAATGCGTGTGCATGTGCAGCATGTCGCCTCCTGCGGAACGCGCGCGACGGTGCACGCCGGCGTCCGGCGTGTCGTCACGCGTTGTTCAGGAATGCTAGGCGCGTACAACGCGGCACGCAATGGCCGGGTCCAGCGTTTTCAGCGCAGCGCGCCCGCGAGTTCGTCGAGCTGCGTGATGCAGGTGTTCCAGCCCTCGAAAAAACCGAGTGCGTCGTGGCGTTCGCGCGTCGCCGCGTCGGGGTGCATCACGCGGGCCTCGTAGCGGCAGCCTGCGTCGGCGTCGGTCATCGTGACGATGGCCGTGAAGCCGAGCCACGGCGCTTGCGGCCGCCACCCGCCGGCCAGCATCGACGTGAACACGATCCGCGTTTCGGGCACGATTTCGAGGAAGCAGCCGGGATTGTCGCTCGTGCCGCCTTCGGGGCCGCGCATGAACGTGTGGAAGGCCCCGCCCGGGCGCAGGTCGAACGCGCGGACTTCGGTCGTCCACGGTTGCGGGCACCACCATTCCTTCAGCAGGTCGGGGTCGGTCCACGCGCGCCACAGCGCGCGGCGCGGCGCGCGCAGCGTGCGCGTGATTACGAGATCATTGGCTTCGGCGGGTTCGGCGTGGCTGGCTGACATGCGTGTGTTCCTCCAGGTGCTGGCGTTCGACGAATTCCACGAGACGATCCGAGCGCGCTTCCCACAGCGCACGCTGCGCGGCGAGCCACTGCTCGGCTTCGGCGAGACGGCTGCCGACCAGTTCGCAGGTGCGCGAGCGGCCGGCTTTCCGGGTCTGCACGAGCCCGCTGCGTTCCAGCACCGCGACGTGCTTCATGAACGACGGCAGCGCCATGTCGAACGGCGCGGCCAGTTCGGACACGGTCCGGCCGCCGTCGCGGAGCGCGCCGACGATCCTGCAGCGCGTCGGGTCGGCAAGCGCGTGGAAGACGTCGCTGATACCGGATTGACAGTTATCCATTCGGCTAAGTGTAGGCGGAATGTCGGGCGATGCAATCGAAATTTTCGTCGAGTAGGATGAGCGGCGGGTGACGTGAGCCGGCCGCCGCCGGGTGCGGCGTTGCCAGCCGTCGGCGGCGCGCATCGGTTGGCCGCCGGCGTCACGTCACATTCGGCCGCATGCCGATCGCGCGCATGGCGTCCGTATCGATACCGGAGAGGGCATGACTCAAGCTGTTGCCGTACGCCGCGTCGACGCGAGCGAAGCACGCGCCTGCATCGACGCACTGGCCGACGTGCTGATCGATTGCGTCGAGGGCGGGGCGTCCGTCAGCTTCATGCTGCCGATCGCGCGCTCGACGGCCGTCGCGTTCTGGACCGGCGTCGCCGAAGGCGTCGCGAGCGGCGAGCGGATTCTGCTCGTCGCCGAGGATGCCGCCGGCCGCATCGTCGGCACCGTACAGATCGTCACCGCGCAGCCGGAGAACCAGCCGCATCGCGCCGACATCGCAAAGATGCTCGTGTCCCGCCACGCACGCAGGCAGGGGATTGCCGCGCGGCTGATGGCGGCGGCCGACGAAGCGGCGCGCGATGCGGGCAAGACCGTGCTCGTGCTCGATACGGTGACGGGCGGCGATGCCGAGCGCCTGTACGAACGTGCCGGCTGGCAGCGTGTCGGCGTCGTGCCGAACTATGCGCTGATGCCGGACGGCTCGTTGTGCTCGACCACGTACTTTCACAAGCAGCTCGGGTAAAACGGTTCGGGCCGCTTCGACGCAGGCGTGCAGCGGCGCGACGATGCGCCGGCGAACGCCGGTCTTTCATGCCGCCGTGAATCTCGTCGCTGCTGTTCGCCACGCACGCGGCGGGGGGCGGCGCACGCTGCCGCCGGACGGCCCGGGCCCGGCCCGGTCGGCGGCGGGATCCCGACAGCACGAAAAGCCGCGCCATGGGCGGCGCCGCTCCGATATAGTGGCGCTGGAAATTGCCCCTGATCGCCCACGGAATCGCCGCGTCGATGAAACGCTCCCATGTCGCTTTCGCCCTCACGGGCCTGCTCGTCGCAGTGCCGATCGCCGCGTACGCGCTCGTCAAGCCTCTGCGGGTCGTCGCGCCCGCGCTGCTGCCGGGCGTGTCATGCCCGAGCGCGGACATCTGCACGGACGACCCCGCGAAGCTCGGCGACGCGCAGCAGCTCTATCGCGACGGGTACGCGCGCGCGGCGGCGGCAGTGGGCGCGTTCCGCGCGGCGCCGCGCGTCGTGTTCTGCTCGACGCGCGAATGTGCGGACAAGTTCGGTCTCGGCGAACGCGCGGCACTGACGCTCGGCGATTTCGGGGTGGTCATCGCGCCGCGCGGCTGGCAGACCTACTTTCTCGCGCATGAACTGATCCATCATCGCCAGGCCGAAGTACTCGGCAATTTCGCGGTCGCGACCAAGCCGCGCTGGCTGATCGAAGGGATGGCGTATGCGCTCAGCGACGATCCGCGTCATCCGCTGACGGAGCCGTTCGAGTCGTGGCGCACCCGGTTCGCGGCATGGCATGCCGCGTTGGGGCGCGAGCCGCTGTGGGAGGCGGCGAAGGCGGTGGAATAACGGTCGCGCCCGACCGGTGTGCGGCGCCGTGCCGCTACGCCCGGACGGCCGGATCGTCGGGCGTCCCGACGAGCGCGCGCCGGCTCGCGTCGAGGATTTCGTCGGCCAGCGCCGGATCGGCGCCGGCGACCGCGCGCGACAATACCAGCGCGCCGATCATTTGGCTGAAGAGGGCAATTGCGTCGGCGCGTGCATCGGTCGCCGCCGGGTTTTCCGCGGCTATCGTTCGCTCGAGCCGGTCGAGATAACCGGCCACGCCGTGCGCATAGCAGGCGCGCGCCGCGTCGGTGACGCGCGGGGCGTCGCCGGCGAAGCCGGACAGCGGGCAGCCGGCTTCGACGTTGTCGCGATGCGCGCTCGACAGGTACGCCGTCACCTGCGTCGCGACGCTGCCGGCATTCGGCGAATCCGCGCGATCCTGCATCGCCTTTTCCATCACCGCGGCCACCAGCGCGTCCTTCGACTTGAAGTGATTGTAGAAGCCGCCTTGCGTGAAGCCCGCTTCCTTCATCAGCTCGGTCAACCCGACCGCATCGACGCCGCGCACCCGGAACAGCCGCTCCGCCGCCGCGATGATCGCGTTGCGGTTTTCTGCCGCCTGTTGTCTCGACACACCCATCGATCTCTCCGTCATACCTGTATATTGCAGCGATTGAAAAACATAATGGCGATCACCATTGACGTGTCCGTGTCCCGCTGCCACAATGCGCGGCAAAGACAAGGGTGATCGCCATTGACATCGAGTGTAGCCGACTTCGCGACCGAAGCGAAGCCCTCGGCGCGACACGCGAAGGCGTCGCTCGGGTCTTGGATGCGGGCGGGCGGGCGCGGCCGGCGGCTCAGGCGGCGTTCCCGCACCTGCGAAGCAACGGTTCGGTAAGCGAAGGCAGCGTGTTATTTCACAGGATCCCGGCCGTGCGGCGAACCGGCGCGACTGGGGTCGACTATCCGAAAGGAACGATCATGAGGATCGAGGGTGCAGTCGTTTTCGTCACGGGCGCAAATCGCGGGCTGGGTCTCGAATTCGCGAAGCAGGCGCTCGAACGCGGAGCGCGGAAGGTGTATGCGGGTGCGCGCGATCCGGCCAGCGTCACGTTGCCGGGCGTGGTGCCGGTGAGGCTCGACGTGACGGATCCGTCGGCCGTCGCCGCAGCCGCCGATGCGGCCCGCGACGTCACGCTGCTGATCAACAACGCGGGCATCGCGCGGCTCGGCAGCCTCGTCGACGACGGCGCGGTGGACGCGTTGCGCGATCATTTCGAAACCAACGTGTTCGGAATGCTGGCGATGTCCCGCGCATTTGCGCCGACCCTCGCCGGCAACGGCGGCGGCGCGATCCTGAACGTGTTGTCGATCGCGAGCTGGGTGAACCGGCCGAGCCTGTCGGGCTACGGCGTATCGAAGTCGGCCGCGTGGGCACTGACCAACGGATTGCGGCATTCGCTGCGCGAGCAGCGCACGCAGGTGGTCGGGCTGCATGCCGGGTTCATCGATACGGACCTCACGCGCGGCTTCGACGTGCCGAAGGCGGCGCCGTCCGACGTCGTACGCCAGGCGTACGACGCGATCGAGTCCGGTGCGGAGGAGGTGTCCACCGACGAGTTCACGCGACAGGTGAAGGCTGCGTTGTCGTCGGGCGTTTATCTGGAAGAACCGGCGCCGCGTTGACGCAGCCGGCAATGCGAACCCGCCGCCCGCGCCGCGAGGGTGCGGCCGGCCGGGCGTGTCAAACCGTCGTGTCGATGATGCCCGGGATCTTCACGTCCGGGTTTACGTCCGCGTCGTAGTCGACGCCGGCGATCTCGAAGCCGAACAGGCGCAGGAACTCGGTCTTGTAGCCTGCGAAGTCGGTCATCTCGTACAGGTTGTCGTTCGTGACCTTGTCCCACATCGCGACGACCTGATTCTGCACTTGCGGATCGAGTTCCTTGTAGTCCGCGCGCAGCCGGCCTTCTTCGTCGATGTGCGGCGTCGCGCCGTACAGGCTGTCCTTCAGCAGCCCGTAGACCTGCTCGATGCAGCCTTCGTGCGTGCCCTTTTCCTTCATCACCTTGAACAGCAGCGACAGGTAGAGCGGCATCATCGGAATCGCGGAGCTCGCCTGCGTGACGACGGCCTTCAGCACCGATACGCGTGCATCGCCGCCGTGCGCAGCCAGCTTGTCGCGAATCGACAGCACCTTCTTGTCGAGATCCTTCTTCGCTTCGCCGATCGAGCCGTTCCAGTAGATGTCGTGCGTGATCTGTTCGCCGAGATAGGTGAACGCGGTCGTCTTCGCGCCGTCGGCGAGCACGCCGGCTTCATCGAGCGCGTCGATCCACATCTGCCAGTCCTCGCCGCCCATCACGGCGACGGTGCCGTCGATCTCTTCCTGCGTCGCCGGTTCGAGCGACACTTCGCGGATCACTTCCTTGTCGGTGTCGAGGCCGCGGAACGTGACCGCCTTGCCGACCGGCTTCAGCGTCGAGCTGATCGTTTCGCCCGTCTTCGGATGCGTGCGGCGCGGCGCAGCGAGGCTGTAGACGACCAGGTCGACCTTGCCGAGATCCTGCTTGATCGTGTCGATCGTGATCTGCTTGACCTTGTCGGAGAACGCGTCGCCGTTGATGCTGCGCGCATAGAGCCCCTTTTCGGCGGCGAATTTTTCGAATGCGGCGCTGTTGTACCAGCCGGCCGTGCCCGGCTTCGTTTCGCTGCCGGCACGCTCGAAGAACACGCCGAGCGTGTCCGCGCCCGAGCCGAATGCGGCCGATATCCGGGCGGCGAGGCCGTAGCCGGTCGACGCGCCGATCACGAGCACCTTCTTCGGGCCGTTGGCGATCGGGCCGTGCGAAGTCACGTAGTCGATCTGTTCCTTGACGTTGGCTTCGCAGCCGACCGGATGAGTCGTCACGCAGATGAAGCCACGCACGCGCGGTTTGATGATCATGAAAACCTCTGTCTAATCGGAAAGGCGGGGACGGCCTGAAATCGGAAAAATCCCGCGCATTGTAATGGAAGCGGGCACCGGTGGCGCGGCTGCCGGTCGAGCTGGCAGCGATGGCGAAGCTCGCGCATGCGAACGGCGATGCCGCTCTGCCGCAGCGCTACTGGCGCCACGCGAATCGCTGGGAATGGCTCGGCTGCCCGGCGTTCTTCGCGATGCTGACCGTCCATTTCCTGATGGTGCTCAAGCCGATGTGAGCCTGTTGCCGGCGTGCGGGAGCGGCGGCGCAAGCGCAGTCAATCGATCGATTCGTGATGCTCGCGCCAAAAGCAGGAGCGCAAAGCATGAGATCGGCGGAGTGGGTTCTCTACTTCGACGGCGATGTCCGTTATGCGTCGCGGAAAGCCGGCGTTCCTGCGCGTGCCGGCCGCGTCGCTGCGCGCCGCGATGGGCGAGCCGCTGCTGGACGGGCAGCGCGCGATGCCGGCGCGGCTGCTTCAGCACGGATTCACGTTCTGCATTCCGACGGGCGAGCACGCGCTGCGCGACCCGACGAGGCGGCCGCACATCGATTTCGCGCATGCGGCCCGCCGTTTTCCCCGGGGTCGTGTATAACTTCGACGTGACCGCGTTCGGGCCGTGTCGTGCGCCCCGGACGCCCCGCATCCGACCTCACCAGGAGCCCGCATGCTGCATGTCCTCGGCAAGATTCCGTCCATCAACGTCCGCAAGGTGCTGTGGCTGTGCACCGAACTCGATCTGCCGTTCGAACAGGAAGACTGGGGTGCGGGATTCCGCACCACCAATGACCCGGCCTATCTCGCGCTGAATCCGAACGGCCTCGTGCCGGTCGTCAAGGACGACGACTTCGTGCTGTGGGAGTCGAACACGATCATCCGTTATCTCGCGAACCGCTACGGTGGCGACGCGCTCTATCCGGCCGAGCCGCGTGCGCGTGCGCGAGTCGACCAGTGGATCGACTGGCAGGCGTCGGACCTGAACCGGTCCTGGGTCGGCGCGTTCCTTGGCCTCGTGCGCAAGTCGCCCGACCATCAGGATCCCGCAGCGATCGCGCAGTCGATCGCGGGCTGGACCAGACACATGCAGGTGCTGAACGCGCAATTGGAGTCGACCGACGCGTTCGTGGCCGGCGATCGCTTCACGCTCGCCGACATTCCGATCGGCCTGTCGGTGAACCGCTGGTTCGGCACGCCGTTCGAGCATCCGGATTTCCCGGCGGTGCAGCGCTACATCGACCGGCTCGCGACGCGCGACCGGTTCAAGCGGTACGCGGGCAGCGCGAATCCGTAACGCGCCCCGTAATGCGCCGCACCCGCTTCGGCGCGCAGCGGCGCACCGACGGCCGTCGGGCCGCTGCCGTCAGTTGCCGGGGGCCGGCACGGCGTCGAGCACGCGCGCGAGGAATGCCCCATGATTCCACGCGGATTCCGGGCGCGACAGCCCGAGCCGCACGACCACCAGCTCGCGGCTCGGCACTACGCTTACAAACTGGCCTTCATGGCCGACCGCATGAAACGCGTCGGCCGGCAGCGGACTCGCGTGCGTATCGCGATCGTCGAACGGCTCCGGCACCCTCACCCAGAGATGTGCGCCGAATTCTTCCCGAGTCGACAGCGGCGTGACCCGCGTCAGGTATCGTACCCAGCCTTCCGGCAACAGCCGCTGCCCGTTCCACACGCCGTCCTGCAGCAGAAGCTGCCCGAAGCGCGCCCAGTCGCGCGCGCTCGCATACATGAACGACGCGCTGCCGAGCGTGCCCGCCGCATCGGGCTCGAACACCGCGCTGCGCATCCCGAGCGGCGCGAACAACGCACGGCGCGGAAACGCGAGGTAGTCGTCCTCGGTGCCGCCCATCGCAACGCGCATCACGCGCGCAACGATCGCGCTCGTGCCGCTCGAGTAGGCCCACTGCGTGCCGGGCGCCGCGGCGAGCGGCTTGGCCGACGCGTAGCGCGCGGTATCCGGCTGCGTGAAAAGCATCACGGCGACGTCGGACAACGGGTCGTCGTAGTCCTCGTTGAATGCCAGGCCGCTCGTCATCCGCAGGAGCTGGTCGAGCGTGATCGCCGCGCGCGGATCGGCGTGGCCCCGCCACTCAGGGAGCAGCGCCGACGCGTCCGGCGCGAGCTTGTGTTGCGCGACGAGCATGCCGGCGAGCGCGGCCGTCACGGTCTTCGTCATCGACCAGCCGGGCAGTGGCGTGTCGGCCGTGAAGCCGGGCGCATAGCGTTCGGCGACGATCCGGCCGCGCCACATCACGACGACCGCGCGCGTGCGTCGCGGCCGCGCCGGATCGGGTTCGTCGAACGCGCGGTCGAGCGCAGCGCGCAGCTTGCGCGCGTCGATGCCGGCGGCCGCGGTGCCCAGCGCGACCGGCATCGCGTGCCCGGCCGACGGATCGGCGACCGGGGGCAGCGCGGCCGGCAGCACGTCGCGCGACGGCCCGAGCGCGAGCGTGCAGCCGAGGCCGGGCCGGAAATCCGCTTCGCGCTGCGCGAAACCGGCGAAAGTGGCGACTGCGCGATGACGGGCGGGATCGATCGACGGCCGCACCAGTTTCAGCAGCGGATGCACGCCGGCCATGATGTCGACGTCGATCACCGATGCGGCGGGCCGCCCCGACACGAACACCCCTGAGCACAGCGCTTTCGCCGCATAGCCGGTCGCGATCGGCGCGAGCCGCGACAGCATGTAGCCGGTGTAGCCGAGCGCGGCGACGAGCGCGACTGCTGCGCCGCGCAGGATCAGCGATTTGAAGGGGATCGTCATGCGCGAGCGTCCTCGGTGGCGTGCCGGCCGGCAACGATCCGGCAGTGTCGCAGGTTCGGGCGATGCGGTGCAATCGCGGCGGCATGACGAACGCCGCGCCGCGCGCGTGCTTCGTTGCCGTGCGCGTCCGGCTGCCGACGGCGCCAGCAGCAGCGTCGGGCAGGGGCGGACAACCGGTTGAACTCCGGCCGGCCGCAGGCCGATAATCGTCCGGCAGCGCTCCCACTCCAACCGCAATCGGAAATATCGGAACACGCCATGTCCTACGACAACAACAACCCGTTCGCGCGCATCCTGCGCGGCGAACTCCCGTGCGTGAAAGTCGCCGAAGACGACGCGACCCTCGCGATCATGGATCTGATGCCGCAGGCCGACGGCCACGTGCTGGTGATCCCGAAGGAGCCGGCCGCGCAGATCTTCGAGCTGTCCGCTGACGCGGCCGCGGCCGGCATCCGCATGACGCAGCGCGTCGCGGCGGCCGTGCGCGCGGCGCTTGGACCGGACGGCATGTTCATCGGCCAGTTCAACGGCGCGGCGGCGGGCCAGACGGTCCCGCACGTGCATTTCCACGTGATCCCACGCTGGGAAGGCGCCGAGCTGCGGATGCATGCGCGCGACGTCGCCGACTCGGCCGCGCTCGAATCGATCGCGCAACGTATCCGCGCGCACTTCGTGTAACGCGTGCCCGATCCACTGGTCCGGTTCGCGGTCGTAATCCGCCTCGGCGCGCATCGCCTGCACGGCCGTGTGGAAATCCAGATGCGCAAACGCGTCGATCGCCGCCGTCGTCGCGTCGTCGAAGGTCATGGTCATGGCATAGCGGTTGCCGCGGACGGCGGCAACCGACCGCGGGCCTTCCCGCCGCGCGCCTGTTTCAGCGGTCACGCCAAGTAACACGTGTAACCGCCAGCGAAACGCGTTCCGGCGGCCCCGGCGCTAGACTCCGCGCATTGCTTCATCGAGCGACAGGAAGGGCCGATCCGCACCTTCGTGCCGGCCGCCGCAGCGTGCGGCGGTACGGCGCTCGCGAGGCGCCATGTGTCCTCTTCGCCGGGAATCGAACCATGTACAGAGTGCTCATCACGTTTGCGCTGATCGCCGGCCTGTCCGGCTGCTACGTCGCGCCGCCGTACGGCTACGCGCCCGCACCGGTCTACTACGGCTATGCGCCGGCGTATTACGCGCCGCCGGTCAGTGTCGGGATCGGCGGCAGCTTCAGGATTCGCTGACGCGGCGGCGTCGGGCATCGTCCGCGCATCCGTTAGCGCCTTCGTTCGCTCCGTCGCCACTTCGTTGCACGACTACGCGCGCCGCACGACGCGGCGCGTGCGTATCGCTCGCCCGTATTCCTATACTTCACGGGAGGAACCCGCCCGGCGAGGCACCGATGGCCGTGACGCGCAAGGCCGCAATCGTATCGAGCGTCTCCACGCTCGTCTATCTGGGGCTCGCCGTGTTCGGCTTCGGCGGGTTTGCCGCCTTCTTCTCCCGCCCGCAACTGGCCGCCGTCGCCGTCGCGACGCTCGCGCTGGGCGTCGCCGCGCTGTTCACCGAGGGCAATCTGAGCACCGGCGAGCGCGAGGACCGCGACAATCGCTGGGTGCTCGCGGGCTTTGCAGCAAGCGGGTTCCTGCTCGCTTATCTGCCCGCGCTGACCGACCGGCTCGGCATATGGACGTTCGGCGGCAACACGCTGCGCTGGGTCGGCGTCGCGCTGTATGTCGCCGGAGGAGCGCTGCGCCTCTGGCCGGTGTTCGTGCTCGGCAAGCGCTTCAGCGGGCTCGTCGCGATCCAGCCCGGCCATGCGCTGGTGACGGACGGCATCTATCGACGAATCCGCAATCCAAGCTATCTCGGGCTGCTCGTCAATGCGACGGGCTGGGCCCTTGCGTTCCGCTCGGGCGTCGGGCTGCTGCTCGTCGCGCTGACCATGGTGCCGCTGGTGGCGCGCATTCGCGCCGAGGAAGCGCTGCTGCGCGCGCAATTCGGCGCCGAATACGACGCATACTGCGCGCGCTCGTGGCGGCTGGTTCCCGGTGTGTACTGACCCTCGTTGGTTGCCGGAGCGCGGGCGAGTGCGGCCGGCTTGCGCGGTATCCCCGATGTGTTGCCACGTGTGTCTGAACCGGCGTAGCGGACGCGTCGCGGTTCGCTCATAAACGGGGCTTGATCGGCGCAGACGGCCGCCCGGCGCGGGTTTTCCGTGATTTCGGCAAGCTTTTCCGGTCGTGTTCCGGTAAACAACTTGTTACCAGAATGTCGACAGCAAGGACGCTCGACCGGTGCTATTCTTCGCCGCAAGCTCATTGAAATGAATTGGTCCGGGATTCGGCACAATGCCGAAATCGACGTCGATCGATTCAGATCGTCATCACGAGCGGACCTTCGATAACCAGATTGCGAACAAGGAAGAATACGGGAATGTGGAAGAAAATCGCCCCCGCTCTCGTCGTCGCCGCGTTGACCGGCGCGACGGCACTGCCGGCAATGGCCGGTGACTTGAACAACGCGCTCGGCGGCGCGCTCGGCGGGGTTGCCGGCGCAGCGGTCGGTGGCGCGGTCGGCGGCAGCACGGGCTCCGTCATCGGCGGCGCCATCGGCGGCGGCGCAGGCGGCGCAGTGACGTCGAACCGTCGCGAGCGCACCGGCGCAATCATCGGCGGCGCCCTCGGCGGCGGCGCGGGCACCGCAGCCGGCAACGCGATGGGCGGCCGCACGGGCGGCCTGCTGGGCGCGGCCGTCGGCGGCGGCGCAGGCGCGGCGCTGGGCGGCAACCTGTCGCGCAGCTCGTACGAACGCGATCACGGCGATCGCGGCTATCGTCACCGCAAGCATCGTCATCACCGCGATTGGGACTGATCGTCGCGAGCGCGACACGGTGCGCGGCTAGCCGGCGCACCGGCGCGCCCGATCCGTCGGCGCCCGATGCGGCGATCCGGCGCGACGATCGGACAAACGGCCCGGCGGCCTCAGCCGGGCCGACATCGCCGCAACACCTGCCTCCTTTTTCCCCCTCCTCAGTTCCTGCCGGCCCCGTCCGACGCTGTCGCACGCTGCCTCCGCGGCTGTATCTTCCCCGCTCGTAGAAGCCACCACGACGTACATCGACCTGCACGCGGCCAACTCCGGCCGGATACCGCGCGATATCGCGACGCGTCGAGCGCAAGGCCGCGCCCTGGCGGTTCGCATCCCGCTCAGCGGTTCTTCGTCGTGCGCTTGCCGTCGGTCCGCACCTCTCTCGACCTGCATGACGACTCGATCGGGAGTTTGCTCCACCACCGACATGCGCACAAACGCTTGTGCATGTCGCTGCCGCAAGGTCCCGCGCTCGCGCGGCGACCGTCATCAGGATTTCCCTGACGGGCGCGGCGTCCGTCGCACGTGTTGACCGGCCCGCCGCGGGCGGCGCCAGGTAGTGCGAAATCGAATGAGCGCCATCGCAACATTTAATTGGTCGATCCGGATCGACTTCGCTATCGTCAACGCTGCCCGCGTACGGAATCGAACCGTGCCGTCCCCGTGCCTCGCCGCACCACCGAACGTGTCCGCGGCCTGGCCGCTGGACTCACTGGCATCGGCCGCCACGTCCGCCGAATCGGTGGCCCGTCGCGAAGCCTGGCCGACCGAACGAAGGCGCCCGCGCTTTCAAGCCACCCCGGCAACGATGTCCCGCCGCCGCATGCGTGCCCCACGCGCATGCCGCGCGTGCCGTTGCGGCCCGGGGCCGGACCAACCCCATTGCCTGGATGCTTTATGTCTAAGACAACGTATTACGCGCCGCATGGCGGCCACCCGCCGCAAACCGATCTGCTGACCGATCGCGCGATGTTCACCGAGGCGTACGCGGTCATTCCGAAGGGAGTGATGCGCGACATCGTCACGAGCTGGCTGCCGTTCTGGACGAACACTCGCCTGTGGGTGATCGCGCGTCCGCTGTCGGGCTTCGCCGAGACTTTCTCGCAGTACATCGTCGAAGTGAATCCGGGCGGTGGCAGCGACAAGCCCGAGCAGGACAAGAACGCCGAAGCCGTACTGTTCGTCGTCGAAGGCGAGGCAGAGCTGACGCTGCAAGGCAACAAGCACACGCTGAAGCCGGGCGGCTACGCATTCATTCCGCCCGGCGCCGACTGGACGCTGCACAACGTCAGCGATGCCGCCGTGCGTTTCCACTGGATCCGCAAGCACTACCAGGCCGTCGACGGCATTCCGCTGCCGGACGCATTCGTGACCAACGAGCAGGACGTCGAGCCGATCCCGATGCCGGGCACCAACGGCGCATGGGTGACCACGCGCTTCGTCGACATGAGCGACATGCGTCACGACATGCACGTGAACATCGTCACGTTCGAGCCGGGCGGCGTGATTCCGTTCGCCGAGACGCACGTGATGGAGCACGGGCTGTACGTGCTCGAAGGCAAGGCCGTCTACCGTCTGAACCAGGACTGGGTCGAGGTGGAAGCGGGCGACTTCATGTGGCTGCGCGCATTCTGCCCGCAGGCATGCTATTCGGGTGGCCCCGGCCGCTTCCGTTACCTGCTGTACAAGGATGTGAACCGCCACATGAACCTGACGCTGAATCCGGCGCGCTGAGCGTCGCGAGCGTCGGGCACGAAAAACCGCCGGTCGATGCCGGCGGTTTTTTATTGGCGATGCGGTTCGATGCGGGAGACGCGTAGCGCAGGGGCCGCGCTACGCGGTCGGCAGCGCGGCCCTCGACATCGCGGCCCGCGCGTGCCTGACGACGGGCAGCACGCCGCGGCGCCCGTTCAGGATCGGGCTGCCGTCGGGAACGAGGCTCCGCCGGTCGCGGTATCGATCGAACATCAGACGCTGGTACGAGCAATCCGGCTCACGTGCCGGTCGACCCGTCGTGACGGCGTGCGGGAGTCCGCACGCGCGGCGTGAACAGGGCCGCCCGTCTTTCCTAAAGAAAATTTAGCCAGCCAAACTTTGGCTAAAGAATGTTCCGGTATTCGGGCATCCCTTCGACAATGCGCGCCTTTCCGCGATCGACGAGCGTTACTTCGTCGCTCGTCTGACGCCGCATCGAAGAAGGAGCCAGCATGACCGACCGCACCGCCAACCCGCCGCCTTCTGAACCGCCGTCGGCTCCGCCGCCCGCGTCGCCGCGCCGCCGCATGTGGCGCGTGTTCGCCGGTGCGCTGCTCGGCTTGACGATCGCATGTGCGGGCATCGGTGCATGGACGATCGACCGGATCTGGACGCAATTGCCGTCCGTCGAACACCTGGCCGTGTACCGTCCCGCGCTGCCGCTGCGGATCTTCTCGCGGGATGGCGAACTGCTGGCGGAATACGGCGTCGAGCGTCGCGAATTCGTGCCGCTCGAACGGATTCCGCCGTTGATGCGGCGCGCGCTGCTCGCGGCCGAGGACGCGAAGTTCTACCAGCATGGCGCCGTCGATATCGGCGGGCTTGCGCGCGCGACGTTCGCGAACGTCGTGACCGGGCAGCCAGGGCAGGGCGGCAGCACGATCACGATGCAGGTCGCGCGCAACTTCTACCTCACGCGCGACAAGGTGCTGAGCCGCAAGCTCGCCGAGATCCTGATGGCGATCAAGCTCGAGCGCGAATACGGCAAGGACAAGCTGCTCGAGCTGTACATGAACCAGATCTATCTCGGCGAGCGCGCATACGGGTTCGCAGCCGCCGCGAACGTGTATTTCGGCAAGCCGCTCGACGCGTTGAGCGCCGGCGAAGCGGCCGTGCTCGCCGGGCTGCCGAAGGCGCCGTCCGCATTCAACCCGGTCGTGAATCCGGCGCGCGCGACCGCGCGACGCAATTACGTGCTCGGCCGCATGCATGCGCTCGGCGAACTCGACGATGCGGCCTACCGCGCGGCGCTCGACGCGCCGATCGTCCTGGCGAGCACGCCGCCGCCCGGCATCGTCGCCGCACCGTACGCGGCGGAGCGCGCGCGCCGGATCATGGTCGAGCGCTTCCACGACGACGCGTATACGCTCGGCCTCGACGTGACCACGACGATCTCGATGCGCGACCAACGCGCGGCCGAAGCCGCGCTCGAGCGCACGCTGAGCCGCCAGTCGCGCGCGACGCGCGATACGCGCCACGGCCTCGACGGTGCGCTCGTGTCGCTCGATGCCGCGACGGGCGACATGCTTGCGCTCGTCGGCGGCGCGGACTTCCACCGCAACGTGTTCGATCACGCGTTGCAGGCGTATCGCCAGCCGGGATCGAGCTTCAAACCGTTCGTCTATTCGGCGGCGCTGGAGAAGGGCTATTTCCCGGGGGTGCTCGTGGACGACACGCAGCGCACGCTCACACATGCGGAAACCGGCGCACGGCCGTGGCGTCCGCGCAATTACGGCAACCGTTACGAAGGCTTCATCCCGGTGCGGCGCGGGCTCGTGCGCTCGAAGAACCTCGTCGCGGTCAACCTGATGCAGGCAGCGGATGCACGGTACGTGCAGCAGCACGCGATCCGCTTCGGTTTCGATGCGCAGCGCAATCCGGCGTCACTGCCGCTCGCGCTCGGTGCGGGCGCCGTGACGCCGCTCGAACTCGCGAGCGCGTACGGCGTGTTCGCGAACGGCGGGACGCGGATGGTGCCCCGGTTGATCGTGTCGGTGAAGCAGCGTCATGGCGGCGCGCTGTACGACGCGTCGGCGCCTGCGGGCGAGCGCGTCGTGTCGGCGCGCAACGCGTTCGTGATGGACAGCATGCTGCGCGATGTCGTGCGCAGCGGTACCGCGCGCGGCGCACTCGCGCTGCGTCGTGACGACGCGGCCGGCAAGACCGGCACGTCGAACGGGTCGAAGGACGTGTGGTTCGCCGGCTATTCGTCGGGGATCGTCGCGGTCGCATGGCTCGGCTACGACACGCCACGCCCGATGGGACGCGCAACCGGCGCGACGCTCGCACTGCCGGTCTGGCTCGACTACATGAAGACGGCCGTCGACGGACGTACGCCTGTCGCGGCGACGCCGCCGCAGGACGTCGCGCTCGTCGACGGCGATTTCGTCTATGCCGAATACACGCGCGGCGCGTGCACGGCGGACGTGCCGGCGTATATCCGCAGCCGCTTCGCCTGCGGCGGTGCGGCGGCCGTCGATGCGCCTGACGCCGCGGCCGACCGCGGCAAACGCAACGAGCGCAACGAGCGCGACGAGCCGATGCCAGCCGCCGTCGACGCGGCCGAGCGCGAGCGCGTGCTCGACCTGTTCCGTATCGACGACTGAGGCGCGCGATGCATACGCTTTATCTGATTGCGATCGTCGCGGAAGCGATGTCGGGTGCGCTGATGGGCATGCGGCGCGGAATGGATCGCTTCGGGCTCGCGCTCGTCGGCGCGGTGACGGCGCTCGGCGGCGGCACCGTGCGCGACGTGCTGCTCGGCCACTATCCGCTCGGCTGGATCGCGCATCCGGAGTATCTGGTGATCACGCTTGTCGCGGCGACCGTCGCATCGTGGGCCGCGCGGCACGTCGCGCGGATGAAGACGCTGTTCGTCACCGTGGATGCGGTCGGCCTTGCGGCGTTCACGATCATCGGCTGCGACATCGGCGCGGCGGCGGGCACCGCGCCGATCATCGTCGTGCTGGCCGGCGCGATCACCGGCGTGTGCGGCGGGATGCTGCGCGACCTGCTGTGCAACGAGATGCCGCTGATTCTGCGCGACGAACTGTATGCGAGCGTTGCGTTCTTCACGGGCACGCTCTATGTGGGCATCCAGCATCTCGGCATCGGCTCGGGTATCGCGACGGCAGCCGCGTTGACGGCTGGCTTCTCGATGCGGATGCTGGCCGTGCGGCTCGGGTGGAAGATGCGCACGTTCGGTGTCGCGGATGTCGAACGCTGAGCGGCGTCGGCGACCGGATACGGTAATTCACGCGCGCTACGCCGGCACCATGACCGGCGGCGCGCCATCGCCCGTTTCCACGATCTTCACCGCGAAGCCGTAGCAGTGCGCGATATGCGCGGGCGTCATCACGTCGCGCGGCGCTCCGTGCGCGACGATCGTGCCGTCGGCGAGCAGCGCGATCGTATCGGCGTGCCGCGCAGCGAGGTTCGGATCGTGAACGATCGCGAGCACGCCGAGCGTCCATTCGCGCGCGACCGAGCGCACGGTATCGAGCAAACGATGCTGATGCGCGAGGTCGAGTGCCGCAGTCGGCTCGTCGAGCAGCAGATAGCGCGGCTGTGTGTCCTTCGCGTCTTCGTCGGGCCACAGCTGCGCGAGCACTCGCGCGAACTGCACGCGGGCGAGTTCGCCGCCCGACAGCGTCGTCACGTCGCGGCCGACGAGCGTATCGGCGCCGGCGCGTTCGAGCGCCTGCCATGCGATGTCGCGGTCCCGATCGCGGCGCGCGATCGCGTGCGTCGCGCCGCTTGGCCGCGCATGCGGAAAGCGGCCGAGCAGCACGATTTCGTCGACGCTGAACGGAAACGCCGGCTGTGCAGCTTGCGGGAGCACCGCGCGCAGGCACGCGAGCCGCGGCGCGTCGATGCGTGCGAGCGGTTCGCCGTTCAGCGTGATGTCGCCGCTCACGTGCACGCCATTGGCCGCGATGCGGCCGGTCAGTTCGCCCGCCAGGGCCTTCAGCAGCGTGCTCTTGCCCGCACCGTTGCGGCCGAGCAGCGCGGTCACGCGGCCGGGTTCGATCGACAGCGATAGGTCGCGCAGAACGGCGCGATGCCGGCGGGCGACGTCAAGATGATGGGCGGTCAGCATGATGAATGGAGCACGGGTCAGCCACCGAGGGCGCCGCGGCTTTTCCACAGAAGCGCGAGAAAGAAAGGTGCACCGAGCAGCGCGGTCAGCACGCCGAGCGGAATCTCGGCCGGCGCGGCGACGGTGCGCGCGGCGAGATCGGCGGTGAGCGTCAGCAGCGCGCCGAGCAGCGCGGCGCCGGGCAGCACGGTGCGCTGATCGGGGCCGCACGCGAGACGCACGCAGTGCGGCGCGACGAGCCCGATGAACCCGATGATTCCCGCGCACGACACGAGCGCGCCGACCGCAAGCGCGACCGCGACGAGCACGCGCCGCTTGAGCCGCTGCACGGGCACGCCGAGGTGCAACGCTTCCGTTTCGCCGAGTTGCAATGCATTCAGCGCGTCACGGTCGCGCGCGAGCAGCACGCAGCCGATCGCGACACACGGTGCGACGGCCGCGAGCGCGGACCATTGCGCGCCGCCGAGGCTGCCGAGGCTCCAGAAGGTCAGCGAACGCAATTGCGCGTCGTCGGCGACGAACGTGAGCAAGCCGATCGCTGCGCCGACGAGCGCGTTGATTGCGATGCCGGCGAGAAGCAGCAGCGGAAGCGCGAGCCGGCCGCGCGACGCCGCGAGCCGGTAGACGAGCGCCGCCACCGCAAGCGCGCCTGCGAACGCGGCAACAGGCAGGACGGTCGCGCTTGCGTGCGCGGCGAACAGTGCTGGGCCGAGCACGATCGTCGCGGTTGCGCCGAGCGCCGCACCGCTCGACACGCCGACGAGCCCGGGATCGGCGAGCGGATTGCGAAACAGCGCCTGCATCGCGGCGCCGGCCGCGCCGAAGCCGCCGCCGACGAGCAACGCGAGCGCGACACGCGGTGCGCGGATGTCGAGCAGCACCGCGCGCGCTTGTTGTGCCGACGGATCGCCGGCAAGCGCGGCCCACGCTTGCGCGAACGGAATGCGGTACGCGCCCACGCACAGCGCGACGGCGGACATGACGCACACGAGGAAGGCGAGTGCCGCGAGCGCGAACGGCGCAACGCGGCGCGAAGTGGCGACACGGGCGGCGGCAGCGGTGGCAGCGGTGGCAGCACCAGCAGTGGTGGCAGCACCGGCAGCGGTGGCAGCACCGGCCGCGGCGCCAGCACTAGCACCGGCACCAGCACCGGCACCAGCACCGGCACCAGCACCAGCACCAGCACCAGCACCAGCACCAGCACCAGCACCAGCAGCGGCGGCAGCACCGGCGGTGGTGGTTGCACCGGCGGTGGTGGTTGCACCGGCATCGGCGGCAGCACTGGCAGCAATGGCAGCACTGGCACGAGCACCGGCACCAGCACCAGCACCAGCACCACCACCACCAGCACCACCAGCACCAAGACCGGCGTTGGCACAAGCACGGTAGGCTGGCGACGGCGCGTTGAAAGTCGAAGCATCGGCACCCATCGACGCAACTCCGGAATCAGGCGAGCGCATCCGACAGCCGTCGGTGCAGGGTCGTGACAGCGAGCGGCAGGCGCGGGCCGAACCCGAGCAGAAGCAGCGCATCCAGCGACACGACGCGTTGCGCGCGGCCGGCCGGCGTCGCGCCGAACCCCGGCGAGGCGAGCAGCGCGGCGCGCCCGCCGACGGCTGCGAGTCCTTCGTCGGAGATCAGTACGACATCGGGCGCGGCGGCGGCGAGCGCTTCGGTCGTCAGCGGCTTGTAGTGATCGAAGCCTTGCATCGCGTTGCGCGCACCGGCGTAGCGAATCATTGCGTCGGCGGCCGTGCGCTGGCCGGCGACGAGCGCCTGATTGCCGGTGTGATTCAGCACGAACAGCACGCGCTGCTGTTGCGCGGCACTGCCCGGCGGTCGTGCGGCGACCGCTTCGCGCGCAGCTTGCCAGTCTCGATCGAAGCGTTCCAGTAGCGCGGCGCCCGCATCACGCGCGTCGAGCGCCCGCGCGACGCCCGTGATCTTCGCGCGCGCCGATTCGACGTCGTGGCGTTCGTCGAACGTGGTCACCGCGACGCCCGCGCTTCTTACCTGCGCGATCGCGGCGGGCGGCCCGGCTTCCGCCGACGCGAGCACCAGATCGGGACGCAGCGACAACAGTCCCTCGGCCGAAAGTGCGCGCTGGTAGCCGACCTTCGGCAGACGCTTCGCGGCATCCGGGTACGTGCAAGTCGTGTCGGTGCCGACGAGCCGGAAGCCGCGCGTGTCGCCGCCACCGAGCGCGAACGCGGCTTCCGCAAGCGCACCGCCGATCACGACCACGCGCTTCGGCGCGGCTTGCGCTAGCGCTCGGCCGGCCAGCGCACCCGTGAGCGCACCGGCGACCGCGCTCGCGAGCACGATGCGGCGTCGCGGCACGAACGATCGCGCGCTCACCGTGCACCTCCGCGCACCGCGGACGGCAACGTCGCGACGAGCCCGCGCCAGTCGTCGCGTTCGGCGTGACCCGGCTCGCGTTCGCCGAACAGCAGCGCAACGTGGTCGCCTTGGCGATCGAACAGTTCGAGCGACGTGACAATACCGTCGCTCGTCGGCTTCTTTACGACCCATGCGGCGGCGATCAGGTCTTCGCGCACGTGCAGGTTGAAGCCGGGGTCGAGCACGTTGATCCACGCGCCGACCTCGCGCACGTTCGCGACGGCGCCCGTGTGGATCTGAATCATCCCCGCATTGCCGACGAACACCATGATCGGCTGGCCGCTGCGGGTGGCCTGTTCGAGCACGTGCCGCAGCGCACGCGCGGCTTCGACCGGATATGCATACCGCGGATCGGCGAGACGCAGCGCCTGCATGCGGCTCACGCCGAAGCGCCGCGTGATGCCGAAGAACTGGTGCGTGTCGGTCATTGCGTCCCACGCGGCGCGAAAGCCCGCGACGTCGATCTCGGTGTCTGCCCGCTCGGGCGTTTTCCGCGCGGCGGGCGCGACGTCGAGCCCCGGCTCTTGCGATGCCGCGCGCCAGCGCTCGACGAACGCATCGTACGCGGCGTGATCGCTGTGCGCGCGCAGGTAGACCTTGTGGATCGCATGACCATGTGCGTCGAAGAACTGCAGACTCTTCAGTGCACCGTGCGCGGTTTCGTCGCGCACCGCGAACGCGGACGCCCAGTGACGATAGAAAATGCGCAGATCGATGTCGCCGAGCGCGAGGCCGACGGGGCCGTCATGGCTCATCTGCGCATATGCGCCGTCCTTTTCGTGGACGGCCGCGTCGTTGCGCGTGAGCGCCATCACGCGGCCGAGGCGCGGCATTTCCTCGAACATCGCCGGAAATCGTGCGTCGAGCCGCACCACGTGTTCGCCGACGAACGCGGCGAGCGCTTCGCCTTCGCTTACGCCGAGCGCGTGCGCGACGTCGCGGTTGCGCAGCTGGCGTTCGGCTTTCAGCCTGACGAACGCGTCGCGCAGCGCGGCGGCCGCGCGGGCCGGCGCGGCCGGCTGACCGGGAAGGGCGGAATGCATCATGTCGGACTCCTTCAGGTAACGGTTGGGGCAGGAACGCGTGACGGCGCGCATCGGAACATCGGAACGAGCATCAGAAATCCACCTTCATGCTGACGGCCACGGTGCGGCCGGGCGACGTGTACGCGTCGAGCACTTGCGAATCGGCCGCGATTCCGCGTACGTCGGACCAGTTCCAGTACTTGCGGTCGAACAGGTTGCGAATGCCGATCGTCGCGCTCACGTGCTTGTTGAAGCGGTAGCCGGCGCGCAGGTCGACGACGAACGACGACGGCGGTGCGAAGCAAGTCTTGTTCGAGCAGTCGGACTTGTCGATGTCGTTGTCGCGTTTCGCGGCCTGGAACAGCAGGTCGCTCTGCACGATCCAGCGCTCGGTCGGCTCATAGCGCACGCCGAACACGGCGGAGAACGGGTTGACGGTGTTGAGCGGCTGGCTCGCCGCGCCATTGTTCTGCGTCGAGCCCTTCGTGAACGCCATCGCCGTCTTCAGCGTGACGCCGTTCGGCATCACCCATTCGGCGCGGCCCTCGAGGCCGTGGATCCGCGCGTCGGCGAAGTTCACGTACTGGAATACGAACGGGTCGGCCGGTCGGCCGCTGCCCGCGATCGTCGTGCGCGAGACGAAGTTGCGGTAGCGGCCGGTGAACGCGGCCGCGCTGTAGCGCACGACGCCGTAACCGGTGCCGGCGTTGCCGCGCAGGCCCGCTTCGAACGTGTCGCTCGTCTCCGGCTTCAGACTCGGGTTGCCGATCGACGTGTAGCCGTGCACCGGATTGGAGAAGCTGCTGTTCACCTGATCGGACGTCGGCGCGCGGAAGCCGTGCGCATACTGCACGTACGGGATCAGCGCGGGCGTGATTTCGTACAGCACCGAGACGCGCGGCGACACTTCGTTCGCGCTCGTCGACACGGCCTTGCCGGTGAACAGCGGATCGTTTCCGGTTGGGCTCAGCCGGTACGTGTCGAAGCGCAGGCCCGGCGTGACGAGCAGGCGGCCGTAGCCGATCCGGTCCTGCACGAATGCGCCGAACAGCGTGTAATCGGTATCGGGAAACGCCTTGTTCGGGAACGCTTCGCCAACGCCCGGCACCGTGCCGTCGCGCAGGTTCGTCACGCGCGACAAGCTGCCGTCGACACCGTACAGCAGCTTGTGCGCGAACGGGCCGGTCGAGAAGCCGCTTTCGGCGAATGCGGAGCCGCCGAACGTGCGCTCCTTGTACTGGTTGTCGCGCGAACGCGATTTCAGCGGCGCGCCGCGCGTCTCGAACGCGTATTGATCCTGCTTCGCGTCCTGGTAGTAGAACTGCACGTGCGCGTTCTGGAACCAGCGGACTGCATCGTCGCGGAGGTCGTAATCGACGCTGAAGCGGTTGCGTTCGAGCCGATCGCGGGTCGTGAGGCCGAGCGTGTTCGGCGGATTGAGCGCCGACAGCACGTCGGTGCTCACGCGCCGCTGCACGGTTTCGGCGGTGAACCTGATCGTGTCGCGCGCGGTGGGCGTCAGCACCAGCTTGCCGAGCAGCGATTCCGAATAGACGTCCTGAGGATTCGATGTCGTGCGCAGCGTGTCCGCCGAGTTGTTGCTGCCGCGCGTGTCGATTTCGTGGCCGCGCCGCCCATCGGCGATGATCATTCCCTGCACGCGATCGTTGCCGGCGGCGGCCGTCACGGTCGCGCCGACGCTGCGGTCGGCCGAGTCGTAGCTCGGCCGGAACGCGAAGTAGCGGGGCTTGCCGTAGATCGACAGCAGGTCGCGCGGATCCTTCGTGATGAAGTTCACCGCACCGGTCAGCCCATCGCTGCCGTACAGCGCCGACGCCGGCCCGCGCAGGATCTCGATGCGCTTGAGCGTGTCGAGATCGGCGTAGTCGCCACGCCCGGCTTCGAGCGGGCCGAACGAAAATGCGCTCGGCAGGCGAATGCCGTCTTCCATCAGCAGCACGCGATTGCCCTCGAGGCCGCGGATGTTGATGCTCGAATCGCCGTCCCGGCCGCCGCCGAGCGCGGCGCTGCCGGGGCGGTACGCGGTGCGGCGCACCGTGACGCCGGGCTCGTAGCGCAGCGCGTCCTTGATGTTGGCGGCCTGCTGTTCGTCCAGATCGTCGTCGGTGATCACCGACACGGACGCGGCCGTGCGGCTCGTCGCGGTGGCGGTGCGGGTTGCCGTGACGGTGACGGGGTCGAGCAGCGCCGCGCCGCTGCGCGGGGACGCGGCAACGGCGGCGGTGGAGGGCTGGTTGGCGTGTTGAGCCGACGAATCGGCGCAAGCCGGGGCGGCGGACAGGCCGAACGCGCCGAACAGCGCGGCGCAGATCGGCCGCCGCGCCAGCGGATAGCAATGCACAGGTGGTCTCCCATTAACGATGACTAGCCCGAAGGCTGGCTGGGTGACGCGTTCACCTGGCTGGCCCGTTCGCGCGCGACACGCGACGAACGGCGAATTGAAAGGCAACTGATAACTGCAGCAGTCTAAATGAGAATGATTATCAGTACAAGAACGAAAGGCGGCGAGTGCACGGACGCGCGCGACCGGCGCGGCTCGGGCGATTCGCGCAGGAAGCCGACCAGGGAGAATGGGGCTGTCAGGCGAGGGATTCGATGCGAATCAGCAGATTGCGTGCGTGGGCGATGAATGCGTCGTGCGTCGCGCGATCGCCGTGGCCTTCGAAGCCGGCCTGCTCGGCGAATGCGAGCTGTTCGGCGTAGAGGTCGACGAGCGCGCGGCGCCCGTCGGGCGGCAGCGTGCGGATCATCGAGACGAGCAGCAGTTCCTGCGCGCGCAGCATGCCGGACAGCGATTGGGCGTTCATGCCGACCTCCTCGAACGATGCGGCGGCGGGCCGCTCATTTCATGGTAGGCGGTCGGCGCGCCGAGCGGAAATCAGCCGGCGGACGTGGTGGAACGGGCGTCGCGCACGACCTGCGCGACACGTTCGACGAACGCGGCGTCGACGCTCGACAGCGCTTCACGCTTGCCGTCCGGCATTTCGACCATCAGCCGGTACGTGACGTCCTGCGTGGTCCAGGCAAGGTAGCCGACGACGGCGAGCATCACGCCGACGACGAGCGCGGCGCTCGATGCGCCGATGCCGCCGGCGATGGCGGTGGCCACGCCGATCAGCGAGATCAGCGACGGCACGAGACGATTCTTCGGGATCTTGACGACGTCGACGTCGCGGATGTCACGCAGCGGGAAGACTTGCCCGGCGGCCGACAGGCCGTTGCGCGTGACCATCACGCCGCGTTCGTTGAATGCGTTTTCCATCGTGTGGTGCGTGGACGAAAACGCGCAGCGTAGCAGACTTCGTTGCCGCGTCAAACGAGACCGAGTGCCGCACGATGCGTGCGGGCCGCGCGTGGCGGCGGAAAGCGGGGCGTCAGAACTGCAGCCGGCCGTCGCCGTACAGTCGGCCCGGCACGTGCGATGCGACGACCTCGGCGATTTCTTCGTCGGTCGATTCTGCCGGCACGATCTGGCGCCGCGCGGGCGCGTCGAGATGCATCGTCCATTCGACGAGCCGGTACGGGCGGCCCCACGGGCGCTGCATTTCCACCGACACGCGGCAGCTCTGGACGGGAAGCGAATGCTGGCGCGTCAGAATCGCGTGCAGATGGCTGAAAACGGAATCTTCGATCATCGTGGCCTCCGATCCTGGCTTGTAGGCAATCTGATGGCGGTGCCGTAGAGGGTCTCAAAAAAAAAGCCGCCGGTGCTCAGGCGGCCAACAGGGGGGGTGAGAGCATCCTCTCAGCCCAGAATTAAGCGAAACTTAAAAGCCCATAAAAAAGCGCCCCGCCGGAGCGGGGCGCCTGTTACCGTCGTGATCCGCGTGAGGAGCGGCCAGTCAGGCGAATGCTTTAGAACTTGTGACGGATACCGACACGAGCGGCCAGCTGGTTCGACGAACCGTTGCCCGACGTGTTGAAGTAGCTCGTGCTCGAGCCGATCTGCGCCTGCACGTTGTTGCCCGATGCCTTCTGGTACACGACCAGGCCGTACACGTCGGTACGCTTGCTGAGCGCGTAGTCCAGGCCCAGGTTGCCCTGGTTCCAGTGCGCCGAGCTGCCGCTTTGCGTTGCGTTCGTGTACGTGTAGCCTGCTGCTGCCGACAGCGCCGGCGTGATCGCATACTTCACGCCTGCTTCGTATGCGTTGTAGAACGTGCCCGATGCCCCCGAGGCGATCGGCGTGAACTGCGTGCGCGTCCACAGCAGCCATGCCGTTGCCGGGCCGAAGATGTAGCGGCCGCCGACGCCGTACGTGCGCAGGTCGCGGATGTTCGTCAGCGCGATGTTCGCGATCGACGTCGAGAATGCCGGCGTCGACTGGCTCGGGAAGCGGATGTCCGTGTAGGCGGCGCCGAGCGCGAACGGGCCGTTCGCGTAGTTCAGGCCGAAGCTGTATGCGCGCGACGAACCGGCCGTCGTCGTGGTGCCCGTCGTCGTCGCCGGTGCGCCAGCGAAGTCGGTCGAGTTCGAGAAGCCGTACAACGCGCCGAACGTGAAGCCGGCGTAGTTCGCGCTCTGGAACTTCACCGAGTTGTTGATGCGGCTCGACGTCAGCTGGTCGATGTCGTTCACGTGGTAAGCGTAGTTGCCCGCGACCGTGTTGCCGCCGGTCGAGTAGTTCGAACCGAGGATGTCGGTCGAGAACGAGTACTGGCGGCCGAACGTGACCGTGCCGTATTGCGCCTGGCTCAGGCCGACGTAAGCCTGACGGCCGAAGATCGCGCCGCCCTGGCCGATCGTGCCGTTGCCGCTGTTGAAGCCGTTTTCGAGCACGAAGATCGCCTTCAGGCCGCCACCGAGGTCTTCGGTACCGCGCAGGCCCCAGCGGCTGCCCTGGGCCACGCCGTCGTCGTACTTGAACAGCTTGCCGCTGCCGCCGTTGGCGGTCTTGCTGTGGTTCACGTAGCTGATACCGGCGTCGATCACGCCGTACAGGGTGACGCTGCTTTGTGCGTGTGCCGCGCCGGCCGTTGCTGCGAGGATGGCGATGGTCAACAGTTTCTTGTTCAAAGGATTCTCCGAGCGAATGAATGGCGTGTCCAGTTGCGGTTCCGGCGCTCTCTATGGGCGCTTTCACGGACCGGTCGCAACTTTATCGGCGGGCCACGTAATGAATATGACAGCGACTGTCATATGACGAATGTGTGGTGCCGATGCGACACTGGATTTTGCCCCGGTTGTACAGCGGGGAGTTATACCGATTCCGCCTGAGATTCGATCGGGGTCCGGAATATGCACATGAAATAAGCTTGGTTGGTGCCGCTGCGGCGCCGTGCCACGATGCGCGCTTCAACAACGACACGGGACAAGAGGACACCATGCGACGTTCGATCCTGACCGGCCTCGGCGCGCTTGCCGCCGCGCTGGCCTTTGCCGCGCCCGGCGCGCACGCCGATTCGCAGACGCTGAAGATCGGCACGATGAGCGGCCCCGACGCGCAGATCTGGACCGAGGTGACGAAAGTCGCCGCACGCGAAGGCCTCGCGATCAAGGTCATCGAATTCAACGACTACGTGCAGCCGAATGCGGCGCTGGACGCGGGCGACCTCGACGCGAACGGTTTCCAGCACCAGCCGTTTCTCGACAGCCAGATCAAGCAGCGCGGCTACAAGATCGTCAATGTCGGGCTGACGTATACGGCGCCGATGGGCTTCTATTCGAAGAAGCTGAAGTCGCTGAAGGATTTGCCGGCGGGCGCGAAGGTCGGGATCCAGAACGATCCGTCGAACGGCAACCGTGCGCTGCTGCTGTTGCAGAAATACGGGGTGATCAAGCTGAAGCCGGGTGTCGGCACGAACGGCGTGAACGCGACGCCGCTCGACGTCGCCGAGAATCCGAAGAAAATCCGGATCGTCGAGCTCGACGCCGCGCAATTGCCGCGCGCGCTGCCGGATCTCGATGCCGCGTCGATCAACACCGACTACGCGGTGAAGGCCGGGCTCACGCCGGTGAAGGATGCGATCGCGATCGAGGACCTGCGCGGGCCGTACGCGAACCTGATCGCCGTGCGCGCGCAGGACAAGGACAAGCCCTGGGTGAAGAAGCTCGTCGCGGCCTATGAATCGGACGACGTGCGCAAGTTCATCGACCAGAAATTCGGCGGCGCGATCGTGCCGGCGTTCTGAACGCCGGCACCCCCCACGCGAGCCGCGCCCGCGGCCGCCATGCCGCCAGGCATCGCGCATCACGCGAAACCGAAATGCAAATCGCCCGCGCAAGCGGGCGATTTCATTGGTGCGCGCGGCGATGCCGCGCACGGCCGGCGGCCGAAGGAGCCCGGCGCTTGCTCAGGCCGACAGCAGCGACCCGGTGCGGATCGGCGTCGCACCGGCGATGCGCGCGACTTCCATCCCGGCCGTCGCGAAGCGCACGACCTGGCGCGCGTACAGCACGCCGGATACGCTGCTCTTCAGCGAGATCACGCGATCGCTGAGCGGATCGACGATGTCGGCCACTTCCTGGCCGGCCTCGATCCACGCGCCGACCGGCGTGCGGAACACGATCACGCCGGAGACCGGCGCAACGAGAGGATCGGTGCCCGCGAGCGGCGTGGCCGGATGCGCGAGCGGCGGCAGCGGGGCGGGCGTGCCGTCGATCACGCCGCGCTCGGTCAGGTATTCGACGATCGCCTGCGAATCCTTTTCCGCGAACTCGTACGACACGTCGCGCTCGCTGCGCAGTTCGACCGTGACCGAAATCGCGCCGTTCGGGATCGGGAAACGGTCGCCGAAGCGGTTGCGCAGATCCGACCAGCAGAAGCTGTGGATCTCGTCGAACGGATTGCCGACCGAGTTCAGCGCGAGCAGCGACGCCTGCGCATCGAGGTAGCGGGCCAGCGGCTCGACGTCTTCCCACAGGTCGGGATTCGTGTACAGATGCATCACCGCGTCGTTGTCGCAATGCAGGTCGAGCACGATGTCGGCGTCGAACGACAGCTTTTGCAGCGCGAGGCGCTGCGATTCGAGCTCGGTGCGCGGCTTTTGTTCGTCGAGCGCCTCGCGCATCGCGGCGCGTACCGCGGCGACGTTGCGCTGCGCGTCGTTCGTCAGCCGGCTCTCGATGCGCGGCAGCACGAGCGCGGCGAGATCGTGGAAATTGCGGTTGAAGTTCTGCATCGAGCCGAGCTCGAAGCGGCCAAGGTGATCGCCGAACACATGCTGCGACAGACCGATCGGATTCGGCACCGGCACGATCACCACTTCGCCGCGCAGCTTGCCGGCCGTCTCGAGCGCGGCGATCTTGCGACGCAACAGCGCGGCGACCAGCATGCCGGGCAGCTCGTCCGCGTGCAGCGACGACTGGATGTAGACCTTCTTGCCGCCGCGCGGGCCGTAGTGAAAGCTGGTGATCTGGCGTTGGGTGCCGATGGCGGGGGAAATCAGCGGATGGGTCTGCGTTTGCATGATGAGGGGAGGGCGGCGCAGCCGCGAGTGATCCGGTATGCGTGGAAGATCGATTGTACGTTGCCTTGCGCGAACCTATCAAACCGGTTCCCGGGCACGTCATTTTCCTTTTCGAATCATCGGGTTGACGCGTAAAAAATAACGCAGGCGCGGCCGTTCCCCGACGCGCATCGGCGCGCTTCGCGGCGCGCGGGCGCAAAAAAAACGGGCTCCTTGCGGAGCCCGTGTGCGCGGATGAGAAGCGCGCTTTTACGCGGTATTACTTGCCGTACACGTCGAAATCGAAGTACTTCTTCGCAATCTTCTGGTACGTGCCGTCCTTGCGCATCGCGGCGATTGCGCCGTCGATCTTCGCCTTCAGGTCGGTGTCTTCCTTGCGCAGGCCGATGCCGGCGCCGTTGCCGAGCGTCTTCGGATCGTCGATGTCCTTGCCGGCGAAATCGAAGTTCGCGCCGCGCGGCGTCTTCAGGAAGCCGATTTCAGCCTGCACCGCGTCCTGCAGCGCGCCGTCCAGACGGCCCGAGATCAGGTCGGCGTAGACCTGGTCCTGGTTCTGGTACGGCACGACCGTGACACCCTTCGGCGCCCAGTACGTCTTCGCGTAGGTTTCCTGGATCGTGCCTTGCTCGACGCCGATCGACTTGCCCTTCAGCGATTCGGCCGTCGGCATCAGGCCCGCGCCCTTCTTCGTGACGAGGCGCGTCGGCGTGTTGAACAGCTTCGACGAGAACGCGATCTGTTCCTGGCGCGCCGGGGTCATCGACATCGACGACAGCACACCGTCGAACTTGCGCGCCTTCAGCGCCGGGATCATCCCGTCGAAGTCGTTCTCGATCCACACGCACTTCGCGTTGATGCGGCGGCAGATTTCGTTGCCGAGATCGACGTCGAAACCGACCACTTTGCCGTCAGCGCCTTTCGACTCGAAAGGCGGGTAGCTTGCGTCGACGCCAAAGCGCACGGTCGACCAGTCCTTCGCGTAGGCAGTGCCGGCCGATACGGCGAGCAGGGCTACGGTCACAGCCGCAAGAATCTTTTTCACTCGGTGACTCCTCGTTTTGTTCGATGGGTGCGCGGTTGTGCCGCGCCGTAAGCCTTCGGCCCGGCGCGGTTTCGTGCCGGACTGTCCGTTTCGCCTGCCCGATGCGGGCGCGCGACGTGCGCAAGATTATCAAGACAAAATACCGGCAGGGCGCCTAGTACATGCCCCGATACCGGACCGACGGCCGCGCATGCGCCGCGCGACCGTTTCAGACCAAGGAACGATTCAACCGAGCGTTTCGTTGACCGCGCGCTGCAGGCACGTGACGAATTGCGATACGGCGGGCGTCGGCAGCAGGTCGCGGCGCGCGATGATCGACAGGTCGAAGCGCGGCATGCTTTCGTCGAGCGCGGCCGTGCGGATGCCGAGCGGCGCCACCATTGCGGCCAGCGGGCGCGTGAAGCAGCCGATCACGTCGGAGCGCGCGACGAGCCCGAGCGTCACCGCGAACGACATCGGCGAGCGCAACAGCCGCTTCGGCAGCGGCAGCCCGCGCGCCTCGAACATCGCGATCATCACGCTGTGCGGAAACTGTTCGGCGCCGACGGTCACGATCCACTCGGCTTCGAGCAAATCCTCTAACCGGCGCGCGTGCGCGAGCGGGTGGCCGTCGCGCATCACGACCGTGAATTCGGTCGACAGCAGCGGCACTTGCGTGAAATCGCGGTCGAGCGCGGGCACATGGTGCATCGCAGCGATGTCGAGCGTGCCGTTGCGCAGCTGCGCGAGCGCGTCGGGCACCGTCACTTCCTCGAGATGCAGGCTCACGTTCGGCATCGACCGGCGAAACGCCGTGACCGCATGCGGCAGCGCGGTCAGCGCGATCGACGGCATCGTGCCGACCGCGACGCGCCCCGACATTTCGCCTTTCTCCTGTTCGACGGCCTCGACGGTGCGGCGCACGTCGCCGAGCAGCTGTTCCGCGCGCGGCAACAGCGCGTGCCCGCACGCGGTCAACTCGACGCCGCGCACGCTGCGCACGAGCAGCTCGGCGTTCAGCGCCGTTTCGAGTTCGCGGATCGTATGCGTGATCGCGGGCTGCGTGACGCCGAGCTCGCGCGCGGCGGCGCGCAGGCTCTTGTGATGCGCGGCGGAGACGAACGCGTGGAGCTGCGCGATGTTCAGGTGATTGCGGATGCGGGTCATCGATCGGGTCCGGTTGGCGCGAAAGGGGGCTGTTGCTGCGTGCTTCAGGTGTCGATCCGGATGAAGGTCACGCATCGGCGCGTGCGCGGAACGCCTGCCGATAGCGCTGCGGCGACGTGCCGACAATACGCGCGAAGCGTTCGCGAAATGCGCCTACCGAACCGAAACCGGCTTCCGTCGCCACGTGTTCGATCGACAATTCGGTCACCTCCAGCAACTGTTGCGCATGACGCACGCGCGCGGTCTGCAGCCATTGTCCCGGCGACGTGCCCGTCTGCTCGTGGAAGCGCCGCGTCAGCGTGCGCACGCTCGTCAACGCCTTGCGCGCGATCGCGTCGAGCGTCAGCGGCTTGCGCAGGTTCGCCTGAAGCCAGTCCATCAGGTCGTGCAGTCCGTCGCCGCCGGCCGGCCATTCGGGTGCGATGAACTGCGCCTGCCCGCCTTCGCGCACGCGCGGCGCCACCGCGCTGCGGGCGGCGTCGACCGCGACCGCAGCGCCATAGTCTGCCTGGATCATGTGCAGGCACAGATCGAGGCCGGCCGCCGCGCCGGCCGACGTCAGAATCCGGCCGTTGTCGACGAACAGCACGTTCGGATCGACGTCGACGTCCGGGTAGCGGCGCGCGAGTTCGGCGGCCGCGAGCCAGTGCGTCGTCGCGCGCAGGCCGTCGAGCAGCCCGGCTTCCGCGAGCACGAACGCGCCGCTGCAGATCGACGCGATCCGGCAGCCGCGCGCGGCCGCCGCGCGCAGCGCGTCGAGCACGCGGCGCGACGTCGGCGCGAGCGGCACCGACGTGCCGGGGACCATGATCGTGTCGGCGTCGGCTAGCGCGTCGAGGCGAAACGGCGGGCGCAGCTCGAACAGGTCGCCGCCGACGCGCGGCCGATCGCTGCACACACGGACGCGGTACGCCTGCGCGACGTTGGGCGCACGCACGCGCGCGAATGTGTCGCACGCCACGCCCAGATCGAACGGGACGACATCGGGCAAAGCGAGAACGGCGACCGTATGCATGGCGTTCGCGGCCGTGGCCAGAATCCGTTGAAAGATGTCATTCTAGCCAATGGCTCGAACCCGCACCGCGCGCGACAATCGCCGCGGACCATCTGGAGGCCTGCCGATGAAACAAGACGATCGCAACGCGTTGCGGAACCTGCAATACCTGTCGCTGGTGGAGGCGACCACCCTCATCGTGCTGATGTGCGTAGCCGTGCCGCTCAAGCACCTCGCGGGTTATCCGGTCGCGGTGTCGATCGTGGGCCCGGTGCACGGCATCGCGTTCGTGCTGTACGTGTGGGCGGTGGTCGGCACCGCGTCGGGCGGGCTGTGGAACAGGGGCGAAGTCGCGCGGCTCGTGCTGTCGGCCGTCGTGCCGTTCGTGGGGCTGGCGAGCGCCGCGTGGATCGCGCGCAGGCGGCACGCGCGATGATCTACCTGATACTGAAGGCCGTGCATCTGGTCGCCGTCGTCACGTTCGTCGGCGGGCTGTTGTTGTCGTCGGTCGCGGTCCGCATCGCGAACCTGGCCGTGCATCGCGCGGTGCGGCGCTGGGATCGCACGGTGACGGCGCCCGCGCTCGCGATCGTCTGGGGCGCGGGTGTCGCGCTCGCGCTGAGCGGTCACTGGTTCGGCAGCGCGTGGCTGTCGGTGAAGCTCGCGATCGTCGTCGCGCTGTCGGCGCTGCACGGGATCCTGAGCGGCACGCTGCGGCGCATGGAGCGCGACGATCTCGTCGTCGTGCCTGTGCCGTGGCTCGGGCAGGCGGCCGGTGCGGTGATCGTTGCAATGGCGTTCGTCGTCGGACTCGCCGTGATCAAACCGTTCTGACGCGGCGAATCAGGCCAGCGCGATCTCGACGGCCGCTAACGTACGACGCCGGATCCAGCCGCTGCCCAGCCGGATAGCGAGCCAGTACGGCGCGAACAACCAGCGCGTGCGTGCGCTCGGGCAGTGAACGAAGGTTTCGGTGCGCAGGATGTGCGCGCCGGCGGCGAGTCCGATCACCTCGAAGCGGAGCACCAGCTTTGCGTCGCGCGGGTCGTTGTGCCGGACGAACGCGTCGGCGTCGGCGATGGAACGCACGTCGAGCGTCGGGCGCCAGAAGCGCCCGATGAGACCGAGCGACAGCGACGTGTCGTCGCGATGAAGCGGTGTGAAGGCGTCCAGGCCGAAGCGCGCGCGTTCCGGGGCAGCCGGCGCGTTGCGCAGCGTGCCGGCGATCGCGGCCGGGAGTTCGCGCACCGTCAGCAGCGCGTCGATGACGGGATCGGCGCGCATGTCGAGCGATGCGACGACATCGATGATGCGCGCGGGCGGCGCGCCGATCGGCTGCGATTCGTGCACTTCGTGGAAGCCGAACGATGGAATGAATGGCGGCTTGCGCGCCGAGGTCCGGGTGCTCGATTCGGAGACGATGCCGAGTGAATTCATCGCGACTCCTGAAGGCAAAACGCGATCGTAGCACCGGGCGCGAATGAGCGTCGCGCCGTTTTCGCGCAGCGCGACACGCTGCCGCGCATCCGCAAAAAAGGCCTGGAAACGAACGCTTCCAGGCCATGAGGCCATCGACGACGATGGTGGAGGAGACGTTGTCGTCCCGATGCGCGCGGCCTTTTTGCGAGCGGCGTCGCGCACGATCTGCGCTCAGATGGCCCAGCCGCCGAGATAGAACGTGACGAGCACGGCCGCGATGAGCACGGTGCCGACGTTGAGCTTGCGAAATTCGCCGCTGGCGAGGCGGCCGATCACGAGCGTCGAGAAGCCGAGCATGATCCCCGTCACGATATTCGCGGTCAGCACGATGAACACCGCGCATACGAGGCCCGACATCGCGTCGACCATGTCGTCCATGTGCAGCTTGCTCACGCTGCCGAGCATCAGCAGGCCGACGTACATCAGCGCGGGCGCCGTCGCATACGAGGGCACGAGGCCCGCGAGCGGCGAGAAGAACATCACGACGAGGAACAGCAGGCCGACGACCGCGGCTGCAAGGCCCGTCTTCGCGCCGGCGGCCACGCCGACGCTCGACTCGATATAGGCCGCCGCCGGCGCGCCGCCGAGGAAGCCGGAGAAGATCGAACTGACCGAATCCGCGGTCAGTGCGCGGCCGCCGTTGACGATGCGGCCGTTGTCGTCGAGCTGCCCTGCCTGGCCGGCGACCGCGCGAATCGTGCCGGTCGCGTCGAACACGGCCGTCATCACGAGCGCGAGCACGCTCGGCAACACGGCCATCGACAGCGCGCCCTTGATGTCCATCGCACCGATCAGCGACGCATGGCCCGGCGCGCTCAGCGACGGCAGCGCGAAGACGCCGCGGTACTTCACCGCCGGATCGAACGCGAGGCCGATCAGCGAGATCGCGACGACGACGAGCAGGATGCCGCCCGGTACGCGCCGCTTTTCGAGCCCGAAGATCGCGGCGAGGCCGATGACCGACATGATGACCGGGAACGCGCCGATTTGCCCGAGCGACACCGGCAGGCCGGCGCCCGGATTCTTGATCACGAGGCCGACGTCGTTCGACGCGATCAGCAGCAGGAACAGGCCGATGCCGATGCCGGTGCCGTGCGCGACGCCTGCCGGCAGGTTGCGCAGGATCCACGAACGCACGCCGGTGACCGAGATGCCGGTGAACACGACACCCATCAGGAAGACGGCGCCGAGCGCGACGCTCGGGTGCAGTCCCTTGCCGAGCACGAGGCCGAACGCGGTGAAGGCGGTCAGCGAAATCGCGCAGCCGATCGCGATCGGCAGCTTCGCCCACAGGCCCATCAGCAGCGAACCGAACGCGGTGGTCAGGCAGACCGCGACGAACACGGCGCTCGTGTCGAAGCCGGCTTTGCCGAACATGCCGGGCACGACGAATACGGAATACACCATCGCGAGGAAGGTGGTCACGCCCGCGACGATTTCGCGACGTTGCGTGCTGCCGCGCGACGAAATGCCGAAGTACCGGTCGATGAGCCCCGTGGTGCGGAGGTCAGTTTCTTGCGCGCCGACGCCGACCGTCGGTTGCACCGGGGTATCACTCATGAGCTTGCTCCTTTATCAGCGTGCTGAAACGGGCCGTGGCGGACCGTCGTCAGGGTGTCTCGTATCTGGTTGAAGTTATCGGCAACGTCGTGGGCGCGCATGACGCGTCACGCGTGGTGCGTGTCGTCGTGCGCGCTCCGAAGGGCGCGCGGATGGCGCGTCGTGCGACGCATGGTGGGGTCGACCCGTCACGTGTGCTTTGCCGTAGCGAAGGTTAGGCGAACGGGTCATCACGTCCCATTGGGGGACGTGCATGCAGCGCATGTCGCAACGCTTATATCGGCGTGGAACGGGGCTTTGTCGGCGCGGAACGCGTGTATACGCCTAGTTGGAATCCGTTAAGGCGACTATTTGAATGCGGGACCGGCGCGCCGCGCGGATGGCGGGTGATGCGTCGAATCTTACGCGCGTCTTTCATCGGCCGCGTACGGCGGCACGGACGCCGCCGCGCGCAGCCCGCATCCGGACGATGCCGCCGCGGCGCGTGAGCCGTGCAGCTGCCGCCGCATTTCGACCGCCCGTCAACCGCGCGACAGATGTGCAAGGTACGCGTCGAACATGTCGGCCATCGCGTCCGAGAACGCGGCGATCTCCGCGGGCGTGCGCGCGGTTTCGGAGAACGCCTTGCCGCCGGACGTGAGCGTCGTCATGACCAGCGTGCACGCGAGCGCATGTTCGGCGTCGGATACGCCGGGCAGCGCTTCGCGCATGAACGCGCTGAACACGCGGTTGCCCTCGGCCTTCACTGCCTGGGCCTCGGGGGCGTCGCGATAGAGGGGCGCGGCGTCGTCGAGCGCGATGCGCATCGGCGCCTCGTCGCATTCGGAACGGATAAACGCGTGGACGGCGGTGCGCAGCCGCTCGGGCGGCGTCTTGCTCGTGTCCTGCAGCATCTCGCACAGCATTCCCGACGTCTGCCGCCATTCGTCGTGCTGGAGCCGGAACAGCACGGCCGCCTTGTTCGGAAAGTACTGGTATAGCGAGCCGACGCTCACGCCGGCGCGCTCGGCGACGCGCGCCATCGTGAAGCGCTGTGCGCCTTCGGCAGCCAAAACCTGAATAGCGGCCTCGAGCACGTCGTCGACGAGTTGGGTCGAGCGGGCCTGCCGAGGCTGTCGGCGCGAGGCGATCGGGGCGTTGCGACGCTGGGTCATGACGGGCCTGCCAATGCGAATAGTAAAACCTGAATAGTTCGTCATATTCTAGTCGGGCGCACTGACGCATTCAACCTGACACCGGAGATTCGCATGACCACCCTGATTCAAGACCCGCTCGCGTCGCTGCTGGAGCGCCTGTTCGACGAAGCCGACGCGTCGTCGCCCGCGTCGAACCCGGACTTCGCCGACTTGACGCGCGACGAGCAAGCGCGGCTGATGCGCAGCAAGACCGGCTACGCGGACTTCTATGCACGCCTGAAGGACTACCCGCTCGCGGTGTCGCGCGAGACGGGCACGCTTCTGTACATGCTCGCGCGCAGCTGCGGCGCGCGTTCGATCGTCGAATTCGGAACGTCGTTCGGCATCTCGACACTGCACCTCGCCGCCGCGTTGCGCGACAACGGCGGCGGCCGCGTGATCACGAGCGAGTTCGAAGCGTCGAAGGTCGCGCGGGCGCGTGCGAACCTCACGGCGGCGGGATTGGCCGATCTGGTCGAGATCCGCGAAGGCGATGCGCTGAGCACGCTGGCCGTGGATCTGCCGGATACCGTCGACCTGCTGCTGCTCGACGGCGCGAAGGCGCTGTATTCGGAGATACTCGCGCGGGTCGAGCCGCGCCTGCGGCCGGGTGCGTTTGTCGTCGCCGACAACGCGCAGTACAGCCCCGAGTACCTCGCGTACGTGCGCGAGCCGCGCAACGGCTATCTGTCGGTGCCGTTCGGCGGCGACGTCGAGCTGTCGATGCGGATCCGCGGATCGCGACCGGATTGACGTTGGCCGCCGAGCTTCTGTCGTTACGCTGCGGTTTGTGCGAGCGTCGGGTAGTCGGTCAGGCCGCGCGCGCCGCCGCCGAACAGCGTGTTGCGGTCGTGCTGCGCGAGCGGGGCGCCGGTGCGCAGGCGCTCGGGCAAGTCGGGGTTCGCGACGAACGGACGGCCGAACGCGACGAGGTCGGCCCAGCCGGCGGCGATCGCATCGCGCGCACGCTCGGCGGTGTACGCGCCGGCGTAGATCAGCACGCCCGGGTACGCGGCACGCAACTGCTGCTTGAATGCGACCGGCATCAGCGGCGCGTCGTCCCAGTCGGCTTCCGCGACGTGCAGATAGCCGACGCCGAGTTCGCCAAGCAGCTTGGCGGCGGCGAGATAGGTGGTTTCCGGATCGTCGTCGACACAGCCGTTCAGCGTGGTCAACGGCGCGAGCCGGATGCCGACGCGCGACGCGTCGCCGGTGCCTTCGATCAGCGCCTGCGCGACTTCGCGCAGGAAGCGCAACCGGTTGTCCAGCGAGCCGCCGTATGCGTCGGTGCGCGTGTTTGCGTTCGAGTCGATGAACTGGTTCACGAGATAGCCGTTCGCACCGTGCAGCTCGACGCCGTCGAAGCCGGCTTCGATCGCGTTGCGGGCGGCGGCGCGGTATTGGTCGACGATCTCGCCGATTTCATCGATCGACAGCGCGCGCGGCTCGGACGCCTGCACGAAGCCCGGCGTGCTGCCGTCGTCGCTGGCGACGAACACGTTCACGCCCTTCGCCTGCAGCGGCGACGACGACACGGGTTGGCGGCCGCCGAGCAGGCTCGTATGGCTCAGCCGGCCGACGTGCCACAGCTGCGCGAAGATGCGGCCGTGCGCCGCGTGGACGGCGTCCGTCACCTTGCGCCAGCCGGCTACCTGCGACGGCGTGTGGATGCCGGGCGTCCATGCGTAGCCTTTGCCGAGCGGCGCGATGTACGTGCCTTCGCTGACAATCAGCCCCGCACTCGCGCGCTGCGCATAATACGCGGCCATCAATTCGTTGGCTTCGTCGCCAGGCTGACTCGCGCGCGAGCGTGTCATCGGCGGCATCACGATGCGGTTCGGCAGCGTCAGCGCGCCGAGTTGCAGCGGTTGGAACAGCGGATCCTGTTGAGTCATGGTGGTGTCCTGTCGGTGCCGCAGCCGGCTGGCCGCGGGCGGGTCGTTTCGGAGGAGCGTGCGGGGCGCGCTCAATCCCACTTCGGTGCGAGACCGGCCGGGTCGACCTCGCGGCCGTTGCGCTCGAGCGCGACGATCTGCACGAGGTCTTCGTCGGTCAGGCGCAGCGTCTGCGCGAGCAGGTTGCTCGCGAGGTTCTCGCGTTTGGTCGACGACGGAATCACCGAATAGCCGAGCTGCAGCGCCCACGCGAGCGCGACCTGCGCCGGCGTCGCGTCGTGGCGCTGCGCGATCGCGCCGATCACCGGGTCGCCGAGCACCTTGCCGTACGCGAGCGTCATGTACGACGTCACGTGTATGCCTTCGCGTTGCAGGAATCCGACCAGCTTGCGGTTCTGCAGATACGGGCTCAGTTCGATCTGGTTCGTCGCGATCGCATCCTTGCCGACCACGGCGATCGCTTCCTTCGTCAGTTCGATGTTGAAGTTCGAGATGCCGATCTGGCGCGTAAGGCCCTTCGCCTTCGCGTCGGCCAGCGCGGTCATGAACGCGGCGAGCGGCACGCCGTTGTCCGGTGCCGGCCAGTGGATCAGCGTCAGGTCGACATAGTCGGTGCGCAGCTTGCGCAGACTTTCCTCGAGGCTCGCGGCGAGCTTTTCCGGTGCGTAGTTGTCGACCCAGATCTTGGTCGTGAGAAAAAGGTCTTCGCGGCGCACGCCCGATGCGGCGATTGCGTCGCCGACTTCGGCCTCGTTGCCGTAGATCTGTGCGGTGTCGATCGCTCGATAACCGAGCTCGAGCCCGTTGCGAACGGAGTCGATGACGACCTGGCCTTGCAGGCGAAACGTGCCGAGGCCGAATGCGGGAATGTTGCTCATCATGTGCTCCTGGAAGGGGGGCGATTGCGGTATGGAAGTCATTCTGACGCTTGGGACTGGTGAGATAAACGCCTTCAGACGCCAAAAATATTTGATCTGAAATCAAATATCGACGTGCATTACTTCCGCGGCGTCTGCGTGCGCCGCCCTTATGCGACGCTGGCCGGCGCGTTCGCATGGAACGCCGGCAGCACGTCCGATGCGATCTCGCACATCGTCTCGTCGAGCGGACGCCGGTTGCGGCGAAAATGCAGGCCGATATGCTGCACGCCCGCATCGCGCATCGCCGCGAGTTCTTCCGTGAGCGCGATGCGGCCGGCGCGCGCGCCGAAGCGGTGGCGCTGCAGCGGTTCGTGCGGATCGTCGGCGAGATCGAGATGGATGAAGCTCACGTACGGCTTGCTGCCGGCCACCGCACGCCAGTTCGCGACGCGCCGCACGTGATCGGCCGGCGTGCCCGGATACGCGAGGCAGCCGTCCATGTGTTCGCCGATCCATTCGGGCGTTTGCTGCGCGAGGCCGGCGACGAGCAGCGGGACCGGCGAGCGTGCGGCAGGCAGCACGTCGAGGCCGGGCGGCAGCTGTCGGCGCGCGCCGTCGCGCAGCAACGCGATCTGGTCGCGGAACGTTGCGCCGCGCGTGGCGAAGTCGCGGCCGAACAGCGGATATTCGACCGGCCGGTCGCCGCTCGCGACGCCGAGCAGCAGACGGCCGCGGCTCAGTTCCTGGATCGTCGCGGCCGATTTCAGCGTGAGCAGGGGCTCGCGCAGCGGCAGCACGACCGCCGCCGTGCCGAGCAGGATGTCACGCGTGATGCCGGCGAGATACCCGAGATACGAGAACGTCTCGAACACCTGCGCGGCGTCGCCGAACGACGGGTCGTACACCGGCACGTCGCGCACCCAGAGCGCGCGGAAACCGAGCGTGTCGGCGAGTTGCGCGAGCTCCGCGTGGATCTCCATGTCGGGCACGCCGGGGTGGCGGCCGTCATGCTGGCGTTTGGCGTTGCCGGCCGGCGTCCAGTCGTTGTCGAGCGGCAGTTCGACGCCGATGCTGAAACCACCGTCGGCGAGTGTGTCGAGCGAAGTGGGCATGATCGGCTCCGTTCAGACCGCGCGCAGGCTGCCTTCGAGGCGATGAAAATCGAGCGACGCCGCGGTGAAGAACGAGCGCGACGTGCCGGCGGCGAAATCATCGATATGCACGACGGTCGCACGGTCGGCTTCCTGCCACGAGATCGCGTAGGTGTCGCCGGCGACGGGCTGCCACGTGTATGCGACTTCGCCTTTCGCACCCGCGTACGGGCCTTCGGTGATCTCGTAGCGCATGTGGCGGCCGTCTTCGTCATACGCGTTGAGCGCGGTGAGGCCGTCGTAGCGGACTTCGAAGGTCTTGCCGGCAAAAGGTGGACGTTGGGTCGGTGCAGTCATGGTGTGTGGCTCCTGCCAGAAGATGACGTTCAATGGGCGAGTTCGACGGGTTCGGCCGTGCGTTCCGGCAGGCCCTGACCGCGATCGAGGCGGCCGCTGAGTGCGGTCAGCGCGAATGCGCCGAGCGTGACGACGGCAGCGATCCACGGCGTATGGCCGAGACCGACGTTCGCGACGATCAGGCCGCCGAGCGACGAGCCGCCCGCGACGCCGAGGTTGAACGCGGCGATGTTGAAGCCCGATGCGACGTCGGTGGCGTCGGGCGCGAAGTGGCGCGCCTGCTTGACGACGTACACCTGCAGCCCCGGCACGTTGCCGAACGCAACGGCGCCCCAGGCGAGCATCGTCACCACCGCGAGCCACTTCACCTGCACCGTGAAGGTCAGCGCGAGCAGCACGATCGCCAGCAACACGAAAATTCGCTTGAGCGCCTTGACCGGTCCGACGCGGTCGGCGAGCTTGCCGCCCCACACGTTGCCGAAGGCGACCGACACGCCATAGCCGACGAGCACGAGGCTGACCTGCGACGGCGTGAAGCCGGCGATCTGTTCGAGCAGCGGCGCCATGTACGTGAACGCGATCAGCGAGCCGCCGTAGCCGACCGCCGTCATCGCATAGACGAGCAGCAGGCGCGGTTGCGCGAGCACGCGGAACTGGCGGGCGAGCGGCGCCGGCGGCGTTTGCGGCAGACCGCGCGGCACGAACGCGACCGCGCCGACGAACGCGACGAGGCCGAACAGCGCGACGATCAGGAACGTCGCACGCCAGCCGAAGTGCTGGCCGATGAAGGTGCCGAGCGGAATGCCGGCGACGAACGCGACGGTCATGCCGCTGAACATCGTCGCGATCGCGCTCGCAGCCTTGTCCTTCGTCACGAGCGTCGTCGCGATGATCGAGCCGACCGAGAAGAACACGCCGTGCGCGAGGCCGGTGAGCACGCGCGCGACAATCAGCGATTCATAGCTCGGCGCCTGCCACGCGACGAGGTTGCCGACGGTGAACAGTGCCATCAGCGCGGCAAGCAGCGTTTTGCGCGGCACGCGGCCGGTGAGCGCGGTGAGGAGCGGCGCGCCGATCGCGACGCTCAGTGCGTAGAGACTGACGAGCAGGCCGGCCGACGGCAGGCTGACGCCGAGGTCGGCGCCGATCGTCGGAATCAGCCCGACGATCACGAACTCGGTCGTGCCGATGGCAAACGCGCTGATGGTCAGCGCAAGCAGGGCGAGAGGCATGATGGGATCCAGGGTTCCAGTAAGGATGGATCGCAGTGTGCCGCCTTTACTTTTGCGGAAAAACTGGTCTATAAACCAAATTGTTTTGATTTCAGATCAATAATGAAAATCACGCTCGACGAACTCCAGGCCTTTGCCGCCGTGGTCGATACCGGTTCGATCACTGCTGCCGCGCAGCAGCTCGACCTGACCGTGTCGGCCGCGAGCCGCACGCTCGCGCGGCTCGAGGAAAAGCTGAAGACCACGCTGCTGCGCCGGACCACGCGCCGGCTCGAACTGACCGAAGAGGGGCGCGCATTCCTGCAGGATGCGCGCGCGATCATCGAGTCGGTCGAGAATGCCGAGGAGCAGATGCTCGCGCGGCGCGAGATGCCGTCGGGGCGGCTGCGCGTCGACGCCGCGACGCCGTTCATGCTGCACGTGATCGTGCCGCTCGTGCGCGGCTACCGCGAACGCTTTCCGAAGGTCGACCTGGAACTGAACAGCAACGAGGGAATCATCGACTTGCTGGAGCGGCGCACCGACGTCGCGATCCGGATCGGGCGGCTCAAGGATTCGACGCTGCACAGCCGGCGGATCGGCAACAGCAGGCTGCGTATCCTCGCAAGCCCCGCGTATCTCGATGCGCACGGCCAGCCGCGCAAGGTGGAGGATCTCGCGAAACACACGCTGCTCGGCTTCACGCAGCCCGAGTCGCTGAACCTGTGGCCGATCCTTGGCACGGACGGCGAGCCTTGCCGCATCGAGCCCGGCATCTGGTCGTCGAGCGGCGAGACGCTGCGGCAGCTCGCGCTCGAAGGCGCGGGCATCGTGTGCCTGTCGGATTTCATGACCGCGCAGGATCGCGACACCGGCAGGCTCGTGCAGGTGCTCGCGCGGCAGACGCTCGACGTCGAGCAGCCGATCAACGCGGTGTATTACCGGAACACCGCAATTTCGTCGCGGATTGCGTCGTTCGTCGATTACATGATCGAGGCGCTGGGTGGCGGAACTGGTGGCGATGCGCCGGCGCGGCGCAAGGCCGCGTGGCTGGGGCACGCGTAGCGGACGCCGTGTGGTGGGGCCCGGCGCCGTTCCCGCACGTCGCGGCGCGCCGGATTTGCATGATTTGCCTGCGCCGGATTTGACGGCGGCGCACGCGTGCGCCGCTCACCCTGCTGTGCGCGCATGCCGACGGCGCTCGCGCCGCCCGCATGCGTTCACATGAAGCGCTTCTCGTGCCCTTGCGCCGGTTGCGCGATCCGTTACGCCTCTTCGGCCCACGACATGTTGTCGCGCGCGAGCAGCGCCGACGATGCGGCGGGCCCGAACGTGCCGGCCGTGTAGAGGCGAGGGCGGTCGCCGAGCTGTTTCCAGCCGTCGAGGATCGGCTCGACCCACGACCAGGCGGCTTCGAGCTCGTCGCGCCGCATGAAGTGCGTAAGGCGACCGCGGATCACGTCGATCAGCAGCCGCTCGTACGCTTCCGCGCGTCGCTCCGGAATCGCCTGCTGCAAATCGAGGTTCAGGCTCACCGGCACCATCTTCATCCCGCTGCCCGGTTCCTTCGCGAGCATTTGCAGCTGGATCGATTCTTCCGGCTGCAGCTGGATCACGAGGCGGTTGCTGTAGTGGCGCGGGCCGCTCGGGATGATCGAGAACGGCATGTCCGCGAACTCGATCACGATCTCCGACTGGCGGCGTTGCAGCCGCTTGCCGGTGCGCAGGAAGAACGGCACGTTCGCCCAGCGCCAGTTGTTGACGTACGCACGCAGCGCGACGAACGTCTCCGCGTGGCTGTCCGCCGGCACGTTGTCTTCTTCGAGATAACCCTTGACCGGCTGGCCGTCCACCGCGCCCGCCGTGTACTGGCCGCGCACCGTGTCGCGCGCGACATCCGACAGCGCCATCGGCCGCAGCGAGCGCAGCACCTTCAGCTTTTCGTCGCGCACCGCGTCCGGGTCGAGCGACACCGGCGGCTCCATCGCGACGATACACAGCAGTTGCAGCAGGTGGTTCTGCACCATGTCGCGCAGCGCGCCGGTGTGGTCGTAGAAGCCCGCGCGGCTGCCGACGCCGACCGTCTCCGCGACCGTGATCTGCACGCTGCGGATGCTCGGCGCCTGCCACAGCGGCCCGAAGATCGGGTTGCCGAAGCGCAGCACCATCAGGTTCTGTACGGTTTCCTTGCCGAGGTAATGGTCGATCCGGTAGATCTGCGATTCCTCAAAATGCTTGCCGACCGCATCGTTGATCGCTTTCGCCGACGCGAGATCGTGGCCGAGCGGCTTTTCGAGGACGACGCGCGAGCGCGCATCGACGAGATGCGCTGCCGACAGGTTGTCGCAGATCGTCGTGAACAGTTCCGGCGACGTCGACAGGTAGAACACGCGGATCGCGTCGCCGCGCGCCGCTTCGGCGAGCCGTGCGTAGTCCTGCGGCGCGTTCACGTCGATCAGCACGTATTTGAACAGGTCGAGGAAGCGGGCCCAGGCTTCGGCGTCGAACGCCTTCTCGTCGATGAACGGGCGCGACTGCTCGTCCATGAACTTGCGGTAGCCGTCGATGCCCCAGTCGCGCCGGCCGACCGCGATGATCCGCGTGTCCGGCGGCAGGTTGCAGTGCAGATGCGCCATGTACAGCGCGGGCAGCAGCTTGCGGGCGGCCAGGTCGCCGCCGCCGCCGAAGATGATCATGTCGACGGGCTGCTCGGCTTCGGTCTGGTTGGGCTTGTTCGTCATGAGTGATTCGCGGTCTGGGAACGGGTGAGCGTGGAACGGACGCCGACGCGCCGGCCGCTGGTGGGTTGGCGTGCCAGTACGTGAAAACGCTAATAGTGCACGGTTTTGACGAATTGCGGATGGGTTCCCCGATGTAACGGCGCTTGCATTCCAGCCGAAAGTCCGATTATGATTGAGCAATCACTCATTAAAGGAGCGTCGACGTGGCCCGACCGCGTAGTCCCGACAAGCACGAAGCGATCCTTTCTGCGGCCGCGCGCGCGCTTGCGGAAGACGGCGCGGGCGCGACCACGGCTCGGATCGCGCGGCTCGCCGGCGTTGCCGAAGGCACGGTATTCACCTATTTCGAGACCAAGGACGTGTTGCTGAACGCGTTGTACCTGAGCCTGAAGGCCGGCATGCGCGACGCGATGATGACCGGGTTTCCGGAGCACGCGCCGGCCGAGCAGGCGATGCGGCATGCGTGGAATGGGTACGTGACGTGGGGCATCGAGAATCCGGACGGCCGGCGAGCGCTGCAACAGCTGGGCGTGAGCGGCCGCATCGACGACGCGCACCGCGCGGCCGGAGCCGAAGGTTTCGGTGCGGTCCGTGCGCTGCTGCGCGAGCATGCCGCCGCGGCTCGCGGGCTGAAGGCCGATGATGCGCATGCGTTCTGCGCGGCGCTGTTCACGTCGATCGCGGAAACGGCGATGGACTCGATCGCCCGGGATCCGGCCCAGGCCGAAGGTTACCGGGAAGCGGGTTTCCGCGCGTTGTGGGCTGTGTTGCACGCGGTGTGAGCGAAGCGGTGATGGGCCGACGGGCGCAAGAGCGCCAGGCCTGAACGCGGCATCGGCAGCCGTTGCACGCACCGGGCTGCCGCCGGGAATGGGCGGGACGTGGTTTCAGGATGGGCGAGTCACGGTCGAACGACCGTTTGATCGCGTCATGTTAATGAGTGAGTAATCATTCATTTTGGTTTCAACCTTGTCGAGGAGCGGGATATGTCGAAAGTCTGGCTGGTAACGGGGGCCGCACGCGGCCTGGGGCGTTCGATCGCGGAAGCGGTGCTGGCGGCGGGCGACCGCCTGGTGGCCGGCGCGCGCGATCCTGAGCGGCTTGCGGATCTGGTGGAACGGTACGGCGAGCGCGTGCTCCCGGTCGCGCTCGACGTGACCGACGAAGCAGCGGCCGCGCACGCGGTGACGGCGGCTCGCGACGCGTTCGGCCGCATCGACGTGCTGGTGAACAACGCCGGCTACGGTCACACGGCGCCGTTCGAGCAAATGGGTGGCGACGACTTCCGCGCTCAGATCGAAACGAATTTCTTCGGCGTGGTCAACCTCACGCGCGCGGTGTTACCGACGATGCGCGCGCAGCGCGCGGGCCACATCTTCCAGGTATCGTCGGTCGGCGGGCGCACGTCCACGCCGGGGCTGTCCGCATATCAGGCCGCGAAATGGGCGGTCGGCGGATTCAGCGACGTGCTGTCGAAGGAGGTCGCGCCGTTCGGCGTCCGTGTGTGCACGCTCGAGCCGGGCGGGATGCGGACCGACTGGGCCGCGCAAGCGAAGCGCGAAGTCGACGGGCTGTTGCCCGACTATCGGCCGTCGGTCGGGAAAATGCTCGACCTGCTGGGCTCGTACGGCGGCAACGAAGTCGGCGATCCCGTACGGATCGCGGCGCTGATCGTCGGGTTGTCGCGCCGCGACGACGTGCCGATGCGGCTGCTGCTCGGCGGCGATGCGCTGTTCGTGTGCGAGCAGGCGGAGACGCAGCGTGCGGACGAGGCGGCGCGGTGGCGGGACACGACGTTGTCGACGATGTTCCCGGATGCGAAGCTGCCGGACGGGCTGCAGGCGCTGAAGAAGGCCGGTTGAACACGCAGCGGCGGTGTCGCGGGTTCGGTGAGCGGCGCGGCGGTCGCCGCTGGCGCGGCGCGCGAGCGCAAGCCGGAGACGGGCGGCATGCGCGCGCCCGGCTTGCGCGGCCGGCGCCGCCGATGCCCGGTTATCGCCCCAGCGTGTAAAACTCCGCGTTCGGCCGCATGTTCGTCACGTTCGCGATGCGATTCGACATCCCGAAGAATGCCGAGATCGCTGCGATGTCCCACACGTCTTCCTCGGTGAAGCCATGCGACTTCAGCGTGTCGAAGTCTGCCTCGCCGACCAGATGCGCGGACTGCGACACCTTCATCGCGAAGTCGAGCATCGCTTTCTGGCGCACCGTGATGTCGGCCTTGCGGTAGTTGGTCGCGACCTGGTCGGCGATCAGCGGATCCTTCGCGCGAATGCGCAGGATCGCGCCGTGTGCGATTACGCAGTACTGGCACTGGTTCGCGCTGCTGGTCGCCACGACGATCATTTCGCGTTCGGCCTTCGTGAGGTTGCCGGGCTTGTCCATCAGCGCGTCGTGATACGCGATGAACGCGCGAAACTCGTCCGGGCGATACGCGAGCGTGAGGAACACGTTCGGGATGAAGCCCGATTTTTCCTGCACGGCCGCGATCCGTTCTCGAATGTCGTCGGGCAGTTCTTCGAGTGCCGGCACCGGGAAGCGGCTGACGGGGGCGTTGTCTGCGGCAGTCATGGGGTCTCCTGAATAAAGCGTTGCGGGCGGTTCCGACGCGCGGGCCGCCCGTCGATAAACAAACGACGCATTGCCGTTGCCGGCTCATGCGTTGACGTCGACGACGATGCGGCCGCGCACCTTCCCGCCGATCAACTCGCCGGCGAGCGGAATCGCGTCGCCGAGGCCGACCTGGTGGCCGATCGTACCGAGCTTCTCCACGTCCAGATCGGACGCGAGGCGGCGCCATGCTTCGAGTCGCTCGGCACGCGGACACATCACGCTATCGATGCCGACGAGCGTCACGCCGCGCAGGATGAACGGCGCGACGGTCGCAGGGAAGTCCATGCCCGCAGCGAGGCCGCAGGCCGTCACCACGCCGCGATAGCGCGTCGTCGCGCATACGTTCGCAAGCACGTGGCTGCCGGCGACGTCGACGGCGCCCGCCCATCGTTCCTTGCCGAGCGGCTTGCCGGGGGTGCTGAATTGCGACCGGTCTAGGATTTCCGACGCGCCGAGCTGCCGCAGGTAGTCGGCATCGGCGGGGCGGCCGGTCACGGCAACGACGCGATAGCCGAGCCGCGCGAGGATCGCCGTGGCGACGCTGCCGACGCCGCCCGCCGCACCGGTCACGACGATCTCCCCGTCGCCCGGGCGCACGCCGTGCCGTTCGAGCGCCATCACGCACAGCATCGCGGTATAGCCGGCCGTGCCGATCGCCATCGCCTGGCGCGGCGAGAACTCGGATGGCAGCGGCACGAGCCAGTCGCCGTCGACGCGCGCCTTTTGCGCGAGGCCGCCCCAGTGCGTCTCGCCGACGCCCCAGCCGTTGAGCACGACGCAATCGCCGGCGCGGTAATCCGGATGCGTGCTGTGCTCGACCTCGCCGACGAGATCGATGCCCGGCACCATCGGGAACTTGCGCACCACCGGGCCCTTGCCCGTGATCGCGAGTCCGTCCTTGTAATTCAGCGTCGAATAGCCGACGCGGATCGTCACGTTGCCCGGCGGCAGTTGCGTGTCGTCCAGCGTCTGCAACCGCGCGTGCTGGCCGGTTTCGTCCTTGTCGATCACGATGCCCTGGAACATGCGTCCTCCTTTTTAGACCGATCGTCTAGTCAATTGCAAAAAAATTCAGCGGCGCGGTAGTCCGTTGAAGAAAAACTCGGCGAACAGTGCGAGCGGTGCGTCGCTGCGTTCGAGCTTCGCGCGCAGCACGGCGCCTTCCCAGCCGATCCAGAAGAACGCGGCGATAGCGGCGGGATCGGCCGCGTCGGCCAGCTCGCCGGCCTGTTGAGCGGCGACGAGGCAGTCGGCCAGCCGGCGCTGCCAGTCGTCGAACGTCGCACGCAGCCGCGCACGGAAACTCTCGGGCAGCGCGCTCATTTCCTGGCCGAGATTGCCGATCAGGCAGCCGCGCGCGTATTCGTAACGGGCCATGCCGTCGCGCGCATCGTCGACGAACGCGCGCACGCGTGCCAGCGGCGGCGCATCGGTCCGGCTCAAATGGCGATCGAGCTTGCGCGCGAAGAACTCGGCGTAGCGATCGATCAGTTCGAGGCCGAACGCTTCCTTGCTGTCGAAGTAGTGATAGAACGAGCCCTTCGGCACGCCGGCGCGGCCGAGGATCTCGTCGAGCCCCGTGGCCGAAAAGCCCTTTTCGGTGAGCGCTTCCAGCCCGGTGCGCAACAGCATGTCTCGGGTGGCGACGAGGTCTTCGTGCTGCTTGGGCGGCCGCCCGCGGCGGCGCGGCGGAGTGGTGCGAATGTCCATTCGCAAATAATAGACCGTTCGTCTCTAAAATCAAGCCCCGCGTTGACGGTCGAGCGAACGACCGCGGCCGGTGCCGGCTTCACCCGTATTAACCCTGATTAAAAAATCTTATCGCGGTGAAAAATTCCGCATCTTATTGAACCGATATCGGCTAGCTATAGTGGCTCGCTTTCCCGCACGCAATCGCCGCGTGCGGCTGACCGCCGACCAGCAGGAGCCGCTTGATGACCACCGCCGCCCGATTTACCGAAATCGACGATCTGATGCCCGCCGCCGGCGCGCTGCGCGAGATTCGCCATCACATTCACCATCACCCGGAACTCGCGTACGAGGAGCACGAAACCGCGGCGCTCGTCGCGGACAAACTCGAGCAATGGGGCTGGCAGGTCACGCGCGGCGTCGGCAAGACGGGGGTGGTCGGCACGCTGCGCGTCGGCGACGGCAAGCGCAGCATCGGCATCCGCGCGGACATGGACGCACTGCCGATCGTCGAGGCCACCGGGCTGCCGTACGCGAGCGGCACGCACGGCAAGATGCACGCGTGCGGGCACGACGGACACACGACGATGCTGCTCGGCGCCGCGCAGCACCTCGCCAGGACGCGCAACTTCTCCGGCACCGTGCATCTGTATTTCCAGCCGGCGGAAGAGCACGGCGTCGACAGCGGTGCGAAGAAGATGATCGACGACGGCCTGTTCGAACGCTTTCCGTGCGATGCGGTGTTCGGAATGCACAACCATCCGGGCGCGGCGCCCGGTGTATTCCTCACGCGCCGCGGCCCGTTCATGTCGGCCGGCGACAAGGCGGTCATCTCGATCGAGGGCGTGGGCGGCCACGCGGCGCGTCCACACCTGACGGTCGATCCGGTGGTGGTTGCCGCAAGCATCGTGATGGCGCTGCAGACGATCGTCGCGCGCAACGTCGACCCGTCGCAACCGGCGGTCGTCACGGTCGGCTCGATGCACGCGGGCACCGCAAACAACGTGATTCCGAACGGTGCACGCCTCGAACTCAGCGTGCGCTCGTTCAGCCCCGAAGTCCGGGCGCTGCTCAAGCGCCGCATCGTCGAGCTCGCCGAGTCGCAAGCCGCGAGCTACGGCGCAACCGCGAACGTCGAATACATCGAAGGCTATCCGGTCGTCGTCAATACGGATGCCGAAACGGATTTTGCCGCGCAGGTCGCGCGCGAACTCGTCGGCGACGCGCACGTGGTCGAGCAGGCCGACCTGCTGATGGGCAGCGAGGATTTTGCGTTCATGCTGCAGCAGCGGCCCGGCTCGTTCGTACGGCTGGGCAACGGCGAAGGCGAGGACGGCTGCATGGTGCACAACCCGAAGTACGACTTCAACGACCGCAACCTGCCGATTGGCGCGGCGTACTGGACGCGCCTCGTCGAACGTTACCTGGCGCAGTGACGATCCGTCGCGACGGGCGACGGCAGGCCGGCGTTTCCGGCCGCATTGACAGGAGATTCGAGCGATGCAGAAGGACCATCTCGCACTGCACCCCGTGTCGGCGGACGCCGTCGAAACCGGTACGCGCGCCGCGCCGGCCGTCACGAAACGCGGCGCGATCGCGGCGGCCGTGATCGGCAACTGGCTGGAGTTCTTCGATTTCACCGTGTACGGCTTCTTCGCGGTGCTGATCGGCAAGCTGTTCTTCCCGTCGAGCGACGCGACCACGTCGCTGCTGCTGTCCGTCGCAACGTTTGCCGCCGGTTTCTTCACGCGGCCGCTCGGCAGCGTCGTGCTCGGCGTCTATGCGGACCGGAAGGGCCGCAAGGCCGCGCTGAACCTGACGATCATGCTGATGGCGCTCGGCACCGGCCTGATCGCGATCGCGCCGACCTACGCGCAGATCGGCGTGGCCGCGCCGCTGTTGGTGGTCTGCGCGCGGCTGATGCAGGGCTTTTCGCAGGGCGGCGAATTCGGCGCGGCGACGTCGACGCTGATCGAGCAGGGCGGCACGTCGCGCCGCGCGTTCCGCGCGAGCTGGCAGCTCGCGACGCAGGGCGGCGCGGCGCTGATGGGTTCGGGTTTCGCGGCGCTGCTGTCCAACACGCTGACGAAGGATGCGCTCGAAGGCTGGGGCTGGCGTCTGCCGTTCCTCGTGGGCGTGCTGATCGCGCCGGTTGGGATGATTTTGCGGCGCCGGCTCGCGGATGATGCGCCCGGCGACAACCATCACGCGATCGAACGCGGCGTGCTGCGCGAGCTGTTCTCGAAGCACACGCGCACGGTGCTGCTGTTGATGCTGACGGTGATGGGCGGCACGGTGTCGACCTACATCCTGACTTTCTACATGCCGACCTACGCGATTCATACGCTCGGGCTGCCGATGAAGCTGTCGATGTTCGTCGGCGTCGCGTCGGGTTGCGTGATGCTGGTGACGTGTCCGCTGTTCGGCTGGCTGTCGGATCGTCTCGGCAGCCGGCGCATGCCGATCTTCGTCGGGCGCGGCGTGCTCGTGCTGCTGCTGTTTCCGGCGTTCTGGCTGATGAACCATCATCCGACGCTGTCGGTGATCCTGCCGCTTACCGCGCTGATGCTGCTGTTCTATTCGCTCGGGTCGGCATCCGAAATGGCGTTGATGTGCGAGTCGCTGCCGCGCCACGTGCGCGCGACCGGCATCTCGATCGCGTACGCGCTTGCGGTGACGATCTTCGGCGGCACCGCACAGCTGATCGCGACGTGGCTCGTGAAGATCACGGGCAGCAAACTCGCGCCGGCAGGCTATGTGGCCGCGTGCGTGGTGCTGTCGCTGGTCGCGGTCGCGATGCTGCGCGAGACGGCGCGCGAGTCGATGGACTGATGCGCGATGCGGGCGGCTGCCGGCGCGCCCGTCGGGCGCATCACGGGCACGATGCCGATGCGAAACGGGATGCTGCCGGATGCGCGATCGGCGGGATGGCCGTGTGTCAGAGCGATGCGGCGCAATTTCGTTCTCGTCAAATTGACGGTGTTTTGGCGCATCCCTAAATTTGCCGATGCGGAGCGCGCCCAGTGTTCCGCACGAAGCAAGTTGCAAGCAGAGTCAGAGAGTTGAGCGGGCGGCTCCTGCCGCCCGTCTTTTTGTCCGCGCAATCCGCGAACGGTCGTGTGCGGCCCGTCCGGCGAGCGAAGCAACCGCTCACCCTCGCCGAGCGACGAGTTCCGACACCGTCTGCGCGGCCTGCTGCAGCGGCCCCAGAAACTCCTTCACCATCTGCTTCGCGGTATGCCGCTGCGCGTTGCCGCTGATGTTCATCGCGGCGATCACCTGCCCGCGCCGGTTGCGGATCGGCGCGGAGATCGACATCAGGCCCACTTCGAGTTCCTGATCGACCACGGCCCAGCCTTGCTGGCGCACCTGCGCGATCGTCGCCTTCAATTCGCCGATATCGGTGATCGTGCGCGGCGTGTGCGCGCGAATGCCGCTTTGCGCGAGCGTTTCGTCGAGCGCCGCATCGTCGAGCGCGGACAGCAGCACGCGGCCCATCGACGTGCAGTACGCGGGCAGCCGGCTGCCGATCGACAGGTTGATCGTCATGATCTTGCGGGTCGGCACACGCAGCACGTACACGATCTCGGTGCGGTCGAGCACGGCGGCCGAGCAGCTTTCGTGGATCTGCGCGGACAGTTGCTCCATCACCGGATCGGCAAGATTCCAGAACGGCATCGACGTCAGGTATGCGAAGCCGAGCTCGAGGATCTTCGGCGTGAGGCGGAACAGCCGGCCGTCGGCTTCGACGTAGCCGAGCGTCTGCAGCGTCAGCAGGATCCGGCGCGCGCCCGCGCGCGTGAGCCCGGTGGCCGACGCGACCTCGGTGAGCGTCTGCTCCGGGCGTTGCGCGTCGAATGCGCGGATTACCGCAAGGCCGCGCGCGAACGACTGTACGTAGGAGTCGCCCGGTTTGGTCTGGATGTCTTCGATGGTCATGAACGGTCGGATTGTCGTGCAGCCGAGAAGATAGCGCATGGGGCCCGGCACGCCAACCGCGCGACGGACCGCGCGCTTGACAGGTCGTCCCCGCACTCCCTATGATGCGTTGAACGTTCGATACACGATCTTATGTTCGTATATAGAACATTTAAGCGCATCCCGGCGGGCAATGCAAGGGGCGCGTTTGATTCACTTACCAGCCTTGCATGAGACCGGAGACACCGATGACCGAAGCTTTTCTGTGTGATGCGATCCGTACCCCGATCGGCCGTTACGGCGGCGCGCTGTCCGGCGTGCGCGCCGACGACCTCGGCGCAGTGCCGCTGAAGGCGCTCGTCGAGCGCAACCGCGACGTCGACTGGACGGCGATCGACGATGTGATCTACGGCTGCGCGAACCAGGCCGGCGAAGACAACCGCAACGTCGCGCGCATGTCCGCGCTCCTCGCGGGCTTGCCGGAAGGCGTGCCGGGTTCGACGATCAATCGCCTGTGCGGTTCCGGGATGGACGCGGTCGGCGTGGCCGCGCGCGCGATCAAGTCGGGCGAGGCTGCGCTGATGGTGGCCGGCGGCGTCGAAAGCATGACGCGCGCACCGTTCGTGATGGGCAAGGCCGCCAGCGCGTTCGCGCGCCAGGCCGACATCTACGACACGACGATCGGCTGGCGCTTCGTCAATCCGCTGATGAAACAGCTGCACGGCGTCGACTCGATGCCGGAGACCGCCGAGAACGTCGCGGTCGATTACAACATCAGCCGCGCCGACCAGGATCTGTTCGCGCTGCGCAGCCAGCAGAAGGCCGCGCGTGCGCAGCAGGACGGCACGCTTGCCGAGGAAATCGTGCCGGTCACGATTCAGCAAAAGAAGGGCGATCCTGTCGTGTTTTCGCGCGACGAACATCCGCGCGAGACGTCGCTCGACGCGCTCGCGAAGCTGAAGGGCGTCGTGCGCCCGGACGGCTCCGTCACGGCCGGCAACGCGTCGGGCGTCAACGACGGCGCGGCCGCGTTGCTGCTCGCTAACGAAGCCGCCGCGAAGCGCTTCGGCTTGACCCCGCGCGCACGCGTGCTGGGCATCGCGACAGCCGGCGTCGCGCCCCGTGTGATGGGCATCGGCCCGGCGCCGGCGACGCAGAAGCTGCTTGCGCGGCTCGGGATGACGATCGGCCAGTTCGACGTGATCGAGCTGAACGAAGCGTTCGCGTCGCAGGGGCTCGCGGTGCTGCGCATGCTCGGCGTCGCCGACGACGATCCCCGCGTGAACCCGAACGGCGGTGCGATCGCGCTCGGCCATCCGCTCGGCGCATCGGGTGCGCGCCTCGTGACGACCGCGATGTACCAGCTGCATCGCACCAACGGCCGCTTCGCGCTGTGCACGATGTGCATCGGCGTCGGCCAGGGCATCGCGATCGCGATCGAACGCGTGTGACCGCGCGATGCGGCGACGCGTGTGCGCAGTGCGCGCGCCGCTTCGCCGCATGTTCTTTCCAAAACGATGTGGCCGCCACGAGAGATCGTCGTGGCGGCCACATCGTCATTCGGCCTGCGAATATTGCGCGACCCGCGCGGCAAGCGCGTCGAACTCGGTGTCCGCGAATACCTCGACACCATGCTGGCGCAGCAGCGCCGCCGTCACGCCCGCGCCGGCATGGCGCCGGCCCGTGAAACTTCCGTCGTGGATGAAACGGCTTCCACACGATGGGCTGCCGTCCGCGAGGATCGCGAAGCGGCAATCGTGTGCACGCGCGAGCGCGAGCGCCGCCTGTGCGCCGTCGACGAATTGCGCGGTCACGTCGGCGCCGTGCACGTCGACAATGCGCGCGGCGCCCGTCAGCACGCGTTGCCCTGTTGCACCGTCCGCGATTTCGGCGGGCGGGCGCGGCACGCTCAATCCTCCCGCAAGTTCCGGACACACGGGCACCAGCCGCCCTTCGCGCTGCCACCGCGCGAGCGCGTCATGTGCGGCGGTTTTCGCCGAGCCGTTGTAGCGGACCGGGTGGCCGAGCACGCACATGCTGACGAGGATCTTCGCCAGGGCTGACTGCCGCGCCGCGTTTTGCATGGGCGTTCTCCGTGAAGGCGGGTTGGGGCAGCGGAAATTCTACGGACGCGGGCGCGTGCGCGTGTCAGGCCGTCGGCGCTTCCAGATGGATGTCTTCCGGCTCCAGCGCATACAGCGCCGGATCGGGCGACGGGCTGACGCGGAAGCCGAGACGCAGATAGAAGTCGATCGTGCGCTGCGACGGCGTCGCCGACACGTACAGCCGTTCCGCGCCCATCGCCCGGGCCTGCGCGCGGGCCGCGCGACAGAGCCGCTCGCCGAGCCCGCAGCCGCGCCAGTCATGGCTCACATGCAGGAATTTCAGTTGCAGCATGTCGCGTCGCGGGCCGAGCCGATCGCTGTCGACGATGACGGCCGCGACGAGCGTCGCGCCGTCGAACATTCCGACACACCAGCCACCGCGATCGTGGCAGTCGAGCAGGATCGGCGTGTAGTGCTCGGCTTCGCCGTCCGGCCAGCTGCGCACGTCGTAAAAGTCGGGAACGAGCCGCAGTTCGCCGTCGCGCAGCACGTACAAATGATGAATGATCTCGCGCCGGTCGATGGTCCACACGAGCGGAATCTCGTCGCGAGCGAGCTCGCGGGACGACAGTGCGTCGCATTCGGCGGCGGTGCGGCGCGTCATGCGGTTGCCGCGGGCGGGGTAGGTTGTCATGTGCTTGCCGTGGTGCCCGTTGCGGTGCCGTGAGCCTCGCGCGCATTTTCGCCAAACGCGCCGCATCGCGGCTTCCAGAACAGGCAGCTAATAATGTTCGTCGTCAGCCATGCATCAGGCTGCCGCATTTTCGCGATCGAATGCCGTCGAAAGGCCGATCCGGATGAGTCGTTTCGTCGTCTGCAATGGCTGGCCGGATTGGTGTGTGCGCCGATGTTATCCCATAAAGCATCGCGCATTATTCGAGAAGCGCCGGCTGAGATTATCGCGGGATTATTTGATCGAAATCATCCCGATGGACGAATTCGGGAATTTATGCGCGTTCGGATTAAGGTTTTTCCGGAACGTGCCGACAGCAAGGACGAGACCGTCGTAAAGCGATAAACCGTTTTTCGGCTACTGAGCGCGATTTCAGCGCTGCGCGGATTCCGCATCCGGAACCGCCTATCGGAGCCTTGCATGCGCAACAACCAGCCAGTCACCCAACAGGAATTCGAGTTTCCCGACGACGTCACGTTGATGTCGACCACCGATGCCGACAGCATCATCACGTACGCGAACACGACGTTTGCGCACGTGAGCGGTTTCCCGGCCGACGAACTCGTTGGCCAGCCGCACAACGTCGTGCGCCATCCGGACATGCCGAAGGAGGCGTTCGCCGACATGTGGGCGACGCTGAAGAACGGCGAGCCGTGGACCGCGCTCGTGAAGAACCGCCGCAAGAACGGCGACCATTACTGGGTGCGCGCGAACGCGGTGCCGGTGATGCGCAACGGCGCGCCGCATGGCTACATGTCGGTGCGCACGCGCGCGTCGCGCGACGAGGTCGCGGCCGCGGATGCGCTGTACCGCGCGTTCCGCGCGGGCAAGGCAGGCGGCCGCCGATTTTACAAGGGACTGGTCGTGCGCACCGGGCTGATGCGCATCCTGTCGCTGCCGCAGGCAATGTCGGTGCGCACACGCGTCCACGCTGCGCTGTGCGTGCTGGCGCCGACCGTCGTCGGTGCCGGCTGGGCGTGCGGGCTCGCCGGCGGCACGCTCGCCGCGTTCGCGGCGGCGACGGTGGGCGTGTCGGCGGCGGCGGGTTTGTGGCTCGATGCGCAGATCGTGCGTCCGCTGAAGCGGCTGCACGATCAGGCGCTGAACGTCGCGACCGGCGAAAGCCGCCGCGGCGTGAGAATGAACCGCGTCGACGAGATCGGCATGACGCTGCGCACGATCAACCAGCTCGGGTTGATGTTCCGCTGGCTCGTCGACGACGTCAGCGAACAGGTGCACAACGTGCAGCGCGCGAGTAACGAGATCGCGCAGGGCAACAACGACCTGAGCGCGCGCACCGAACAGGCTGCGTCCAGCGTGCAGCAGACGGCCGCGTCGATGGCCGAGATGACGGCCACCGTCGACAGCAATGCGGAGACCGCGCTGCAGGCGAACCGGCTCGCGATGTCCGCGAGCGATGCGGCCGAGCGTGGCGGGCAGGCGGTGAACGAGATCGTCACGACGATGCGCGACATCACCGACAGTTCGCGCAGGATCGCCGACATCATCGGCGTGATCGACGGGATCGCGTTCCAGACCAACATTCTCGCGCTGAATGCGGCGGTCGAAGCCGCGCGCGCGGGCGAACAGGGACGCGGTTTCGCGGTGGTCGCGGGCGAGGTGCGCGCGCTCGCGCAACGCAGCGCGAACGCGGCGAAGGAAATCAAGACGCTGATCGGCGCGAGCGTCGAGCGGGTCGAGTCCGGCGCGCGGCGAGTCGACGATGCGGGCAGAACGATGGAGGACATCGTCGCGCAGGTGAAGCGCGTGTCGGACCTGATCGCGGAGATCAGCTCGTCGACGGCGGAGCAAAGCACCGGCGTCGCGCAGGTCGACCAGGCGGTGGTGCATCTGGACAACATCACGCAGCAGAACGCGGCGCTGGTCGAGCAAAGCGCGGCGGCGTCGGAAAGTTTGAAGCAGCAGGCGACGCGGCTCGTGGATGCGGTGAACGTATTTCGATAACGATCGCGGCGCACGCTTGCGCGTGGGCCAGGCCCGACGCGAGGCGACGCGTTTGCGTTTCCGTTTCGATATGCACGCGGCGAACGATGCGCATTCGCGGTCGGGATTTCTTAACCTCGTCGTTAATCCGGGTAGTGGCGGCGCGCCGAATTATCAGACGAATGTGTTTCAAGTCATTGATAAAAAGGCGTTTTTATTCACGTATAAACAAAATGTTCGGCTAAAGCAGGTTGATGCAAATTTAGTGCATATTTATCCGTGCCCGGCATAATGTTTTCCGAAGTTTTGCCGAAAGCGCAGGAGTGGGATCGAACGCATGCGGGCCGACCGCGATGCGGGCGGTCCCGATCCAGTCACCAAGCGGACGCAAGATCTGCAACCAGGAACTCCACACCATGCGCAATAACCAGCCTGTCACGCAACGCGAATTCGAATTTCCCGACGACGCGACGCTGATGTCGACTACCGACGCGAACAGTTACATCGCGTACGCGAACGCCGCCTTTATCCAGGTCAGCGGATTCTCGCCGGAGGAAATCGAAGGTCAGCCGCACAACGTCGTGCGCCATCCGGACATGCCCAAAGAGGCGTTCGCCGACATGTGGACGACGCTGAAGAACGGCGAACCGTGGACCGCGCTCGTGAAGAATCGCCGCAAGAACGGCGATCACTACTGGGTGCGTTCGAACACGGTGCCGGTGATGCGCAACGGACAGCCGACGGGTTACATGTCGGTGCGCACGAAGGCGACGCGCGACGAGATCGCTGCCGCCGATGCGCTGTACCGCGCCTTCCGCGAAGGCAAGGCAGGCAACCGCCGTTTCTACAAGGGGCTGATCGTCCGGACCGGACTGATGCGCGTCGCGTCGCTGTTTCAGACGATGTCGGTGCGCGCGCGGCTGCATTCGACGCTGTGCGTGCTCGCGCCGGCCGTCGTCGGCGCGGGCTGGGCGTGCGGGCTCGCCGGCGGCGCGCTCGCCGCGTTCGCGGCTGCGACCGCGGGCGTGTCGGTGGCCGCCGGCCTGTGGCTCGATGCACAGATCGCGCGTCCGCTGATGCAGCTGCGCGACCAGGCGTTGCGCGTTGCGACCGGCGAGAGCCGCACCGGTGTCGCGATGAACCGCGTCGACGAGATCGGCATGACGCTGCGCACGATCAACCAGCTCGGGTTGATGTTACGCTGGCTCGTCGACGACGTCAGCGAGCAGGTGCTCAACGTGCAGCGTGCGAGCAACGAGATCGCCCAGGGCAACAACGACCTGAGCGCGCGCACCGAACAGGCATCCACCAGCGTGCAGCAGACGGCCGCGTCGATGGCCGAAATGACGGCGACCGTATCGAGCAATGCGGAGACCGCGCTGCAGGCGAATCAGTTGTCGGTGTCGGCGAGCGAAGCGGCCGAACGCGGCGGGCACGCGGTGAGCGAAGTCGTCACGACGATGAACGACATCACGGCCAGCTCCCGGAAGATCTCGGACATCATCGGCGTAATCGACGGGATCGCGTTCCAGACCAACATTCTCGCGCTGAATGCGGCGGTCGAAGCCGCGCGGGCGGGCGATCAGGGACGCGGTTTCGCGGTGGTCGCGGGCGAGGTGCGTGCGCTCGCGCAGCGCAGCGCGAACGCGGCGAAGGAAATCAAGACGCTGATCGGCGCGAGCGTCGAGCGGGTCGAATCCGGAGCGCGAATCGTCGATGGCGCGGGCAAGACGATGGAGGAGATCGTCACGCAGGTGAAACGCGTGTCGGACCTGATCGCGGAGATCAGCTCGTCGACGGCGGAGCAAAGCACGGGCGTCGCGCAGGTCGACCAGGCGGTGGTGCATCTGGACAACATCACGCAGCAGAACGCGGCGCTGGTCGAGCAAAGCGCGGCGGCGTCGGAAAGCCTGAAGCAGCAGGCGACGCGGCTCGTGGATGCGGTGAACGTGTTTCGCTGAAGACGGAGATGACGCGGGCGCGGCGGAGAGGGGCGCCGGCCCGCGTCGTGACCGCCCGGTTCCGGCCGGGCGGTCAGGGCCTGCCGCTCACGCGACCGGCCCCGAGCCGTCAGACGGCCAGACAGAGGTACTTGATCACGACGTAGTCGTCGATGCCGTAATGCGAGCCTTCGCGGCCGAGGCCCGACTGCTTGACGCCGCCGAACGGGGCGACTTCGTTCGAGATCAGGCCCGTGTTGATGCCGACCATCCCGTATTCGAGCGCTTCGGCGACCTTCCACACGCGGCCGATGTCGCGGCTGTAGAAATACGCGGCGAGACCGAATTCGGTGTCGTTCGCGAGGCGGATCACCTCGTCGTCGCTGCCGAATTTGAACAGCGGCGCGAGCGGCCCGAACGTCTCTTCCTTCGCAACCTTCATCGCCGGCGTGACGCCCGTCAGCACGGTCGGCTCGAAGAAGCCGTGGCCGAGCGCATGGCGCTTGCCGCCCGTCACGACGGTCGCGCCCTTCGCGAGCGCATCTTCGATGTGCGCCTCGACCTTCAGCACCGCCGCTTCGTTGATCAGCGGCCCTTGCGTGACGCCCGGCTCCGTGCCGCGGCCGACCTTCAACTGGCCGACCGCCGCCGCGAGCTTCTGCGCAAACTGGTCGTACACGGCTTCGTGGACGTAGAAGCGGTTCGTGCACACGCATGTCTGGCCGCTGTTGCGATACTTCGACGCGATCGCGCCCTGCACGGCCGCGTCGAGGTCGGCGTCGTCGAACACGATGAACGGCGCGTTGCCGCCCAACTCCAGCGAGACCTTCTTCACCGTTGCCGCGCACTGCGACATCAGCAGCCGGCCGACCGGCGTCGAGCCCGTGAACGACAGCTTGCGCACGATCGGGTTCGACGTCAGTTCGCCGCCGATCGCCTTCGGGTCGCCCGTGACGACGCTGAACACGCCGGCCGGCACGCCCGCGCGCTCGGCCAGCACGGCCATCGCGAGCGCCGAGAACGGCGTCGCCTCGGCCGGCTTCACGACGATCGGGCAGCCTGCCGCGAGCGCCGGGCCGACCTTGCGCGTGATCATCGCCGCCGGGAAGTTCCACGGCGTGATCGCCGCGCACACGCCGATCGCTTCCTTCGTCACGACGATGCGCTTGTCGCTTGCCGGCGTCGGGATCGTATCGCCGTACACGCGCTTGCCTTCTTCCGCGAACCATTCGAGGAACGATGCCGCATAGCCGATCTCGCCTTTTGCTTCGGCCAGCGACTTGCCCTGCTCGGTGGTCAGGATCAGCGCGAGATCGTCGGCGTTCTCGATCATCAGGTCGTGCCACTTGCGCAGGATCGTCGCGCGTTCCTTCGCGGTCTTCTTGCGCCACGCCGGCCACGCGGCGTTCGCGGCCTCGATCGCGTGACGCGTCTCGGCCGCGCCCATCGCCGGCACGGTGCCGAGCAGTCCGCCGGTGGCCGGGTTGCGGACCTCGAACGACTCGCCGTTCGCCGCGCGTTGCCATTCGCCGTTGACGTACGCGTGCTGGCGGAACAGCGACGGATCTTTCAGTGCCAGGGTTTCCTGAACGGTGCTCATATGAATCGCCTGCTTCGAAAAGGACGGGTAAGGACAGATGAACGCCGCCGCCGTCGTGAAGACGGCGGCGGCGCATTCAGCCGCAGTGGACGGGAACTCAGGCCGGCACGCCGACCGTTTCCTTCAGCACTTCCTCGAGGATCACGAGCGCTTCGTCGAACACGGCTTGCGGGATCGTCAGCGGGAACAGGAAGCGCACGACGTTCGAGTACACGCCGCACACGAGCAGCAGCAGCCCGCGCTCGAGCGCACGCGCCTGCACGCGCTTCGTGAAGTCGGCGTCCGGCTCGCCCGTGCCCGGCTTCAGGAATTCGACCGCGATCATCGCGCCCGGACCGCGCACGTCGGCGATCTGCGGCACGTCCGCCTGCAGCGCGTTCAGCTTCGCCTTCAGTACGTCGCCGAGTTGCGTCGCGCGCTCGCACAGCTTCTCTTCGTCGATGATCTCGAGCACCGCGTGCGCCGATGCCACGGCCAGCGGGTTGCCCGCGTAGGTGCCGCCGAGGCCGCCGGGAGCGGCCGCGTCCATCAGGTCCGCACGGCCGACGACGCCCGACAGCGGCATGCCGCCCGCGAGGCTCTTCGCCATCGTGATCAGGTCGGCCAGCACGTCGTAGTGCTGCATCGCGAACAGCTTGCCGGTGCGCGCGAAGCCGGTCTGCACTTCGTCGGCGATCAGCAGGATGCCATGCTCGTTACAGATCTTGCGCAGCGCGCGCACGAATTCGGCCGGCGCCGGGTTGAAGCCGCCTTCGCCCTGGACCGGTTCGAAAATGATCGCGGCGACACGCTTCGGATCGATGTCGGCCTTGAACAGCATCTCGATCGCCTTGATCGAGTCGGCCGTCGTCACGCCGTGCAGCGCATTCGGATACGGTGCGTGGAACACGTCGCCCGGGAACGGGCCGAAGTTCAGCTTGTACGGCGCGACCTTGCCGGTCAGCGCCATGCCCATCATCGTGCGGCCGTGGAAGCCGCCCGAGAACGCGATGACGCCCGGACGGCCCGTCGCCGCGCGTGCGATCTTGATCGCGTTTTCGACGGCTTCGGCGCCGGTCGTGAAGAACGCGGTCTTCTTCGGGTAGTCGCCCGGCGCGCGCGCGTTGATCTTTTCCGCGAGCTCGACGTACGACGCGTACGGGACGATCTGGTAAGCGGTGTGCGTGAAGCTGTTCAGCTGATCCGAGATCGCCTTGACGATCTTCGGGTGGCGGTGGCCCGTGTTCAGCACCGCGATCCCGGCGGCGAAATCGATGAAGCGGCGGCCTTCGACATCCCACAGCTCCGCGTTCTCGGCGCGGGCTGCGTAGAAATCGCACATCACGCCGACGCCGCGCGGGGTGGCGGCGTTCTTGCGGGCCTGCAGGTCGGCATTCTTCACGGTCATCTCCTTGATGTTCTGTCCGGTGGGATAAAAACGGCCGCGTTGGCAGCCCATGGAGGCGACTATAATCACATTTGGCTCCGGCAATCAGAGCCATTTCAATAAATATTCAGGAGCCAATCATGCGCGCAAGCGTGTTGTCGGACTGGCTGGCGCAGCGCCTCGTGCGCGGCGGCAATCAGCCGATCTACCGGCAGCTGCACCGGCTGCTGCAGCAGGCGATCCTGTCGCGCGAACTGCCGGCCGGCACGCGCGTGCCGTCGTCGCGGCTGCTCGCAGCCGAGCTCGGAATCGCGCGCAACACGGTCACGCAGGTTTACGAACAACTGGCGCTCGAAGGCTATGTGAACTCTGCGACGGGCCGCGGCACGTTCGTCGCGGACAGCGCGCCGGACGAGATCGTCGGTGCGCCGGCCGATCCGGCGGCCGGGCCGGCGGTCGTGCAGTCGCCCGCGCGGCGGCTGTCCGAGCGCGGTACGCGGCTTGTCGACGGCGCGGGTGTGTCGAAGCGGCAGGGCGGCGCGTTCATGCCGGGCGTGCCCGATGTGTCCCGTTTTCCGGCGCGCGTGTGGACGCGGCTGCACAACAAGTACTGGCGGCGTCTGCGCCCGGATCTGCTGACCTACGCGCCCGGCGGCGGGCTCGCGCTGCTGCGCGAGGCACTCGCCGACTACTTGCGCACGTCGCGCTCGGTGCGCTGCACGCCCGAGCAGATCGTGATCACGACGGGCATCCACCAGTCGATCGACCTCGCGGTGCGGCTGCTGACCGATCCGGGCGACGCGATCTGGACCGAAGATCCGTGCTACTGGGGCGTGCGCAGCGTGCTGAACGTGTCGGGGCTGACCACGCGGCCGATTCCGGTCGACGACGAAGGGATCGCGCCGTCGGCCGCCGATCTCGCCGAGCCGCCGAAGCTGATGCTCGTCACGCCGTCGCATCAATATCCGCTCGGGATGGTGATGAGCCTCGCGCGCCGCCGGATGCTGCTCGAATACGCGCGCCAGCACGGCTGCTGGATCATCGAGGACGATTACGACAGCGAGTTCCGCTACGGCAGCCGGCCGCTCGCATCGTTGCAGGGGCTCGACACCGCCGGGCAGGTGATCTACGTCGGCAGTTTCGGCAAGACGCTGTTCCCGGGGCTGCGGGTCGGCTACCTCGTTGCGCCGGAGCCGCTCGCGGAGAGCTTCGCGACCGCGAGCGCCGAGCTGTACCGCGAAGGTCAGCTGCTGCAGCAGGCGGTGCTCGCCGAGTTCATCGCGGAAGGGCACTTCGTGTCGCATATCCGCAAGATGCGCACGCTGTACGGGCAGCGCCGCGAGGTGCTGCTCGATGCGGTCGCGCGCCGCTACGGCGATACGCTGCACGCGCTCGGCAGCGATGCGGGGTTGCATCTCGTCACGCGGTTGCCGGATGGTGTCGACGATCGCGCGGTCGCGCAGGCCGCGCTCGAACGCAACATCGTCGTGCGGCCGCTGTCCGGGTATTACGCGGAGCGCGAGCGCGCGGCGTCGGGTTTGCTGCTCGGCTACGCGTGCGTGCCGGAGGACGAGATTCCGGCTGCGTTCTCGACGCTCGCCGAGGCAATCGACGAGCGCGCGTTCGACAAGGTCGTGGCGGCGGCGTAACGGCGCGCGCGGTGCCGCGGGCAAGCTGGCTGTTCGCGCTTTGATCAACGCGGCGCCGGGCACTACCCGTGCGTATGAGGCAAGCCGCTGCGTGCCGGGCCGCCCGCGCCGGCTCTGCTCGCGCATCGCGAACCGGCCGATTGCGATCGCAAAGATCGGATGCGTTCGCGCAGTGCGGACACGGTCGCGTCCGGCAGGCGCCGGTACGCGAAGATCACGATCGCAAAGGTCGCGAGCGAGGGCTGGCACGCGCTGTCGCTTGCGTGGGTATCGGGCGCGCTCGCGCGGAATTGTCGATAATGGAACGTTGTTATTCACCGGATGCCGACGATGACCGAAGCCACCCTCACCCCGCCCGCCGTTCCACGCCTCACGAGCCTGTCGCACGGCGGCGGCTGCGGCTGCAAGATCGCGCCGGGCGTGCTGTCCGAACTGCTGAAACGCGCGACGCCGCCGGCGTTGTTTCCCGATCTGCTGGTTGGCACCGAAACCTCCGACGACGCGGCGGTCTACCGGCTCAACGACGAGCAGGCGATCGTCGCGACCACCGATTTCTTCATGCCGATCGTCGACGATCCATTCGACTTCGGCCGGATCGCGGCCACGAACGCGCTGTCCGATGTCTACGCGATGGGCGGCAAGCCGATTCTCGCGCTCGCGCTGGTCGGAATGCCGATCAACGTGTTGCCGCACGAGACGATCGCGGCCGTGCTGCGCGGCGGCGAGTCGGTGTGTGCGGACGCCGGCATTCCGGTTGCTGGCGGCCATTCGATCGATTCGGTCGAGCCGATCTACGGACTCGCGGCGATCGGCGTCGTGCATCCGTCGCGCGTGAAGCGCAACGCGGCCGCGCGTGCGGGCGACGTGCTCGTGCTCGGCAAGCCGCTTGGCGTCGGCGTACTGTCGGCCGCGTTGAAGAAAAACCAGCTCGATGCCGACGGCTATGCGCAGATGGTTGCGACGACCACGAAGCTGAACCGGCCGGGCGCCGAACTCGCGGCGCTGCCGGGCGTGCATGCGTTGACCGACGTCACGGGCTTCGGGCTGCTCGGCCACACGCTCGAACTGGCGCGAGGCGCGAATCTCACGGCGCGCGTGCATTACGCGTCGCTGCCGTGGCTGGCGGGCGTCGAGGCGTTCGTCGCCGACGGCGTGTTCACCGGCGCATCGGGCCGCAACTGGGCCGCGTATGGCGCCGACGTGCGGCTCGCCGACGGGCTGCCGCCGGTCGCGCAGGCGCTGCTGACCGATCCGCAGACATCCGGCGGCCTGCTGGTCGCATGCGCGCCGGACGCAGTCGACGACGTGCTCGCTTGCTTCCGCGCCGACGGTTTCGACCGTGCCGCCGTGATCGGCGAGATGGTGGACGGGCCGGCACGCGTCGATGTGGGCTGATGCGGCTTTCTCCCGCGCCGATCGCTGACTGTCGCGGGAGTCGATGCCGGTACTCGCCGGCATCGATGATCGATGACCGTTCTTCTGTTCGGCGAATGGAGGGCGAACCACGCCACACTTGTCTTGGTTCGCGTTGCATGGTCCGCATCATGGCCGGCGTGAGTGCCGGCTAAAACGAATAGCATTCCTGACGTTGTAACGAGACATGCGCGTCGTGTTGCCGTGCGTTCGATGTCCACAGACGCGCGCTCGAGCAGTCCCGGCCGTTTCGTAGTCGGGTTCCCGCCCGCGCCCGCGCGTTCTATACTCCGTCGCGCAGTCTCCGACAGTCGTTCTCACTCACTCACCGAAACAAGGAACGCCGATGCTGACTCGCTCCATTCTTTCCGCCGCCGCATTTTCGCTCGCAGCCTGTGCAACCGCGCCGTCGATCGCGCAGGACAACCCGGGCAGCGACGCGGTCAACGCGGCATTCGCCGAGGCCGGCTCACATGGCCGCCCGGTCAAGGTCATGATCATCACGATGTTCGGGCCGGAAGGCCAGGCATGGCTCGACCGGCTCGGCCCGTGGCGCGACATCACTGTGCCCGGCCTGTCGCCCGATTATCCGGCCGTTCACTGCAACAAGCAGGACGTATGCGTGGTGACGACCGGCATGGGCTACGCGAACGCGTCCGCGACGATCATGGCGCTCACGTTCTCGTCGCGCTTCGATCTGCGTCGCACGTATTTCCTGGTTTCCGGCATTGCAGGCGTCGACCCGGCACAAGGCACGGTCGGCTCGGCCGCTTGGTCGAAATATCTGGTCGATTTCAGCCTGCAGTGGGAACTCGATGCGCGCGAGATTCCGGCCGGCTGGAACACCGGCTTCCTCGGCATCAACACGAAGAGCCCGAACGACAAGCCGCCGCTCGACTACCGCACCGAAGTGTTCCAGCTGAACCCGCAGCTGGCCGACGCCGCGTACGCGCTGTCACGCAACGTCGTACTCGCGGACAGCGCACAGGCGCAGGCGGCGCGCGCGAAGTTCACGTACGCGCCGGCGAACCGGCCGCCGACCGTGATCCAGTGCGACACGTCGTCGGGGAACACGTGGTTCTCTGGCACGCTGATAGGCGAGCGCGCGCGCCAGTGGACGAAGATCCTCACCGACGGCAAGGGCACCTATTGCATGACCGCGCAGGAAGACAATGCGACATATGAAGCGCTGAAGCGCGCGGCGAGCGTGAAGCGCGTCGACTTGTCGCGTGTCGCGGTGCTGCGCACGGGCTCAGATTTCGACCGCCCGTACGCCGGGCAGACGAGCGCCGACAACCTGCTGAACTACGCGGATCAGGGCGGCTTCGCGCCGGCGACGGAAAACCTGTACCGCGCCGGCAATCCGCTCGTGCATGACATCGTCACGCACTGGGGCGAATGGCGCGACGGCGTGCCGCGCCGCTGACGGCCGACCGCTGTCGGCGACACGTCGCCGCGAAGGTCAATGCGATTGCGGCGCGGAACGGAACGGCGTCCACACCGGCGTGGTGTCGTCCCAATGATCGAGCGGCGAAGGAAGTTGGTCGTTCATCACAGACTCCTGCAACTAACTGACTAATCGAGTGTTCGACGGCGGTATCGCGACGCCGCGCAGACGATCATGCTCTGCGCGGCGTTGCTCGTTTACCGACGTTTATCGCGCGCCGCCTGCGAGCTGATTGCTCTCCGGCATCGAGCGATACGGGCCTTGCGCGAGTTCGAGCCCTTGCGGATACGAATTGGCCTTGCGCAGCCATGCGAGCGTGCCGTCGCGGCGCGCCTGTTCGACTTCGGCGCTGACTTCGGCGCGCGTGCGCGGGCCGTTGTTGTGCTGCGTGTACCACGACGTGTTGCCGTAGTCGCCGGCGTGCGGGGTGGTCGTATCGGCGAAGGCCGGTGCGGACACGGCGAGTGCGACGGCGACGGCGGAGAGAAGATGGCGGCGGTTCATGACGTAACTCCTGTGTTGGTCGGAGTTGGCGCGTGGGCGCTCGCTCCGGTCCCGTCAAGCGGGGCTATTCGATGCGCAACGAAGTGCGCGACAGGGTTTACTCTAGGTGTCCGTGCCGGCTCGATAAATGCCGCCGATGCGAATTGAATTGTCGCGATGGAGGAACAATCGCGATACGTACCTTCATCAGGGTTATTCGACCCTCGCGCACAGCGGCGTGCAGCGGGGCTCGCGGCGATGCGGGGCGGTGCGCGCGACGCCGCGACCGGGCGATTGCCGCGCGTGGTGCAAAGGTGTGATGCGGATTCGGGAAAGACAGCGTGTGGCGGCAGCGGTCACGCGAAGTGACACCGAAGCGGCGCGAAGGCAGGACGGCGCGCGGGCAGAACAGCCCGCGCGCCGCGAATCAGACGATTATGCGACCCATTCGTTGATGACCGGCGTGTCGAGCGCCGGCGCGCGCTCGGCTTCCTCGAACGTGCGCTTGCTGCACGTCGCGTCGAGGCTGCCCTTGCCGCTCAGCAGCGGGCAGCGGTCGAACACTTCGGCGATCCAGTCGACGAACACGCGCACCTTCGGCGACAGGTGCCGGCTGTGCGGATATACCACCGAGATCGGCATCGGCAGCGGCTTCAGGCCGGGCAGCACTTCCTTGAGCCGGCCGTCGCGCAAGTGCGGCAGCACCATGAACAGCGGCGGCTGAATCAGCCCGAAACCTTCGAGCCCGCAGGTCACGTATGCATCGGCGTCGTTGACCGACACGATCGCGTTCATCTTGACCTCGACTTCCTTGCCGTCGGTCAGGAACGTCCAGTCGATCGTGCGGCCCGTGCGGCTCGAGAAATAGTTCACCGCCTTGTGATCGCTCAGTTCCTCGATCGTGTGCGGTTCGCCATACTTCTCCAGATACGCGGGCGCGGCGACCGACACGCACTCGAACAGGCCGACGCGGCGCGCGACGAGCGACGAATCCTGCAGCGCCCCGACGCGGATCACGCAGTCGACGCCTTCCTGCAGCAGATCGACCGGCCGGTCCGACAGGCCGAGTTGCAGATCGATGTCCGGGTAGCGCGTATGGAATTCACACAGAGACGGAATCACGAGGAGCCGGCCGATCGACCCCGGCATGTCTATACGCAACTTTCCGTGCGGCTTCCGGTTGTTGGCCTGGAAGCGTGCTTCGGTTTCCTCGACGTCGGCGAGGATCCGCACGCATCGTTCGTAGTACGCTGCGCCGTCGGGCGTGAGCGACAGCCGGCGCGTCGTCCGGTGCATCAGCCGCACGCCGAGGAATGCTTCGAGATTCTGGATGATCGTCGTGACGGATGCCCGCGGCAGGCCGAGCGTTTCTGCTGCCTTGGTGAAGCTGCTTGTATCGACGACGCGAGTAAACACCTGCATGGCCTGAAGCCGGTCCATCACAACCTCCGCAATCTAATGAGCCCCCGAACAAAGAGGCTGCGCTACCTGATGGGTAAGCGCAGCCTGGGATTGTTCGGGGGCGTTGAATTGTGTTGCCGGATTATAGGCATTTATCCGGATGTCTGCCGGACCCAGAATTCGTTCCATCTCGAAATGGATGCTGCATCGTCATGGACGCTTCTGAATTCAGCAAATTCCTGAAAGCCGCATTGCCCGCCGAAGCCAGAGCCGACGCGGCGTTGACGGTCGCGGAGGTGGAAATCCCCGGCTACGCGCAGGACATTGCGCTGCGTCTGTATCGGCGCGCGGACAAGACCGGATTGCCGGTAGTGCTTTATTTCCACGGCGGCGGTTTCGTGCGCGGCACGCTCGACGACGCCGACTTCGCCGCGCGCTTTTTAGCAGAACGCTTACCAGCTCTCGTAGTGTCGGTCGATTATTCGCTCGCACCGGCCTTTCCGTTTCCGGCCGCGCCGGAGGATGCGTATCGCGCCGCCGTATGGGCCGCGACGCGCGCCCGCTCGTTCGGCGGCAATCCGAAGAAGATCGGCGTCGCGGGTCATGACGCGGGCGGCCAGCTCGCGAATTGTCTCGCGTTCATCGCGCGCGATCGCGGTGAAGTGCCGATCGCCGCGCAGGCGCTGTTCGGGCCGATGCTCGACCCGAGCATGACGCGCATCGGCGACGCCGAACGTCTTTCGTCGGACATCACCGCGCGCGAATGCGCGGCCTGTTATCGCGCGTACCTGCCGCAGGCGGCGCAGCGCATGCACCCGTATGCGGCCCCGCTCGAATCGGTGCGCCTCGCGGGCTTGCCGCCGACGCTGGTTGTCACCGCGCAGAACGACGTGCTGCACGTCGAGGCGGAGAAATATGCGGGCTGCCTGATTTCATCGGGCGTGCTCACGCAGGTGATCCGCTACCCCGACGTCACGCATGCGGCGCTCGCGACGCACGAGGCCGCGCTGGAGGAAGCCGTGCGCTTCTTCCAGTGCCGTTTCCAGGCGCGCCAGCCGAATCGATCCGAATAACCAGACCACGCCACGCTTACCGGAGATCTACATGGCCATCCTACGCACCACCCGTTCACGAATTGCGACCGCGGCGATCGCGACGCTCGCCGTCATCGGTCTCGGCACGTTCGGCGCGATGCGCGTGAACGCGAACGCGCCCGAGAAGGCGGCTGCGCCGCTGCCCGAAGTGGACGTCGCGACCGTCGTCCCGCAGACCGTCACCGACTGGCAAAGCTATTCGGGCCGCCTCGAGGCGGTCGAGAAAGTCGACGTGCGCCCGCAGGTGTCGGGCACGATCGTCGCGGTGAACTTCAAGGACGGCGCGCTCGTGAAGAAGGGCGACGTGCTGTTCGTGATCGATCCGCGTCCGTACCAGGCGGAAGTGGACCGCGCGGCCGCGCAGCTCGCGGCCGCGCAGGCCCGCAACGGCTACGCGCAGAGCGACTGGCAGCGCGCGCAGCGGCTGATCGGCGACAACGCGATCGCGAAGCGCGATTACGACGAGAAGCAGAATGCCGCGCGCGAAGCGAGCGCGAATCTCAAGGCGGCTGAAGCCGCGCTTGAAACGGCGCGCATCAATCTCGGCTATACGCGGATCACCGCGCCGGTATCGGGCCGCGTGTCGCGTGCGGAAATCACGCTCGGCAACGTCGTATCGGCCGGCGCGTCGGCCGCGCCGCTGACGACGCTGGTGTCGGTGTCGCCGATCTACGCATCGTTCGACGCGGACGAGCAGACCTACCTGCAATACATCAACGGCGCACGCAACGGCCGCAAGGTGCCGGTCGAGCTCGGCCTCGCGAACGAAACCGGCTATTCGCGCAGCGGCGAAATCGATTCGGTCGACAACCGGCTCGACACGTCGTCGGGCACGATCCGCGTGCGCGCGCGCTTCGACAACGCGGACGGCACGCTGGTCCCCGGCCTCTACGCGCGCGTGAAGGTGGGCGGCAGCGCGCCGCACCCGGCATTGCTCGTCGACGATGCGGCGATCAACACCGACCAGGACAAGAAGTTCGTGTTCGTTGTCGACCAGCAGGGTCGCGTGTCGTATCGCGAGGTGCAGCCAGGCATGCAGCACGGCAACCGGCGCGTGATCGTGAGCGGCCTGGCCGCCGGCGATCGCGTGATCGTGAACGGCACGCAGCGCGTGCGTCCCGGCGAGCAAGTGAAGCCGCACATGGTCCCGATGACGGGCGGCGACGAGCCGTCAGCGCCGCTCGCGAACGAAGCGAAGCCGGCCGCCTCGGCGAAGGCGGAATCGTAAGCGGCGTGCCGCTTCGATTTCCGCGTTCAACCAGACAGAGCTACAGATGAACATTTCCAAATTCTTTATCGACCGACCGATCTTTGCAGGAGTCCTATCAGTGGTCATCCTGCTCGGCGGGGTGATCGCGATGTTCCTGCTGCCGATTTCGGAATATCCGGAAGTCGTGCCGCCTTCGGTGATAGTGAAGGCGCAGTATCCGGGCGCAAACCCGAAAGTGATCGCCGAGACGGTCGCGTCGCCACTCGAAGAGCAGATCAACGGCGTCGAGGACATGCTCTACATGCAGTCGCAGGCGAACAGCGACGGCAACATGACGATCACCGTCACGTTCAAGCTGGGCACCGATCCGGACAAGGCCACGCAGCTCGTGCAGAACCGCGTGAACCAGGCGCTGCCGCGCCTGCCGGAAGACGTGCAGCGGCTCGGCATCACGACGGTGAAGAGCTCGCCGACGCTGACGATGGTGGTCCACCTGATCTCGCCGGACAACCGCTACGACATGACCTACCTGCGCAACTACGCGCTGATCAACGTGAAGGATCGCCTGTCGCGGATCCAGGGCGTCGGCCAGGTGCAGCTGTGGGGTTCGGGCGACTACGCGATGCGCGTGTGGCTCGATCCGCAGAAGGTCGCGCAGCGCGGGCTGTCGGCCGAGGACGTCGTGCAGGCGATCCGCGAGCAGAACGTGCAGGTCGCGGCCGGCGTGATCGGCGCATCGCCGTCGCTGCCCGGTACGCCGCTGCAGCTGTCGGTGAACGCGCGCGGCCGCTTGCAGACGGAAGACGAGTTCGGCGACATCGTCGTGAAGACGACGCCGGACGGCGGCGTCACGCACTTGCGCGACATCGCGCGAATCGAGCTCGACGCATCCGAATACGGGCTGCGCTCGCTGCTGGACAACAAGCCCGCCGTCGCGATGGCGATCAACCAGTCGCCGGGCGCGAACTCGCTGCAGATTTCGGACGAAGTGCGCAAGACGATGGCCGAGCTGAAGCAGGACATGCCGGCCGGCGTCGACTACAAGATCGTCTATGACCCGACGCAGTTCGTGCGTTCGTCGATCAAGGCCGTCGTGCACACGCTGCTCGAGGCGATCGCGCTGGTCGTGATCGTCGTGATCGTGTTCCTGCAGACGTGGCGCGCATCGATCATTCCGCTGATCGCGGTGCCGGTGTCGATCGTCGGCACGTTCTCGCTGTTGCTCGCGTTCGGGTATTCGATCAACGCGTTGTCGCTGTTCGGGATGGTGCTCGCGATCGGGATCGTCGTCGACGATGCGATCGTGGTCGTCGAGAACGTCGAGCGCAACATCGAAAGCGGGATGAACGCGCGCCAGGCGACCTACAAGGCGATGCAGGAAGTGAGCGGGCCGATCATCGCGATCGCGCTGACGCTCGTCGCCGTGTTCGTGCCGCTCGCGTTCATGTCGGGCCTGACCGGCCAGTTCTACAAGCAGTTCGCGATGACGATCGCGATCTCGACGGTGATCTCGGCGTTCAACTCGCTGACGCTGTCGCCGGCGCTGTCCGCGATCCTGCTCAAAGGCCACGGCGACAAGGAGGACTGGCTCACGCGCGTGATGAACCGCGTGCTCGGCGGCTTCTTCAAGCGCTTCAACAAGGTGTTCCATCGCGGCGCGGAGAACTACGGCCGCGGCGTGCGCGGCGTGCTGTCGCGCAAGACGCTGATGCTGGGGGTGTACCTCGTGCTGGTCGGTGCGACGGTCCTCGTGTCGAAGATCGTGCCCGGCGGCTTCGTGCCCGCGCAGGACAAGGAATACCTGATTGCGTTCGCGCAACTGCCGAACGGCGCGTCGCTCGATCGCACCGAGAAGGTGATCCGCGACATGGGCTCGATCGCGCTGAAGCAGCCGGGCGTCGAGAGCGCGGTCGCGTTCCCGGGTCTGTCGGTGAACGGCTTCACGAACAGCTCGAGCGCGGGCATCGTGTTCGTCACGCTGAAGCCGTTCGCGGAGCGGCACGGCAAGGCGCTGTCGGCCGGTGCGATCGCCGGTGCGCTGAACCAGCAGTATGGCGCGATCAAGGATTCGTTCGTCGCGGTGTTCCCGCCGCCGCCGGTGCTCGGCCTCGGTACGCTGGGCGGGTTCAAGATGCAGATCGAGGATCGCGGCGCGGTTGGCTACGCGAAGCTGTCGGATGCGACCAACGATTTCATCAAGCGCGCGCAGCAGGCGCCGGAACTCGGCCCGCTCTTCACGAGCTACCAGATCAACGTGCCGCAGCTGAACGTCGATCTCGACCGCGTGAAGGCGAAGCAACTGGGCGTGCCGGTGACCGACGTGTTCAATACGATGCAGGTGTATCTCGGCTCGCTGTACGTGAACGACTTCAACCGCTTCGGACGCGTGTACCAGGTGCGCGTGCAGGCCGATGCGCCGTTCCGCCAGCGCGCGGACGACATCCTGCAGTTGAAGACCCGCAACGACAAGGGCGAGATGGTGCCGCTGTCGTCGCTGGTGACGGTGACGCCGACGTTCGGCCCGGAAATGGTCGTGCGCTACAACGGCTACACGGCGGCCGACATCAACGGCGGCCCCGCACCTGGCTTCTCGTCGGGGCAGGCGCAGGCCGCGATCGAGCGCATCGCGCATGAAACGCTGCCGCGCGGCGTGCGGTTCGAATGGACCGACCTCACGTACCAGCAGATCCTTGCGGGCGATTCGGCGATGTACGTGTTCCCGATCAGCGTGCTGCTCGTGTTCCTCGTGCTCGCTGCGCTGTATGAAAGCCTGACGCTGCCGCTCGCGGTGATCCTGATCGTGCCGATGAGCATTTTGTCGGCGCTGACGGGCGTGTGGCTCACGCAGGGCGACAACAACATCTTCACGCAGATCGGCCTGATGGTGCTGGTGGGGCTGTCCGCGAAGAACGCGATCCTGATCGTGGAATTCGCACGCGAGCTGGAGCACGACGGCAGGACGCCGCTCGAGGCCGCGATCGAGGCGAGCCGGCTGCGGCTGCGTCCGATTCTGATGACGTCGATTGCGTTCATCATGGGTGTCGTGCCGCTCGTCACGTCGACGGGCGCGGGCTCGGAGATGCGGCATGCGATGGGCGTCGCGGTGTTCTTCGGGATGCTCGGCGTGACGCTGTTCGGACTGATGCTGACGCCGGTGTTCTACGTCGTGCTGCGTACGCTCGCGGGCGGCAAGATTCACGTCGCGGGCAAGGATTCGGCCGGTTATGGCGTATCGCCGCCGAATGCGTCGGCTTCGGATGCTTGAGGACAAGAAGATGGACAACATGCACAACTCGAATGGCCTGATGCGCTTCGCGAAGGTGGCGGCCGCGAGCACCCTGCTCGCGACGCTGCTCGCCGCGTGCGCGGTGGGGCCCGACTACAAGCGCCCGGACGTGTCGACGCCCGCGGCGTTCAAGGAAGCGCCGACGCTCGCGCCCGGCGAACAGGCCGGCACGTGGAAGACGGCCGAGCCGGCGGACGGCGAACATCGCGGCGAATGGTGGAAGGTGTTCGGCGACCCCGTGCTCGATTCGCTCGAAGCGCAGGCGCTCGCAGCGAACCAGAACCTGAAGGCCGCGGCCGCGCGTGTCGAGGAAGCGCGTGCGGCAACCCGCACCGCGCGTTCGCAATGGTTCCCGCAGGTCGGCGTGGGGTTCGGGCCGACGCGCGAAGGGGTGTCGTCGGCGTCGCAGTTCCAGCCGCAGGGCACGGGCCCGACCACCGCGACGCTGTGGCGCGCACAGGGCACGGTGTCGTACGAGGCCGACCTGTTCGGCCGCGTGAGCCGCAACGTCGAAGCGTCGCGCGCCGACCAGGCGCAGAGCGAAGCACTGTTCCGTTCGGTGCAGCTCGCGCTGCAGGCCGACGTCGCGCAGAACTACTTCGAACTGCGTCAGCTCGATTCGGACCAGGATCTGTACCGCCGTACGGTCGAACTGCGTGAAGAGGCGCTCAAGCTCGTGCAGCGCCGCTTCAACGAAGGCGACATCAGCGAGCTCGACGTGGCGCGCGCGAAGAACGAACTGGCGAGCGCGCAGGCCGATGCGGTCGGCGTCGCGCGCCGGCGCGCGGCGTCCGAGCATGCGCTCGCGATCCTGCTGGGCAAGGCGCCCGCAGACTTCGCGTTCAAGGAAACGCCGATCGTGCCGGTCGCGGTGAAGATTCCGCCGGGCCTGCCGTCCGCGCTGCTCGAACGCCGTCCGGACGTATCGGCGGCCGAGCGAGCGATGGCCGCCGCGAATGCGCGGATCGGGCTCGCGAAGTCCGCGTATTTCCCGAAGCTCGATATCACCGGCGCGTTCGGGTATGAGGCGTCGACGCTCGGCAACCTGTTCCTGTGGTCGAGCCGCACGTTCCTGCTCGGGCCGTTCGCCGGCACCGCGCTGACGTTGCCGCTGTTCGACGGCGGCCGTCGTGCGGCCGGCGTGCAGCAGGCGCGCGCGCAGTACGACGAGCAGGTCGCGAATTACCGGCAGCAGGTGCTCGTCGCGTTCCGCGAAGTCGAGGACAATCTCGCCGATCTGCGCCTGCTCGACGACCAGATCCGCGCGCAGGAGGCGGCCGTCAACGCGTCGCGTCGCTCGGCAACGCTGTCGCGCACGCAGTATCAGGAAGGCGAGGTCGCATATCTCGACGTGATCGACAGCGAGCGATCGGTGCTGCAGTCGCAGTTGCAAGCGAACCAGTTGACCGGTGCGCAGGCGGTATCGACCGTGAACCTGATTCGTGCGCTCGGCGGCGGATGGGGCGATGCGCCGGCGTCGGCCGCGGTTGGCGATGCGGCGGCGGGCAAGCAGGACGTCGCCGTGCGGTGAGAGATCGGCGGGCGTCGGCGTGCCGGCGCCGCGCTCGATCGACGAAGAAAGATCGAAGCCGGAAGAACCCCGATCCGTGGCGACGCGGATCGGGGTTTTTTACGTGTGCGACTCCGGAGGCAACTCAGGATGTTCGGTGGCGCGCTCCGCGAGCAACACCGCGTATCGCATCGTGCAGAAAAGGGACTTGCGGTAACGGGCGGTGCGCATGCCGCCCGCGAACGTTACGCAGCGACGAACTCGTGCACGTAACGGTTGAACACCGCGGGGCTCGCCGCGTTCATCCCGTGCGATGCGCCTGCGACGGTCTGCCGTTGCGCATCGCCGATCCACTGCGACAACGTATCGACGTTGTGGCGGAACATCTTCGGGCTGCGCTGGCCGTCGATCAGCAGCGTGCGGCATGCGATATCCGCCGCGGCCTGCTGCGAATACGCGGGCAGCGGATCGCGCAGTTGCTTCGGCAGCGTGCTTGCGTTGTCGATCGCCATCGTGCGGAAGCGGGACGTGCTCTTTTTCCACGCGCCCGGCAGGCTCACCGAGTCGACGAACATTTCGAGGCCCGCTTCGACGTCGCCCTGATCGATCAGGTTCACGGCCTTCGTGCGCAGCGCGATCGCGGCGGCCGGCAGCGCGGCTTCGCGCACGCCCGGCTGTTGCAGCGGGCCGCCCGGATCGGCGAGCGTCAGCGTGTCGACGAGGTGCGGATGCTGGCGCGCGACGTTGAACGCGACGTTGCCGCCGCGCGAATGGCCGACGAGATGCACGGGGCCGAGATCGAGTGCGTCGATGAATTCAGCGAGTTCGTCGACGTGGTTTTGCCAGCTGAACTCGTCCTGGATGCCTGCTTCGACCGCCGGCCAGTAGTGGCTGAGGCTCGGCGCGATGCAGCGGTAGTGATCCGACAGCGATGCGAGTTGCGGATCCCAGTAGCGGTAATCGCACAACGACCCGTGCACGAACACCATCGGCGCGCCGCTGCCCCGCTCGACATACGGCAGGCTGATGCCTGACGAAAGCGTCGCAAATTGCAGGTCGGGGTTCGCGAGCACCGAAGGCTCGATTCGCATGTTCATGACTGAAAACTCATTGGGTGCGTCATCACGCCGCAACTATGCCTGACGGCGAGCTGCGAGGAAAACGCATAATTTTCATCGTGACGATCAATTTTATTGATGGATCGGCCGGAAAGCCTTGTCGTGGCGAGGCGACCGGGCGAGTCTTTCAATCGTCTGACGATTGATGGTGCGACGTACGGCACGGGCGGACACCCGCGCAATCGCGCGTCGAAGCGGCGGGGAAGCGGGAAAAGGCGAAGGGGCGGCCGCCGAGCGCGGCCGGCGCATTACCGCACCGCGAGCGCCGGCGCGGTCCGAAGCTCGACCGCAAGATCGTTGTCGGCCGCGAACTGCATCGCGAAATCGAACGCATCGGCACAGACTTCGCGCAGTTCGTCGGACACGAACAGGCATTTGACGCCGCCGTCGACGACCGGCATTGCGAGCCGCGACAGCGCACACGGATAGCCGGGCCGGCGTTCGCCGACGAACAGCGTGATCACGCCCGCGAGCCGTTCGGGCCAGTCGCTCGGGCGGAAGGTCTTCTGCGCGCGCGTGACGCCGCGGATCAGGTGGCCGTCGATGCGGCCGCGTTCGGTGATGTCGATGCGATCCATGCCGGTATGCGTGTTCTCGTTCGCGTCATTCGCCGCCGTCGGCGGCCGTGTCGCCGCGCGCGGGAATCCGCAGGTGGCGCAGCTTGTGATACAGCGTCTTCTTCGGCATGCCGAGTGCAACGCTTGCGTCCGCAACGTTGCCGTTGTGACGCCGCAGCATGTCCTCGATCAGCATCCGCTCGAAATACGCGAGCTGTTCCGCGAGCGTGCCGCCGGCCGTCGCCGTGCCGCCCGACGACAGCAGGCTGTCGCCGGTCAGCCCGAGCACGAAGCGGTCGGCCACGTTCTGCAGTTCGCGCACGTTGCCGGGCCACGCGTGCGTCATCAGTTCGGATACCTGCGCAGCCGTGGCGACCGGCGCCGGCTGCCCGAAGCGCCGTGCGGCCGCGAGCACGAAATGCTCGAACAGCAGCGGCACGTCCTCGCGCCGCTCGCGCAGCGGCGGCAGCTCGATCTGCGCGACGTTGAGCCGATACAGCAAGTCCGCGCGGAACCGCCCTTCGGCCGCGAGTTCCGCCAGATCGGCCTTCGACGCGGCCACCACGCGACAGTCGACCGGAATCAGCTCGTTCGCGCCGAGCCGCTCGACCACACGCTCCTGCAGCACGCGCAGCATCTTGATCTGCAGCGAAACCGGCATCGTCTCGATTTCGTCGAGGAACAGCGTGCCGCCGTGCGCCCATTCGATCTTGCCGATCCGTTTCTTGATCGCGCCGGTGAACGCGCCGGCCTCGTGGCCGAACAGCTCGCTCTCGAACACCTGTTCAGGCAGGCCGCCGCAGTTCAGCGCGACGAAGTGGGCATCGCGCCGGCCGCCGAAATCGTGCAGGCTGCGCGCGATCAGCTCCTTGCCGGTGCCCGTCTCGCCGGTGATCAGCACCGACACCGACGTATCGGCGAGACGCAGGATCTTCTTGCGCACGTCGGCCATCGCGGGCGACTTGCCGAGCACGAACGCGTCGATGCCATGCCAGTTGTTCAGGGCCGCGCGCAGCCCCTGAACCTCGAGCGTCAGCCGGCGCTTCTCGACGGCGCGCGCGACGCGGCCGGCGATTACGTCCGACGAAAACGGCTTCTCGATGAAGTCGTACGCACCGTCGTGCATCGCGCCGACGGCCGTCGAAATATCCGCGTGCCCGCTGATCAGCACGACCGGGATCTGCGGATCGACGGCCATCACCCGTTCGAGCAACTGCAGCCCGTCGATGCCCGGCATCCGCACGTCCGACACGATCACGACGGGCGCGCCGGGCGCGACGTGCGCGAGCGCGTCGGACGCGGACGCGAATGCGTCGACCGGAAATCCGGCGAGGGCGACGGCCTGCTCGACGCCGATCCGGACGTTTTCATCGTCCTCGACGACCAGCACCCGAATCTCATCTTCCATGCTCTGTCCTTTGTTGCGGCGTCGCCGCCGCGAATTCGATGGTGAACTCCGCGCCGCCTTCGTCACGGTTCGTCGCGGCGATCTTCGCGCCGAACGCCTCGACGATGCGCGACGTGATCGCGAGGCCGAGCCCGAGCCCCTGGCCGCGCGGCTTGGTGGTCACGAACGGCTCGAACAGGTGCGGCAGCACGTCGGGCGCGATGCCGGCGCCGCTGTCTGCGACGCTCAAGCGTATGCGGCCGGTTTCGTCGGCGTCGGCCGCCTCGATGACGATGCGCCGCAGCGGCGCGTCGTGCACCGCGTCGAGCGCGTTGCCGAGCAGGTTCACGATCACCTGCTGCAGCTGGCTCGATTCCGCGGACACTGTCGTGCCGGGCGCGATGTTCACGTCGAGCTGCACGCCTTCGTCGCGGATGCGCGCATCGTAGATGAGCCGCGCGTGCGCGACGGCTTCGTTCAGCGATACCGCGACGCGCTCGACGTCGGGCTTGCGTGCAAACGTCTTCAGCTCGCCGGTGAGCACGGCCATGCTGTCGACGAGCTTGCCGATCCGTTCGAGATTCGCGTACGCCGGCGCCGGCTGCCCGCGCTCGAAGAACGTGCGCGCGTTGTCGCACAGCGTGCGGATCGCGACGAGCGGCTGGTTCAGCTCGTGCGTGAGACCGGCTGCCATCTGCCCGAGCACCGCGAGCTTGCCCGCGTGCACGACTTCCTGCTGCGAATCGCGCAGCCGTTGCTCGGTGCGTTCGCGCTCGACGATCTCGCGTTGCATCCGCTCGTTCGCGGCGGTCAGCGCGGCCGTGCGCTGCGCGACGGTCAGCTCGAGCCGGTCGTTCGCGCGGCGCAGCGCGTCCTGCGCGTTCAGCCGCGCGACGATCGCCCGGCGGCGCTGGATCGCGTAGCCGACCAGCAGCGCGGCAATCAGGAACGCGCCGGTGACGAACACGAACGCGGTCTGCTGCTGGCGCCGCGCGCCGGCGATGTCGAGCAGCACCATCAGCGAATCGCCGGCCTGCGGCGCGGGGCGCGACATCACCAGATAGCGTGTGCTGCGACCCGCGTGGCGCGTATCCGGGAACGTGCCGAACCACGCGGCGGCGCCGCGATCGCCGATGCGGCGATACGGCAGCACGTCCACCGTGCGGCCCGCATACTGGCGCGACGCCTGGATGTCGCGCTGCTGCTGCGCGGTGATCGGCCGCAGCGCGGTGAACTTCCACGCGGGCTCGGTCGAGATCACGATCACGCCGTTGCTGTCGACCACCATCGCGGCGACGCCCGGCGCGCGCCAAGCGGATTCCAGCGGATCGACGCTGATTTTCACCGCGGCCGCGCCGACCGGCACGCCGTCGTCGCGCACCGCGCTCGCGAAATAGACGCCGGGCACGCCCGTGTTGGTGCCGATTCCGAAGAAGCGGCCGCTGCCGCGCGCGAGCGCGTCCTTGAAGTACGGACGGTACGACACGTTGGTGCCGACGAAGCTGATCGTCTCGTTCCAGTTGCTCGCGGCGATCACTTCGCCGTGCAGGTCGATCACGTCGACCGCGCCGCTGCCGGCGTCGCGGTTCACGGCTTCCAGATAGGTATCGACCGAATGCACGAGTTCGGGGGCGTCGTGCGGCGCGGCCTTCAGCAATGCGCGCACGCTGTCCTGCCGCGCGACCAGGCCGGGCAGGATCTCGAAGCGCCCGAGCTCGCTTTTCAGGCTCGACGCATACAGGTCGAGCCGGTGCGCGCCGGTTTCCTCGAGCGCATCGATCGCTCGCTCCCACGCGAAATCGACGGCCGCGCCGGCCACGCCGACATACAGCACGGCCGCTGCCGCCCAACCCCACCACGGGATTCCCTTGAAGCTCTTCTGCACGTTCGCCCTCATCGAAGCCCGCTATCGGCCGGCCGCCATCTCCCGCCGCTACGGGCCGTCCCCGCGGCCGGTGAGCCACCGCAACCGGTCAGCCACCGCGCGCCGCAACGACACGCGCCGCGCACCGGCTGAACCGGCGGCGGCGCGTGCGAAGCAGCGTGCGCGACGATGCGCGCGGCCGTGCGTTATCCGAAGTGCGCGACCAGGATCAGCGTCACCGTGACGACGATCGCGCCGCCGATGCGGGTGGCGATCTGCGCGAACGGCATCAGCTGCATCCGGTTCGCGGCGGTCAGGATCGCGACGTCTCCGGTGCCGCCCTGGCCACTGTGGCAGGCGTTCACGATTGCGGTGTCGATAGGGTACATCTTCAGCAGGCGGCCGACCACGAAACCGGTGCCCATCAGCGTCGCGACGGTCGACACGATCGTGACCACGTTGACGATCGTGAATGCGGCGGTCAGCTTGTCCCACGGCGTCATCGCGACACCGATCGCAAACAGCAGCGGATACGTGACGGCCGTCGAGAAGAACTTGTAGACGACGAACGCGCCTTCCTGCAGCGGCGGCGACACCGCCCGTGCGAGCTTCACGAGCACCGCGAGGAACAGCATTGCGACCGGCGCGGGAAGGCCGAACAGCTTGTGCGCCATCAGGCCGACGAGGTACAGCGTGATCGCCGTGATGCCGGCGCCGGCGATGTGCGTGACGTCGACGTGGCCGCGGATTTCCTCGCTTTCCGGCGCCATGTCGCCGCTTTCGCCGACCTGCAGGCGGCCGTTGCCGGTCAGATGCGGCAGGCGCTTGCCGAGCATGTCGAGCGCGCCCGACAGGATGATCGCGGTCAGGCTGCCGAGCATCACCGGCGGCAGCACCATCGCGAACATCTCGCCCTGCGGCAGGTGCATCAGTTCCGAATAGCCGATCGACAGCGGAATCGCGCCTTCGCCGACACCGCCGGCCATGATCGGCACGACGATGTACAGCAGCGTGTGGCGCGCGCCGAGGCCGAGCGCGGTGCCGACCGCGGTGCCGACGATCGCGGCCGCGACCGATCCGGCGGCGAGCGGAATGAAGATCTTCACGAAGCCCTGGATCAGCACGCGACGGTCCATGCTCAGGATGCTGCCGACGATGATCGACGCGATGAACAGGTACAGGAAGTTCGTCGACTTCGTGAACTCGACCGTCAGGTTCAGCACCGGCTTCGGCAGCACGTGGTAGTAGGTCAGCGCGGACGGCACGAAGGTCGCGAAGATCGCGGCCGCGCCGATGTTGCGCAGGAGCGGCAGGCGCTTGCCGAGTTCCGCGCACGTGAAGCCGAAGAATGCGAGCACCGCGATCGCCATCGAGATCTCGCCGGGCACCTTGCCCGTAACGGCAAACCCGACGATCAGCCCGAACAGGATCACGTAGACCGGCAACGGAATGATGCCGATGCGAATTTCCATCAGCTTCCACCAGCCGTGCGGCCAGAAGCGTTCGCGCGCGACTGGACCGGCTTCTGCAACGGCCTCGGGTCGGGTTGGGGTATGGATAGAGGTCTGCAAGACGTGTCTCCTGATGTATGGAATGCCTGCATCGCTTCGCGGCATCGTGTGCCGTCTATTACGCAACCCCCATGCCAGAAATCCGGCCAGCCGGAATATTTTTAGTGCATTGATTCATAACGGATTTGTTTCGTCTGCGGAAAAGGTTGCCGCGGGCGGCAGGCCGAGATTTCGGAATTCGCGCGGCAGCCAGGCCGAGATTTCGGCCTGGCCGCCGGCCGTCGCACCGTCCCTGCGCTGATCCGCGCGCCATATCGCCGCACGCGATTTTCTTCGCACAATCGCTTCGTAGACCGCCCTGCCGCCGCTCACTATCATCGGCTGATCCTTTTCCGATGCGACGACGACTGTCCGGAGAACGCCCGCGCGTTCGCCGCGGCGTCGCTCATCCGTCGATACCGTCTTTGGACAGGAGAGTGGTTCCGATGCTGCATCCCGTTTTTTCCGCCCGCTTTTCGCTCCGCCGGTTCGCGACGCTCGCGCGCGTACTGGCGGCCACGCTGCTCGGCGTCGCGCTGCTGAACGCCGCGCGCGCCGACACCGCGCCGCTGAAGGTCGGCATCTCGACCAGCCCGCAGATCGACGCGCTGAAGATCGCCGCGAAGGAGGCGAAGGAGCAGGGGCTCGACGTGAAGATCGTCGAGTTCACCGACTGGAATACGCCGAACGCCGCGCTCGCGAACAGGGACATCGACGTCAACTACTTTCAGCACATTCCGTTTCTCGAGAACGCGAAGAAGCAGGGCGGCTACAACTTCATCTCGATCGCGCCGGGCACGATCATGAAGATCGGCCTCTATTCGAAGAAGGTGAAGAGCTTTGCCGAGCTGAAGGACGGCGCGCGCGTCGCGATCGCGAACGATCCGGTGAACGGCGGTCGGGGGCTGTTGCTGCTGCAGCGCGCGGGACTCATCACGCTGACGCCGGGCGCCGATTATCGCGCGACGACGCACGACATCGTGTCCAACCCGAAGCACCTGAAGATCATCGCGCTCGAGGCGTCGCAGCTTGCGCGCTCGCTCGACGACGTCGACCTCGCGCAGGGCTATCCGAGCTTCATCAAGCTCGCCGGCACGACCGATCCGAACAGCGCGCTGCTGTTCGACGGCACGGAGAACAAGAACTTTGCGATCCAGTGGGTCGTGCGGCCGGAGAGCGCGAACGATCCGCGCATCCGCAAGTTCATTTCGATCTACCAGCACTCGCCGGCGGTGCGCCGTGCACTCGACAACGCGTTCGGGTCGCTGTACGCGATCGCGTGGTGACGGGGGGCGACATGACGACCGCAAACCGCAAGAAAATCCTGCTCAACGCGTTCAACATGAACTGCGTCGGGCACATCAATCACGGGCTGTGGACGCACCCGCGCGACCGCTCCGCGCATTACACCGATCTCGATTACTGGGCCGATCTCGCAAGGACGCTGGAGCGCGGCAAGTTCGACGGCATCTTTCTGGCGGACATCGTCGGCGTGTACGACGTGTTCGGCGGCGGCCCTGACGTCGCGCTGCGCGAATCGGTGCAGGTGCCCGTCAACGATCCGCTGCTGCTCGTGCCCGCGATGGCGCAGGTCACACGGCATCTCGGCTTCGGCGTGACCGCGAACCTGACGTACGAGCCGCCGTATCTGTTCGCACGCCGGATGTCGACGCTCGATCATCTGACGAAGGGGCGCGTCGGCTGGAACATCGTGACCGGTTATCTCGACAGCGCCGCGCGCGGGATGGGCCTCGCGCAGCAGATCGGCCACGACGACCGCTACGAACGCGCGGACGACTATATGGACGTCGTCTACAAGCTGTGGGAACAGAGCTGGGACGACGATGCGGTGATCCGCGACGCGCGCGCGCGCGTGTTCGCGCAGCCGGGCAAGGTGCGGCGCGTGAAGCACGACGGGCCGTTCTATTCGGTAGACGCGATCCACCTGAGCGAACCCTCGCTGCAGCGCACGCCGGTGCTGTACCAGGCCGGTTCGTCGGCGCGCGGCGTCGAATTCGCGGCGCGTCATGCGGAATGTGTGTTCGTGAACGGGCAGAGCAAGGCCGCCGCGCGCGCGGCCGTGCTCGACATTCGGGCCGCCGCCGCGCGGCAGGGGCGCGACCCGGCGTCGATCAGGATCTTCGCCGGCGTGAGCGTCGTGACCGCCGAGACCGAAACGCTCGCGCGCGAGAAGTTCGACGAATACCGGCGCCATGCAAGCCCGGAAGCGGGCCTCGCGCATTTCGCGAGCTCGACCGGCATCGACTTCGCGAAGTACGGCCTCGACGAGCCGATCTCGTACGTGAAGACCGATTCGATCCAGTCGGCCGTCGACGCGATTTCGAAGAAGAGCACGACCGGCACGTGGACCGTGCGCCGGATGCTCGAACAGATGTCGCTTGGCGGCCGCTATGCGCCGATCGTCGGTTCGCCGTCGCAGGTCGCGGACGAACTGCAGTCGTGGATCGATGAAACCGGCATCGACGGCTTCAACCTGACACGCACTGTGATGCCCGAGTCGTTCGAGGATTTCGTCGACTGGGTCGTGCCCGAACTGCAGAACCGTGGCGTCTACAAGGAAGACTACGACGCCGCGCCGACGTTGCGCGAGAAGCTGTTCGGCGCCGGCGCGCGGCTGCCGGCCTGGCATACGGGCGCGCAGTATCGGCCGACCGCCGCGTTGGCGACCGAGCGTGCGCACCCTGCGCATGCGTGAACGTGACGGAGCGAAGCGATGACGCAATTGTTCGATACGCTGGGTTTCGTCGACGCATCGGCCGTGCGGGTCGGCGCGGCCGTGGACGCCGGCGCGCCGGCGGCACATGACGAAGCGGCCGCGCGCGCCGACGGCGCCGCCGCCGTGTCGTTCGCGCACGTCGGCAAGGTATTCGCGACGCCGCACGGGCAGGCCGCCGCGCTGCGCGACGTGACGCTCGACGTGCGGCGCGGCGAGGTGTTCGGCATCATCGGCCGCAGCGGTGCCGGCAAGTCGACGCTGCTGCGGCTCGTCAACGGCCTCGAGCGACCGAGCTCGGGCAGCGTGCGCGTGCACGGCATCGATGTCGGCACGTTAGACGAGAACGGGCTCGTCGCACTGCGTCGCCGCACCGGCATGGTGTTCCAGCATTTCAACCTGCTGCACGCGAAAACGGTGTTCGAGAACGTCGCATTGCCGCTGAAGATCGCGGGCGTCCCTAAGGCCGAGCGCACGCGCAAGGTCGATGCGCTGCTCGATCTCGTCGGACTCGCCGCGAAGCGCGATGCGTATCCGGCAAGCCTGTCCGGCGGCCAGAAGCAGCGCGTCGGCATCGCACGCGCGCTGGTGCACGACCCGGAGGTGCTGCTATGCGACGAGGCGACGTCGGCGCTCGATCCCGAGACGACGCAGTCGATCCTCGCGCTGCTCGCCGACATCAATCGCCGCCTCGGGCTGACGATCGTGCTGATCACGCACGAGATGGAAGTGATTCGCGCGGTGTGCGACACGGTTGCGGTGATCGAACAAGGTGAAGTCGTCGAAACGGGCGCGGTTTGGCGCGTTTTCGGCGATCCCCGTCATGGTGCGACGCGCGCGCTGCTGAGCACGCTCGTGCACGATCTGCCTGCGGAACTTGCCGCACGCGTGCAGCCGCTGCCCGAGCACGCGCCGCTGCCCGACGGCGCGCACGTCGTGCTCGACGTGCGTTATACGGGCGAAAGCGGCGGCGAGCCGGACGTCGGCGCGCTTGCCGCGGCGCTCGGCGGCTCGGTGCGATTCCTGCACGGCGGAATCGAACGGATTCAGGGGCATGCGCAGGGGCGTCTCGTGATCGCGGCCGCGCCCGGCGCGAGCGCAGGCGGTGCAGAGCATGCACGCGGCGCCGTTGCGGCATTGCTCGAACGCGCGCGCCGGCATGCGAACCGTGCGGAGGTGCTCGGCTATGTTTGAGCTCTGGTGGCCGGAACTGCTCGACGCGATCCGCGACACGCTGTCGATGGTTGCCGCATCCGCGGCGATTGCCGCGCTGCTCGGCATCCCGCTCGCGGTGATTCTCGTGACGACCGCGCCCGGCGGCATCTACGAACGGCGCGGCGTGAACACGGTGCTCGGCGCGCTCGTCAATGTGTTCCGCTCGACGCCGTTCATCATCCTGCTCGTCGCGCTGCTGCCGTTCACGCGCATCCTGATCGGCACGACGATCGGCGTATGGGCGGCCGTCGTGCCGCTGTCGATCGCCGCGATTCCGTTCTTCGCACGGATCGCCGAAGTGAGCCTGCGCGAAGTCGATCGCGGATTGATCGAGGCCGCGCTCGCGATGGGGGCGAAACGACGCCACATCGTATGGCACGTGCTGCTGCCGGAAGCGCTGCCCGGCATGCTGGGCGGCTTTACGATCACCGTCGTCGCGCTGATCGGCTCGACCGCGATGGCGGGCGCCGTCGGCGCGGGCGGACTCGGCGATCTCGCGATCCGCTACGGTTATCAGCGCTTCGACACGACCGTCATGGCGACCGTGATCGTGATCCTGATCGCACTCGTTTCGGCCGTGCAAATCACGGGCGACCGCCTGGTCCGACGCGTGACCCGGCGTACCTGAGCGGCGCCACGAGCGCCGGCTCTTTTTCATTGAAGACCTGAGAGAACGATACCCATGACCTTGCCCATCGGCGCACAGCGCGAGTGGAACGGACAATTCGAGGAAGCGCTGTTTCTGGACGTCGCGCGGCGTCATCGTCCCGGCTTTCCGGCCAAGCTCGCAACGCCGCCGCGCGAGCCGCGCGGCGCACACGAGCTCGCCGCCGTCGCGGACTACTACACGAAGATGGCGTCGCACGACCTGTTCATCGTGCAGGTCGTCGCGAAGGCGATCGACACGCTGTTTCGCGACGACCCGCATTTCCAGCTGATCCTGTCGCGGCAACTCGGCGATGACGGCGCCCACGCGGTGATCGGTCGCGAACGCGTGACCGAACTGACGGGCCGCGATCCGCTGCCGGAAATCGAGCGGCTCGTCGCCGCGCACTGGGAGCGGATCGGCGACATCGCGGTGCGCGACGTCGCCGGCTTCCTCGCATTCGAATGGCACTATGAGCTGCACATCCTCGCGAAGCTGTGGATCCAGCGCAAGACCGGCAGCATCGCCGACGGCGCGATGCGCGAGCACGGCGAGAACCGGATTCGCCCGGACGAGGAATGGCATCGCGTGCAGATCGTCCAGTGGTGGTTCGACACGTTGAACGTGCTGCCGGCCGTGGAGCGCGACGCGCTGATCGACCGCGTGATCGCGGCCGACGAGGAAACTCAGGCACGGCTCGACGGCTATCTGCACGACGAGTACGCGCACACCGCGCATGTCTTTGGCGCGGACATCGCCGAATACCGCGCGATCTACGACGATTGGCGGCGCGAGATGCTGTCGGCGCTGACCGGCCGGCAGCTCGATGCGCTGGTGCCGCTGTCGGGCCAAGTCGTTGAGCACGCAACGATCGCGCGGGAAGCGGTTGCACGGGAAGCGGTCGCATGAACGATCCCCGCGGGCCGGCAACGCTGGTGCCGGATACGGATGCGCCGGCCGCCACGGACGACGCGCTCGCGCGCGCGATCGACGCACTCCGCGCGACGGCTGCCGAACGCGATCGCAAGGGCGGTCATGCAGCGGCCGAGAAGCAGTGGCTCGCCGATGCGGGCCTGCTCACGCTCGCGGTGCCGCGCGAATTCGGCGGGCAGGAAGCGGCGTGGCCGACGGTCTATGACGCGATCCGGCGCATCGCACGGGTCGACAGCGCGCTCGCGCATCTGGTCGGGTTTCAGGCGCTGCAGGTCGTGAGCGTCGATGTGTGGGGCAACGCGGCGCAGCGCGAGCGCTACTTGCGCGGCACCGTCGAGCATCGCTGGTGGTGGGGCAATGCGGTGAACCCGCTCGACACGCGCGTCGCGGCGACCGCGACGCCGGACGGCGGCTACCGGCTCGATGGCGTGAAGGGCTTCTGCTCGGGTACGCGCGGCTCGCAGCGGATGACCGTGTCCGCGCACGACCCGGAAACCGGCCGCGCGGTGTTCGGCGTGGTGCCGACCGATCGCGACGGGATCACGGTCAACGACGACTGGGATCCGATCGGTCAGCGCCAGACCGACAGCGGCAGCGTGCGTTTCGACGGCGTGATCCTTGCACCCGACGAAGTGCTGCACCGGTCGGAGACACCGCCGACGCCGCGCGCGACGCTGCGCACGCTCGTGTCGCAGCTCGTGCTGACGAACCTGTTCGTCGGGCTCGCCGAAGGCGCACTGGCCGAGGCTCGCGACTACGTGCTGAAGCACGGGCGGCCGTGGATCGCTGCTGGTGTGGCACAGGCGAGCGACGATCCTTATACGCTGCAGCGCTTCGGCGACATGCGCGTGCAAGCGGTGGCCGCCGCATCGCTCGCCGATCGTGCGGCCGCGGCGTTGCAGCGCGCGTGGTCGCGGCGCGACGCGCTGACGGCCGAGGAGCGTGCCGAGGCCGCGCTCGCGGTGTCGGATGCGAAGATCGTCGCGCAGCGCGCGGCACTCGACAACGGCGAGGCGCTGTTCGATGCGTGCGGCGCGAGAGCGACGGCTGCGTCGCTCGGCCTCGACCGCTTCTGGCGCAACGCGCGCACGCATACGCTGCACGATCCGCTCGACTATCGGCTGCGCGATGTGGGCCGGTTCGCGTTGACGGGGGAATTGCCGCAGGCGTCGCTGTATACGTAGCGTCGGCAAATTGTCCGGCGACGCTGCGCGGCCCGGTGTCGCTTACCGTGGGCGTGCCGGCCGGTTCCGTTTGCTCGAGCGCATGCCTGTCCAACGTGTCGAATCCGAAGGTCGCGCTGTTCTATCTCGCGTTTCTGCCGCAATTCGTCCCGGCGGGCGCCGCACGTCCGATGCTGTCGCTGTTCGTGCTCGGCACGACGTTTGCCTGCCTGACGTTTCTCGTCAAGGGGCCGGTCGCGCTGTTCGCCGGCCTGCTTTCGACGTCGATCCGGCGCAATCCGCGCATCCTGACCCGCATGCACCGTGTGAGCGGCGCGGTGCTTATCGCGCTGGGCGTGAAGCTGGCGTTCGAGCGTCGCTGATCATGTTCACTGCGCCGGCATCGTCTCCGCCAGCGTGCGCATCGCGTCCGCCGTTTCCGGGTTCGCCGGGAAAAACGCCTCGATCGCGAGTTCCGACAGCGTGACGTCGACCGGCGTACCGAACACGGTCGTCGTGCTGAAGAACGTCAGTTCGCCGGCGGCCGTGCGCAGCCGCAGCGGCACCGCGATGTCCGCGTAGTCGGCGCGTGCGTGCGTGTCGTCGGACCGGCCGCCCGGTGCCGGATAGGCAGCGAGTTCGTCGCGCAGCGCATGCAGCGCGCGGTCGCCGCTCGCGTCGATTTGTCGTTGCAGCCGGTGCAGGATATGCGCACGCCATTCGTGCCAGTTGACGATCTGCGGCGCGAGGCCGTCGGGATGCAGGCTCAGGCGCAGCACGTTGACGGGCGGCTGCAAGAGCGCCGGATCGGCCTGCGCGACCAGCGCGCCGAGCATCCGGTTCGACGCGAGCAGCGTCCAGTGGCGATCCACCGCGAGTGCCGGGTACGGTTCGTGGCCGCGCAGCACGGCTTCGACCGCGTGCCGCGCCGCATCGAGTTGAGGATCGGAAAAGGGGCGCTCGCGAAACAGCGGCGCATAGCCTGCGGCGACCAGTAGCGCATTGCGCTCGCGCAGCGGCACGTCGAGGCGCTCGGCCAGATGCAGCACCATCTCCCGGCTCGGCTGCGCGCGCCCCGATTCGACGAAGCTCAGGTGTCGCGCTGACACCTCGGCTTCCAGTGCGAGGGCCATCTGGCTCAGGCGCCGGCGTTGACGCCACGTGCGCAACAGGGAGCCGATACCGGACACGCGGCCGGCGGACGGGGGAAGCGATTGAAGGGTGGCGGTCGAGTTCATGACGAGGATGATAGGCAATCCCGCGCGCATCGGGCATTACCTGCGAGGTAAGCATTCCGGATCGGCGGGCGTCGCCGGTGCCGCGCGACGCTCCGTTGCGCCCCCGCATTTTCGTTCCCGGATGCGGACCGACGCTGCGTTACCATAACCCCCGTGCCACCTGAGAGGCGGCATCGGACCCGCGACCGCAGCGCCCGGGCCGTATGCCGCGCACATTCACAACAAGGCATTCCGGGGGAATCCAACAATGAAAAAACTCGCCGTCCGCGTCGCATGCGTGGCGATGCTCGCGCTCGCCGCGACCAGCAGCCACGCGCAAACCGAAGCCGCGCAGGTCGAAATGAGAGCGGCCGCCGCGGCCGCCAACAAGGCCGTCGTGAACGGTCCCGCCGATATCGACGTCAAGCGCGAAGCCGTGCTGAAGCTGAAGGCCGGGGAGTCGTTCGTGCCGGCCGCCGAAGCCGGCCGCTACCTGCGTTCGATGGGCAACTCGATCGACGAATCGAAGCTGGTCGGCCTCGTGCTGCCCCAGGACCCGGACGCCGACTGGATCTCGGTCGTGTCGTTCGAGCCGAGCGGCTACATCCGCGACGATGACGCGAAGGACTGGAAACGCGACGAATTGCTGAAGAGCCTGCAGGCCGGCACCGAGGAAAACAACCCGGCGCGCAAGGAACGCGGGCTGCCCGAGACGGAGGTGGTCGGCTGGGCGCAGCCGCCCGCGTACGACGCCGCCACGCACCGGCTCGTGTGGTCCGCGATCATCCGCGACAAGGGCGCGCCCGCGAATCCGCAGAGCGACGGCGTGAACTACCGGACGCTCGTGCTCGGCCGCGACGGCTACCTGTCGCTGACGATGGCATCCACGCTCGCCGATCTGCCGAAGTACAAGGCATCGGCCGACGACCTGCTCGCGAACATCCGCTTCAACGACGGCAAGCGCTACGCCGATTTCAACAAGTCGACCGACCACGTTGCCGAGTACGGGCTTGCGGCGCTGATCGTCGGCGTCGGCGCGAAGAAGCTCGGGCTGCTCGCGCTGATCGGCGCATTCGCCGTGAAGTTCTTCAAGATCGGGGCGGTCGCGTTGCTGGCGGGCGGCGCGGCGCTGAAGCGCTTCTTCGGGCGTAAGCCGAAGCCGGCGGCCGTGCCGGTCGTCGCCGACGCTGCCGCCGTGTCCGGCACGGAGCGCAAGGAATGACGAAGCTGCTGTTGCTGATCTTCGGCGGCCTGAAGCTCGGCAAGGTGCTGATGTCGGCGGGCACCATGCTGGCGTCGATCGCGGTCTACGCGCTGTTCTACGGGTGGCGCTTCGCGGCCGGCTTCGTCGCGCTGCTGCTGGTCCACGAAGCCGGCCACTACGTGGCCGCGCAGCGGCGCGGGCTCGATGTGGGGCTGCCGACGTTCATCCCGTTCGTCGGCGCATGGATCCAGCTGAAGGAGATGCCGCACGACGCCGAAACCGAAGCATACGTCGGGCTGGCCGGGCCGTTCGTCGGCACGCTCGGCGCGCTGGCCTGCTACGCGGCCGCGCGGCACTACGACAGCAACCTGCTGCTTGCACTCGCCTATACGGGTTTCTTCCTGAACCTGTTCAACATGATTCCGCTGTCGCCGTTCGATGGCGGACGCATCACGGCGGTGCTGTCGCCGCGCATCTGGTTCGCGGGCGTGCCCGTGCTGATCGCGCTGTTCGCGTACCGGCCGAGCCCGCTGCTGATCGTGATGGCGATCCTCGCGCTGCCGCAGTTGAAGCGCGCGTGGCGCTACGATCCCGACGCGCCGGAGAACCGCGCGTACTACACGACGTCGGTCGAGACGAAAACGACCTACGCGCTGTGCTACGTCGGCCTGCTCGCGTTTCTCGCGCTGATGACGTCCGGCGTGCACGACATGCTGCGCGTCGCGCATTCGGCGGCCTGAGCGATGTGAAAAGGGGGCGGCCGCTCATGCGCGGCCGCCGTCGTCTTCCCGCATGCTCTCGGGAGCCTTGCCGAAGAACGCCACGCCATCGGCACGATCACGAGCACGTCGCTGTCGGCGCAATTGCCGCCGATGACGCCCACCGACGGCAGCATTTCCCCGCGATCGGCATTTTGTGCGCGAGCGTTCGCCCCCGCCGAGGCGGTATTCGGGTGGATTCGGTCACTTGCTATAACATATGTTGTCGTATGACATAAGATGGGGTTTTACGGGCAATGTCGCCCAGCAGAAGCCTCGGCTTTTCGGTGTGAAGGCGTGGGGCGATGCACTAGCATCGCGGAAAATGCCGACAAATAAGGGGTGGAGGGTAAGGCGCGTGCAACGATAGCGCCGGCATAAATGTGCGAGTCTGTCGGCAGACATCGTATCTGTTCAGCTACAATGTGCAGACCCTTCCCGACCCACGGAGCATTCCCATGCAACTGACTGGACAGATGCTGATCGGCGCCGACGCGGTGGCCGGCTCGGCCGGCGCGTTGCGCGCGTTCGACCCGACGAAAGGCGCGCCGATCGACGAACCGGCGTTCGGCGTCGGCACGCAGGCCGACGTCGAGCGCGCGTGCGCGCTCGCGCGCGACGCCTTCGACGCGTATCGCACGCAGCCGCTTTCGGCCCGCGCGGCGTTTCTCGAAGCGATCGCCGATGAAATCGTCGCGCTCGGCGACACCCTGATCGAACGTGCGCATGCGGAAACGGGGCTGCCCGTCGCGCGGCTGCAGGGCGAGCGCGGCCGCACGGTCGGCCAGCTCCGGTTGTTCGCGCGCGTCGTGCGCGACGGCCGTTTCCTCGCCGCGTCGATCGATCCCGCGCAGCCCGCGCGCACGCCGCTGCCGCGCGCGGACCTGCGGCTGCAGAAGATCGGGCTCGGGCCCGTCGTCGTGTTCGGCGCGAGCAACTTCCCGCTCGCGTTCTCGGTGGCCGGAGGCGATACCGCGTCGGCGCTGGCGGCCGGCTGCCCGGTGATCGTGAAGGCTCACGAGGCGCATCTCGGCACGTCCGAGCTGGTCGGCCGCGCGATTCGGGCGGCGGTCGCCAAATGCGGGATGCCGGCCGGCGTGTTCTCGTTGCTGATCGGGCCCGGTCGCGTAATCGGTGCCGCGCTCGTCAGCCATCCGGCGATCCAGGCCGTCGGTTTCACCGGATCGCGGCAGGGCGGGATGGCGCTCGTGCAGCTTGCGAATGCGCGTCCGCAGCCGATTCCGGTCTATGCGGAAATGAGCAGCATCAATCCGGTCGTGCTGTTCCCGGCCGCGCTGGCCGCACGTGCCGACGCGATCGCGACCGGCTTCGTCGATTCGCTGACGCTCGGCACCGGCCAGTTCTGCACGAACCCGGGCCTCGTGCTGGCCGTCGACGGCCCCGATCTCGACCGTTTCGAGGCGGCTGCCGCGCAGGCGCTCGCGAAGAAGCCGGCCGGCGTGATGCTGACGCGCGGCATCGCCGACGCGTATCGCAACGGCCGCGGCAAGCTGGCCGAACTGCCTGGCGTGCGTGAAATCGGCGCGGGCGAGGCGGCGCAGACCGAATGCCAGGCGGGCGGCGCGTTGTATGAAGTCGCCGCGCAGGCGTTCCTGTCCGAGCCGGCGTTCGGCCACGAAGTGTTCGGGCCGGCGTCGCTGATCGTGCGCTGCCGCGATCTCGACGAAGTTGCGCGCGTGCTCGACGCGCTCGAGGGCCAGCTGACGGCCACGCTGCAGATGGACGCCGACGACAAGCCGCTCGCGCGCCGCCTGCTGCCGATCCTCGAGCGCAAGGCCGGCCGCCTGCTCGTCAACGGCTTCCCGACCGGAGTCGAGGTATGCGATGCGATGGTGCACGGCGGTCCGTTCCCGGCGACGTCGAACCCGGCGGTGACGTCGGTCGGCGCCACCGCGATCGACCGCTTCCTGCGGCCGGTGTGCTATCAGGACTTCCCGGACGACCTGCTGCCGGAAGGGTTGCAGGAAAGCAATCCGCTCGCCATTCCGCGATTGCGCGACGGGAAGGCGGAGTAACGGTGAGAAACGGCTAAAGGCGCGCGCCGGCAGAGGCGCGTTGCGGTACGTTGGAACACGGCGGCGGACGGTGCCCACGGGCGCGTCCGCCGTTTTTCGTCGATGGCAGGCTGTCGAGCCGCCCTTGTCGTGCGGCCGGCGAGGGGGCGCGACGCGTTGCAGCTGCCCGGGTGCGTCCAGCACGCGCCGATCGCGAGTCCACCGCTTGCTGCCGGCGGCCAGCCTGGCCGAGGCAAGCGGATGAGCCATGAGGTGCCGGCTCGACGGGCCGGCTTCCCCGTTTCCCGATTTTCTCCTACAGTAGCGAGGCCTCGGACCGCCCGGTCCGCTGGCGAGCCTGAGAGCGCGAAAAAATCCAACAAGGAACCATCCGATGAACATCAGCAAGCGCGGCGACCATCTGTTCGCCGCCGGATTATGGAAGGCGATCGGCGACGTCGCCCAATCCGTTCGTACCCAGATCGGCGAATACAGCGAAGGGCGCGTGCTCGCCGACACGCTTGTCGAATTGCGGCGCGACCTGGGCGGCAGCGAATTCGACATCACGATCAACCAGGGGCGCGTCGTCACCGATTCCGATGCGCATTCGCTCGCATTCGGCCACGCCGTTCGCCGCTTCCGGCAGGACATGGAAGCACTGGTGTACGCGCTGAAATATCGCCGCGACATCGACGAACACGATCAGCGCGCGCGCACCGAAGCACTGACGCAGGCGAACAATCAGCTCACCATCGCCAAGCAATCCGCGACGATCACGGTCGGCCGGTTCTTCGATGCGGTCGTCGATCGCGACGTGCTCGCGCAGATTCTCGACGGTGCATCGACCGCACGGGCACGGGCTGGCACGCAGGTGCAGGTCGAGTCGACGCGGATCAGGCTCGGTATCGTGCGTCACCGGATCGTCGGGATCATCGCGCAGATGTGACGGCGGCCGCGTAGAGCGGCGTGGCAGGAAGCCGCGCCGTGATAGACCATGCATGCATCGCTGCGGATGCACGCGTGGTTTCGCGCAAATGAAAACGCTCGCGGCATGCGCGAGCGATCACAACGCGAACGGCCGACGGCGGGTGGCCCGGCTGAATGCCGCGCCCGCTGCCGGGCGCGTTCGCTTACTGCGGGCCCATCTTCCTGATCAGCACGTCGAGTTCGGCGAGCTCGGCTTCGGTCAGGTCGACGAGCGGCGCGCGCACCGGGCCCGCGTCGTGGCCGACGAGCTTCGCGCCCGCCTTCACGATGCTGACCGCGTAACCGGCGCGCCGGTTGCGGATTTGCAGGTACGGCAGGAAGAACTCGTCGATCAGGCGGCCGACCGTCGCGTGGTCGTCCTTCGCGATCGCTTCGTAGAATGCCATCGCCGTCTTCGGGATGAAATTGAACACCGCCGACGAGTACACCGGCACGCCGAGCGCCTTGTACGCGGCTGCGTAGACTTCGGCCGTCGGCAGGCCGCCGAGATAGGCAAAGCGATCGCCGAGGCGGCGGCGGATCGTGACCATGCTTTCGATTTCGCCGACGCCGTCCTTGAAGCCGATCAGGTTCGGGCAACGATCGGCCAGGCGCTCGAGCATGTCGGCGTTCAGCTTCGAATTCGCACGGTTGTACACCACGACGCCGATCTTCAGCGAGCGGCACACCTGCTCGACGTGCTCGGCAATGCCTTCCTGGCTCGCTTCGGTCAGATAGTGCGGCATCAGCAGCACGCCGCTCGCGCCGAGGCGCTCGGCCTCTTGCGCATATTCGATCGCGACGCGCGTCGCGCCGCCGGCGCCCGCGAGAATCGGCACCTTGCCCTTGCAGGTTTCAGTCGCGACGCGAATCACGTCCGAATACTCGCGCTGCGTCAGCGAGAAGAATTCGCCGGTGCCGCCGGCCGCGAACAGTGCGGTCGCGCCATACGGCGCCAGCCATTCGAGGCGTTCGGCATAGGTGGCCGGGCGGAAGCTGCCGTCCGCGTCGAAATCCGTCAGCGGAAACGACAGAAGGCCTTCGGAAATGATCTGTTTGAGTTCTTGCGGTGAGGTCATGGTTGGGGTCGTCCGTTTAGCGCGAGTGCTGGGTTCGTCGGGCACGGCATCCGGGCCACATTGGCGATGTCGTTGTATGTCATCGTACAACGCGAGGTTGAGCGATGCAAGCGGTTTGCGGGCCGGCCGAGGGTAGGGTCTTTCCGGATCAGGGTTTACGGCGCGTCGCACGATGGCGTCGAATGTCGTATGATGACTAACGATTTGACGATGGGCCTCCAGGAATCCCGATGACTGCTTCTCCTCTCTACATTCGCGTGCATCCGGACGACAACGTCGCGATCGTCGTCAACGACGGCGGCCTGCCGGAGGGCGCGACGTTCGCCGACGGCCTGACGTTGCGCGAAGGCGTGCCGCAGGGTCACAAGGTCGCGCTGGTCGACCTCGCGGCCGGCGACCCGATCGTCCGCTACAACGTGGTGATCGGCTACGCGCTCACCGAGCTGCGCCGCGGCAGCTGGGTCAACGAACGCACGATGCGCATGCCCGAGCCGCCGGGCCTCGACGATCTGCCGCTCGCGACGCGTGCCGCGCCGCCGCTGGCGCCGCTCGAAGGCTATACGTTCGAAGGTTTCCGCAATCCCGACGGCTCGGTCGGCACGCGCAACATCCTCGCGATCACGACGACCGTGCAGTGCGTGTCCGGCGTCGTCGAGCATGCGGTGAAGCGGATCAAGGAAGAATTGCTGCCGCGCTACCCGAACGTCGACGACGTGGTCGGGCTCGAGCACACGTATGGCTGCGGCGTTGCGATCGATGCGCCGGACGCCGACATCCCGATCCGCACGCTGCGCAACATCAGCCTGAACCCGAATTTCGGCGGCGAGGTGATGACGGTGAGCCTCGGCTGCGAGAAGCTGCAGCCCGAGCGTCTGCTGCCGCCGGGCTCGATTCCCGTTGCGGCCGCCGGCGTGACGGACAACGGCGGCGTCGTGTGCTTGCAGGATGCTGCGCACGTCGGCTTCCACTCGATGATCGACTCGATCATGAAGATGGCCGAAGTGCATCTCGAGCGGCTGAACCGCCGCCGTCGCGAAACCTGCCCGGCGTCGGATCTCGTCGTCGGCGTGCAGTGCGGCGGCAGCGACGCGTTTTCCGGATTGACCGCGAACCCGGCGGTCGGCTTCGCGGCCGACCTGCTCGTGCGTGCGGGCGCGACGATCATGTTTTCGGAAGTGACCGAAGTGCGGGACGGCGTCGCGCAGCTCACGTCGCGCGCGGCGAGCGAGGACGTCGCCCGCGAGATCATCCGCGAGATGGACTGGTACGACCGCTACCTGCAGCGCGGCCGCGTCGACCGCAGCGCGAACACGACGCCCGGCAACAAGAAGGGCGGCCTGTCGAACATCGTCGAGAAGGCGATGGGCTCGATCGTGAAGTCGGGCAGTGCGCCGATCGCCGGCGTCGTGCGGCCCGGCGACCGGGCGCGACAGAAGGGGCTGCTGTATGCGGCGACGCCCGCGAGCGACTTCATCTGCGGCACGCTGCAGCTCGCGGCGGGGATGAACCTGCACGTGTTCACAACCGGCCGCGGCACGCCTTACGGCCTCGCTCAGGTGCCGGTGATCAAGGTCGCGACGCGCAGCGATCTCGCGCGCCGCTGGCACGATCTGATGGATCTCGACGCGGGGCGGATCGCGACCGGCGCGGCGACGATCGAGGACGTGGGCTGGGAACTGTTCCGCCTGATGCTCGACGTCGCGAGCGGCAAGCGCCGCACGTGGGCCGAGCAATGGAAGCTCGCGAATGCGCTGACGCTGTTCAATCCGGCGCCGGTGACCTGATCCGCAACACGCGACGGCATGCGACGCGGGCGCCTTCGGGCGCCCGCTTTTCGTTGGGCGGTGCGATCTGCTTACCTCGCACGTAATCGACCGGCGGTGCGGGGCCGGCGACGATAGCGTCACGCGAACCCGAAACGTTCGCGGCATGGTCTTCCGTCAATCCAACCAAGGAGCCTCGCATGAATACCGCTCAAACCGCCTCGTCCGCCCACGCCGAGCTGATCGACCGCTATTTCGACGCATGGAACGAACCGGATGCCGCCGCGCGGCGCGCGCTGATCGAGGCCGTCTACGCGAGCGACGCCGCTTATCGCGATCCGCTGATGGCCGGCGACGGCCACGCGGGCATCGACACGATGATCGCGGCCGTGCAGGAACGCTTCCCCGCGTATCGCTTTCACCGTACGACCGATGTCGACGGATTCGGCCAGCATCTGCGCTTCTCGTGGGCGCTCGTATCGCCCGACGGCGCGGCGATCGTGCGGGGCGCGGATTTCGGCACCGTCGATGCGTCGGGCCGGCTGAAGTCCGTCACGGGCTTCATCGACGAAATGCCGGCAGCGGCGTCGTGACGCGAGCCGCGCACAACCGCAGGCGTCCGGGATCGGGTAACGTTACGCAGTTCGTTCCCGATCCCGGAGACTTGCCGACATGTTGAAGAACCTCGATCCGCTGCTGCACGCCGACATCCTGCACGCGCTGCGTGCGATGGGCCACGGAGATGAAGTGGTGATCTGCGATGCGAATTTTCCGGCGGAATCCGTCGCCGAGCATACGGTCGTCGGCCGCGCACTACGCATCGACGGCGCCGACTCGGCGCGAGTCGCGCGCGCGGTGCTGTCCGTGCTGCCCCTCGATACGTTCGTCGAAACGCCTGTGTGGCGGATGGAAGTGGTCGGCGATCCGGCCGCCGTGCCGCCGGTGCAACGCGAAGTGCAGGCGGAGATCGACCGCGCGGAAGGGCGCGCGGTGCCGCTCGCGGGCATCGATCGCTTTGCGTTTTATGAGCGGGCGCAGCAAGCGTATGCGGTGATCGTCACCGGCGAGCTGCGCGGCTACGGGTGCTTCGTCTTCAAGAAAGGCGTGCTGCTGGCCGATGCGGGCTAGGGCCGGTTCCCATTATTTTTCGCGGATGCGGGCGCTGGGCTCGCTGCGGCGCCGTCGCGCGTCGCCATCGTCGCAGTGTAAAGATTTGCTACAACCTTTTTCTTGGACGCTGCGCGAAGTCCTTCTATGCTGGCCCATTTGCCGCCGCGCCCGCCGGGCCGCGCGGCACGAACCGTACGGGCAACGTCCCGCGCGGGCGGCCGACTTGCATACGAGGAGAGAGGCATGACGCGTTCCGTCGATTCCGGCGTCATTTTTTTCGCACGCCTGGCGCTGGCGGCGTTGTTTCTGTGGGGCGGCGTGATGAAGCTGCTCGGCTACGGCGAGTTCATCGGCTATCTGCACGGGGTGAACGTCCCGTATCCGCAGGTGATGGGGCCGGTCGTCGTCACGATCGAGGCGCTGGGCGGGCTGCTGCTGATCGTCGGCTACAAGGTGAAGCCGCTCGCATTGCTGATGGCGGTCTATACGGTCGCGACCGCAATGGTTGGCCACAATTTCTGGGACGCGACTGACGCAGCGGTCCAGCACGACATGGTGATCCACTTCTGGAAGAACATCGCGATCGCCGGCGGGTTCCTGCTGCTGTTCGTGACCGGTGCCGGCGGCGCGAGCATCGACGCACTGCGCCGGCCGAGTTCGTCGTACGGCGTGCTGCGCTGAGTCGAACCGCGATTCGCCGAGTCGAACCGAGTCGACCGAAGCGCCGCACGCGCGCCGCGACACTGACGCAAAGCAAAAGGGCCGAACCCGCACGCGGCGGAATTCGGCCCTTCGTTCATCCGGCCGGCGCGTGCGCGCCGTCGTTCAGCGTGCGTCCTTCAGGTCTTTCGCGTCCTTTGCGAACTGCACGGCGATCGCGCCGAGCACGCAGATCGCGGCGACGTACACGACCGGCGCGAGCGGATTCGACTTCATCATCAGCGACACGATCACCGGCGTAAGGCCGCCGAAGATTGCGTAAGCGACGTTGTACGAGAACGAGATGCCCGAGAAGCGCACGACGGCCGGAAAGCTGCGCACCATCACGAACGGCACCGCGCCGATCGTGCCGACCGCGAAGCCGGCGATCCCGTAATACAGCGGCAGCGTCGATGCGTCGGCCGCCACCTGCGCGAACAGCAGGTAGTAGCATGCGGCGAGCACGAGGCCGCCGATGCCGAGCACGCGTTTCGCGCCGATCCAGCCCGCGAGCGAGCCGGCGGTGATGCAGCCGGCCGTGAGGCACAGCGTCGCGATGCTGTTCGCGAACAGCGTGGTCGCGGGCGTCAGGTGGAACTGCTTTTGCAGCAGCGCAGGCGTCATCAGGATCACGACGACGATCGCTGCCGACAGCATCCACGTAAGCAGCATCGATACGATCACCGCGCGCCCGTGGTCGCGCAACACGGCCTTCAGCGGAATCTCGGCCGCGAGCGCCTTCTTCGCCTTCATCTCCGCGAACACCGGCGTTTCATGCAGCCAGCGGCGCAGGTACACGGAGAACAGGCCGAACACGCCGCCGAGCAGGAACGGAATGCGCCACGCGAATGCGGTGACTTCGGCGCCCGAGTAACGGCTGTTGATGCCGGCGGCAACCAGCGAGCCGAGCAGGATGCCGGCCGTGAGTCCCGCGGTCAGCGTGCCGCACGCGTAGCCGATGTGGCGCGACGGCACATGTTCGGACACGAACACCCATGCGCCCGGCACTTCGCCGCCGACCGCCGCGCCCTGCAGCACGCGGAACAGCAGCAGCAACACCGGCGCAAGGATGCCGATCGTGTCGTAGGTCGGCAGCAGCCCCATCAGCAGCGTCGGCACCGACATCATCAGCACGCTGAGCGTGAACATCCGCTTGCGGCCGAACAGGTCGCCGAAATGCGCCATGATCACGCCGCCGAGCGGGCGGGCGAGATAGCCGGCCGCGAAGATGCCGAACGTCTGCAGCTGGCGCAGCCAGTCGGGGATGTCGTGCGGGAAGAACAGCTGTCCGATCGCGGGCGCGAAGAACACGAAGATGATGAAGTCGTAGAACTCGAGCGCGCCGCCGAGTGCGGCAAGGCCAAGAGTTTTGTAATCGCTGCGCGTGAGCGCGCGTTCGGCGGCGCGAGGCACGCCGCTCAATTCGGAAGCTTGCATGGTCAGGACGATCGGTTTTCGAATGTAGTTGTCGGTGCTGCGTCTCCAGGGCCCGCTTTTCGGCATGGCTGGCAAGGCGCGGCTTGCGTCGTCGAGCGTGGGTCGCGTATCGGATGGAATACGTTACAGGCGCCGTCGCACCAGGATGGGGCGCGACGGAGACGATGCGTCGAAGCGGGTGGGAGGATTCTACAGGAGCGCGAAATGCGCGCATGCGGCAGGCGGCCGGGGAAAGCTTCGGCGCTTCGCCGCGCGCAATGCGGACGCGGCGCGGCAGGCGGAGAAACCGCATGCCGCGCCGCGTGGCAGGGGTGCGACGTAATCAGTTGCCGGCGATCGTGTCGACGGGCTTGAACGTGCCGCGCTCGACCTTGTAGATCGTCACCGGCGCATCCTTCAGGTCGCCCTTCGCGTCGTACGCGATGCTCGGCGCCGACACGCCCTTGATCGATACCTTGCCGAGATACGGCGTATAGACTTTCGGGTCGGTCGAGTTCGCCTGCTTCATCGCGGTGAGCAGTGCGATCGTGCCGTCGTACGAATAAGGCGAATACGTGATCACGTCTTCGTTGAAGCGCGCCTTGTAGCGGGATGCGTAGCCGGCGAAGCCGGGCATCTTTTCCTTCGGCAGCCCGCCCATGTAGACGATCGCGCCTTCGGCCGCTTCGCCGCCGACCTTCAGGAACGTCGGCGAACGCGACATCTCGCCGGTCACGAACGCCGATTTCATCCCGAGCTGGCGCATCTTGCGGATCATCGGCGAAGACTGTGCGTCTCCGCCGCCGTAGAAGATCGCGTCGGGATTGATGCCCTTCAGGTTGGTCAGGATCGCCGAGAAGTCGAGCGCCTTGTCGTTCGTGAAGTCACGCTTCACGATCGTGCCGCCCGCGGCCTGCACGGCTTTCGCGAATTCGTCGGCGATGCCCTGCCCATAGGCGGTGCGGTCGTCGATGATCGCGATGCGCTTGAAATGCAGCGTCTTCACCGCGTACGTGCCGACGATGCGGCCGGCCTGCGCGTCGCTCGTCAGCAGCCGGTAGGTCGTCTTGTAGCCGCGCGCGGTGTACTGCGGCGACGTCGCCATCGAGATCTGCGGCAGCCCTGCGCGATCGTACAGGTCGGACGCGGGGATGCTCGTGCCCGAGTTGAAGTGGCCGATGATCCCGCTGACGTTGTCGTCGATCAGCCGCTGTGCGACCGTCGTGCCGGTGCGCGGGTCGGCCTGGTCGTCCTGCGAGTCGAGCTGGAACGTGACCGGTTTGCCGCCGATCGTCGGATGCGTCGCGTTGAAATCGGCGATCGCGAGCTGTACGCCCTTTTGCATGTCCGTGCCGTAGTTCGACTGCGGCCCCGTTAGCGGTGCGGCGAAACCGATCTTGACGACGTCCGCGGCGATGGCGTGTGCGCCCGACAGTGCGCAGGCAGCAGCCAGCGCGACGTGCGATACCTTCAGCTTCACTTTCACTTCCCCTTGATGGCGTGGTTGGGCCGCGGCCGGCCAGCGGGCCGCTGCGGTAAACCGGGCGAGACGTATCGCTTGTGCGGCGCCCGCAGAAGCCGGGCCGCATGTGCCGCGCGCCGTGCGGGTTGTGCCGGAATCCGCGTGCGTGGCGGCGGCGGGATGTCGTCTCGTGACCGTTGAGCGAAGTCTAGGCAACGAAAATACGCGCGTCTTGCGCGTTCGGTGCGCGGGTGGCGACGATTTCGGCATATCGTCGATAACCCTGATATGTGCTCAAATCGTCATCCTGAATGCGCAAACCCGCCAAGACGCGGCGCGGCGGCATTTTTACGATGGCGGGTCCGAGCGCCTGGCGTGGCGTGACGATGGCGATGCCGGCGCGATACGCCGTCGTGGCCGCCCAGGCGCGTGACAGGCGGCGGCCGGACGCGACGCCGTCCCGCCGGACACGCGCACTGCGGTCGTTGCGCGCGCAACCGCAAGGCGGCGCGCACATCGCGCACCGCCGTATGCACGGAGCAGAGCATCGCCCATCGGCTGCGCAGCGCTCGTATTGCACGATCGTCGGGCCGCGCGATAGCGTGAGCGGCGTTACCCGCTGCACCCGATCGCGTTCCGACGAACGCCGCGCCGCGTCCGCGGGGCGCTTCTATAATCGACGCCATCAGCCACTCCCTCCGCACACGCCGGGATGACGACCTTCCTTGCCGCACCGCCCATGACCCTGTCCGAAACGTTGCGCTACCAGCCCGACAACACCGATCTTGGTGCGATGCTTGCGCATTTCCGCCTGCTCGAGCCGGTGTTCGACGCGCTGCCCGACGTCGCGTTTTTCGTGAAGGATGCGAACGGCCGCTACGCGCTCGTCAATCGCACGCTCGCAATGCGCTGCGGCTACAAGGACAAGCGCGACCTGCTCGGCAAGACGACCGACGAAGTGTTTCCGCGCCGCTTCGGCCGGACTTATTTCGAGCAGGACATGGCGACGATCAATGCCGGCCAGCAGTTGATGGATCAGCTTGAGCTGCACCTGTATCCGGGCCGTCAGCCGGGCTGGTGCCTGACCTGCAAGGAGCCGCTGCGCGACGCGGCCGGCAAGGTGGTCGGCCTCGCGGGGATCTCGCGCGACCTGAAGGCGCACGAGGGTTCGCATCCGGCATACAGCAAGCTTGCCGACGTCGTGCAGCACATCCAGGATCACTACGTGCAGCCGCTGAACCTGAAGCACCTCGCGCAGATGGCGGGGATGTCGGTCGCGCAGCTCGAGCGCTACTTCCACAAGGTGTTTCACCTGACGCCGCGCCAGGTGCTGCTGAAGACGCGGCTCGAGGCGGCTACGGCGCTGCTCGTCACGCACGACAAGGTAACGGACGTCGCGGCGCTATGCGGCTATACGGATCACAGCGCGTTCACGCGCCAGTTCAAGGCGACGGTCGGCGTGACGCCGACCGAATACCGGCTGATGCTGCAGGATCGGGCAGGTTGACGCGATGCGCCGGCCTCGGGCCGGCGCATCGGATGATCGGGGTGGTGCGGGAACGGGGAAGCGATGGCTCAGCGGTAGCCGAGGCCTTTCAAGACGGCCGTGCCGTCCTCCGTCAGGCGGAAGCTCGGCGAGGTGTCGGCGTCGAGCTTGATCATCTCGACGAGTCCGGCTTCCTGCAGCGCGGGCAATTCGGGCTTCGCATTCGCGCCGATCGGTGCGTGCAGCAGCACGAGCAGCGTCGCGATCTCGTGATGGCTGAGCAAGCGGCGCAGCATCGTCTTTTTCGCAGGGGGGGCGGCCGGGCGGCCCGCGGGTGCATCTACGGCGCTCATCGCTGTCCTCCTTTTCGGGATATCCATCGGGTGGTTGGTTCCGGATGGTGCCGTCGAAGACTTAAGCGATTCTTAAACGCGCGGCGGGCAGGCCAATGGTGCGGTGCGGCGTCCGTTACCGGATGTAACGCCGGCGCGGGGCGCATTCCGCGCGCCAGCGCGCCGAGCCTTGCCGGGCGGCTCTGTGCGGCGGCGTTGCGCACGATGGTGCGTCTGCCCGCCGCGCGGTGTGGCGTCTGCCGGTGTTCCGGTTCCGCCTGCGCCCGATCCGATTCATACCCCTCTTATTTCTTGCGCTGCGCCTGCGCGGCGAGGCGCACGGCCGCGTTCGCCGCGCCGTAGCCGTCGTAACCGCCGCGCCGCTCGACGATTTCCAGCGAGAACCGGCCGTCGACCAGTTCCGTGTATGCGTGCAGGAATTCGCCGCCGCTTTCGTCGCGGTCGTACAGCAGATGGTGCGCGCTCAGCGTGTCGATCATCTCGTCGGGCAGTGCGTAGCGTGCGGCCAGATCGTCGTAGTAGTTCGGCGGAATCCGCAGGAACGGCACGCCGTCGGCCGCGAGCGCGGCGACCGTCTTCACGATGTCGTCGGTGCGGAACGCGACGTGATTCAGCCCCGTGCCGTGATAGCGGTCGAGCGATTCGGCAACGGCCGTATGACGGTCGACCGATGCATTCAGTGCAATTCGCACCGAGCCGTCGGCGCTGCGCACCGCGCGGCTGCGCATCAGGCCGTACGGATCCGGTACGAGCCAGCTGCGCTCTGCCTCGAAGCCGAAAGCGGTCTTGAAGAACAGGATCCAGGTATCGAGCGCGTCGGCCGGCAGCGCGAGGCAGACATGATCGATACCCGTCAGCGGGCCGACCTCGGTCGGGCCGTCGATGTCGGTGAGCACGAAATCCGATTCGTACAGCGTCGGCGCGTTCGGCGCTTCGTCGACGAAGTATTCGAGGCTGCCGTCCGGCGCCTTCACGCTCGGCAGCACGCGCTCGTTCGGGCCGACGCGCCCGGAAAACGGCGCATAGCCGAAGCCCGCCGCGCGTTCGAACGCGACATTCGCGTCGTCGACGCGGAACGCCGACGCGCACAGCGACAACCCGTGCTGCTGGAAGAACGCATCGGCGAACGAATCGCGCTCGGCGTTCAGCACGATCGACGCCGCGCCGTGCTGGAACAGCGTCACGTCCTTCGACCGGTGGCGACCCGCGAGCCGGAACCGCATACGGCCGAGCCATTCGCCGACGGTGGCCGCTGCCTGCGCGTCGACCGCGAATTCGATGAACTGGAACCCCACGTGCGCGGGCGGCGCCGGCGGTGCGAACAGCGGTTGCCCGGCGGACGGCGTGCGGCCGTCCTGCGCGAGTCGCGCGCGCGTCAGTTCTTCCAGATAGAGCAGCGAGCGGTGGCCGTCGGCGGCCGTGATCGCGGTCGGCGCGGCGCGGAAGCCGTCGTTGAAGATCTCCAGCGACAGCGGCCCCGTATAACCGGACTCGATCACGCGGGCCGTGAAGCGCGCCAAGTCGAAGTCGCCCTGGCCGGGGAACGAGCGGTAGTGGCGGCTCCATTCGAGCACGTCCATCGCGAGCTTCGGCGCATCGGCAATCTGAACGAATGCGATCCGGTCGCCCGGAATGTCGGCGATCGCGTCAGGCGAGTCGTCGAGCGACAGCGTATGGAAGCTGTCGAGCGCGAGGCCGAGGTGCGGGCTGTTGACCGCATTCACGAGCTGCCACGCGTGACCGTACCGTTTCACGACGCTGCCCCACGCGAGCGCCTCGTACGCGGCGACCACGCCGGCCTGCCGCGCCGCTTCGGCGAGCGTGCCGAGCTGGTCGATCAGCAGCGCGTCGTCCGCGATCGCGTCGGGCGACACGCTGCTGCATACCAGGATGCGATCGGTGCCGAGCGCGTGCATCACGTCGAACTTGCGACGGATGCGGTCGAGATTGCGCGCGAGCTGCGCCGCGCTCACGCCCTCGAAGTCGCGAAAGGGCTGGAACAGCACGATGTCCAGGCCGAGATCGGCGGCCATGCGCCGCACGTCGGCGGGCGAGCCGTCGAAGTACACGAGGTCGTTCTCGAAGATTTCGACACCGTCGAAACCGGCGGCCTTGATGGCTGCGAGCTTCTCGGCGAGCGTGCCGGACAGTGACACCGTGGCGATCGAGCGCTGCATGGGCGAATCCTGCGGGTGAGCGGGATGTGGCGTCGGCCGAATGGGGCGGGAATGAACCAGTCGTTGAATTCGTTGCGGATGCCATATCCCCAATTTACTAGGGAAGTGACGCAGATTATACAAACTAACTAGATGGTACAAATAAGCGAAAACCCGAAAAGACAGCGGGCTCGCGCCGGCGCACACTAGCGCCACATCCTGATTGTCACGGGGCGGATCGGATAACGTTCCGCCCCCGTTTTTGGAGCAGAAATCGTCATGAGCAAGCACAAGGTGCTGGTGCTGAACGGCCCGAACCTGAATCTGCTGGGCACCCGCGAGCCGCATATCTACGGCGCCGAGACCCTTGCGGACGTCGAGCAGCGTTGCCGTAGCGCCGCCGAAGGCCTCGGTCTGGAGATCGACTTCCGCCAGTCGAACGCCGAGCACCAGCTGATCGACTGGCTGCATGCCGCGCGTCACGACACGCACGGCATCGTGATCAACCCGGCTGCCTATACGCATACGTCGGTCGCGCTGGCCGATGCGCTGTCCGCGATCGCGAAGCCCGTGATCGAGGTGCACATTTCCAACGTGCACCGCCGTGAGGCATTCCGTCACCACTCATATATAGCGGCCATTGCCGAAGCGGTGATCTGCGGGTGCGGTACCGAAGGCTACGTGTTCGCGCTGCAGCGCCTGTCGACCCTTTTTGCCCAGCGAGCCGCGCAATGAGCCGCCCGTCCTTTCTGATCGGCCTGATCGGCCAGGGCATCGGCGGTTCGTTGTCGCCCGCGATGCATGAGGAAGAGGGATTCCGCCAGGGTTTCGGCTACGTCTATCGCCGCATCGATCTCGACGTGCTCGGGCTGACCGCCGACGCGCTGCCCGAATTGCTCGACGCCGCGCAGCGGATGGGCTACAACGGCCTGAACATCACGCATCCGTGCAAGCAGCGCGTGATCGAGCATCTCGACGAATTGTCGGACGACGCGCGCGCCCTCGGCGCGGTGAACACCGTGTTGTTCAGGGACGGCAAGCGGATCGGCCACAACACCGACTGGTCCGGTTTCGCGAAATCGTTCCGCCGCGGGCTGCCGTCCGCGTCGCTCGAGCGTGTCGTGCAGCTCGGCGCGGGCGGTGCGGGTGCAGCCGTCGCGCATGCGGCGCTGCAAATGGGCGCGGCCGAACTGACGATTTTCGATGTCGACCGCACGCGTGCGGTCACGCTCGCGGGCGAACTGCAGCAACGGTTCCCGGCCGCGCGGGTCACGGCCGGCGACGACCTCGCGGCCGCGGTGAAAGCCGCAACCGGGCTGATCCACGCAACGCCGACCGGCATGATCAAGCATCCGGGCTTGCCGCTGCCCGCCGAACTGCTTCACGCCGGAATGTGGGTCGCCGACATCGTGTACTTCCCGCTCGAAACGGAACTGCTCCGCGCGGCGCGCGCGGCTGGCTGCGCAACGCTGCCGGGCGGCGGGATGGCCGTGTACCAGGCCGTCGATGCGTTCGAAATCTTCACCGGCCGCACGCCCGACGACGAGCGGATGTTCGAACACTTTCAGTCGCTCGTCGCGCGCTGACCTTTCTACCTACTAGCTCGAAAAAGAGACCAGGAGACAACCATGCAGCACACCACCCATACCAACGCCGCGCCGGCGCAGGCGGCCGGCACGGTCCGGCGGACATCGGCGCGCTACAAGATCCTTGCGCTGCTCGCGATCGGCACGATGATCAACTACCTCGACCGTACGGTGCTGGGGGTGGCTGCGCCGCAGCTCACCAAGGAGCTCGGCATCAATGCGGCGGTGATGGGCATCATGTTTTCCGCGTTCTCGTGGACGTACGTCGCGATGCAGGTGCCCGGCGGTCTGTTTCTCGACCGCTTCGGCAGCAAGGTCACCTATTACTGGTCGATGACGCTGTGGTCGCTGTGCACGTTCCTGCAAGGCTTCGTGCCCGGTGTCGCAACGCTGCTCGCGTGCCGGCTCGGCCTCGGCGTGACCGAGGCGCCGTGCTTTCCGACCAATAGCCGCGTGGTCGCGACCTGGTTCCCGCAGAACGAGCGCGCGATGGCGACGGGCACGTATACCGTCGGCGAGTACATCGGCCTTGCGTTCTTCAGCCCCGTGCTGTTCGCGTTGATGGGCGCGTTCGGCTGGCGCTCGCTGTTCTGGGTGGTCGGCGCAGTCGGCATCGTGTTCGGCCTGGTCTGGTGGAAGCTTTATCACGAGCCGCGCAATCATCCGGCCGCGAACTCGGAGGAGCTTGCGTACATCGAAGCAGGCGGCGGCCTCGTTCATGGTGCGCGCAAGAACGGCGACGCGGGCGCCAGGTCGGCGCAGGCCAAGTTCAGCTGGTCGATGGTTGGCCGGCTGGTGAAGAAGCGTCAGCTCGCGGGTATTTGCCTCGGCCAGTTCGCCGGCAACTCGACGCTCGTGTTCTTCCTGACCTGGTTCCCGACCTATCTCGCGACCGAGCGCCACATGGGCTGGCTGAAGATCGGCTTCTTCGCGGTGATGCCGTTCATTGCCGCGTCGGTCGGTGTGATGTTCGGCGGCATTTTCTCGGACTGGCTGCTGCGTCGCGGCAAGTCGGCGAACCTCGCGCGCAAGCTGCCGATCATTGCGGGCCTGCTGCTCGCGTCGACGATCATTCTCGCGAACTACGTGCAGAGCAACGAAGCCGTGATCGCGATCATGTCGGTGGCGTTCTTCGCGCAAGGGATGGCCGCGCTCGGCTGGACGCTCGTGTCCGACATCGCGCCGGACGGCCTGCTCGGCGTGACGGGCGGCATCTTCAACTTCGCGGCGAACCTCGCGGGGATCATCACGCCGCTCGTCGTCGGCTTTATCGTCGCATCCACGGGTTCGTTCGTCGGCGCGCTGGTGTTCATCGGCGTGATCGCCCTGATCGGTGCGCTGTCTTACATCTTCGTGGTCGGCGACATCAAGCGGATCGAGCTTTAAGCATCGGCTCCACGCACTCTCGGTGCGTTCGCCCGGCGGCCCGTGGGTCGCCGGGCGTTTTTGTTTGCGGGCCCGGTCGCGGGCCGGTTTATGCGCGTGCAGTCATGCGCGTTGCACCGTAATCCCGAGCGATTCGACCGCCCGTGCGATCGCCGCTACCGCGCGCCGGATGACGTCGGCATCGATGGCGCCGATGCAGCCGACGCGAAACGTTTCCACCTGCGTCAGCTTGCCCGGATAAAGAATGAATCCCGCATCGCGCACCGCGTCGTAGAAGCGGCGGAAATCGTAGTCCGGATGATCCGGCGCGTGAAACGTGACGATCACCGGCGCCTGCACGGCGGCATCGAGGAACGGCACGAAGCCGAGCGCGCACATCGAGTCGACGAGCGTGCGGCAGTTCTGCGCATAACGCGCGCCGCGCGCCGGCTGGCCGCCGTCGGCAAGGTACTGGTCGAGTGCGGCGCGCAGCGCGGCGACGACGTGCGTCGGCGGCGTGAAGCGCCACTGGCCGGTCTTGCGCAGGTACGCGTGCTGATCGTGCAGGTCCAGCGCGAGCGACGGCGAGTTGCCTGCGCACGCGTCGAGCGCGTCGCGCCGCACGATCGCGAAACCCATCCCCGGCACGCCTTCCAGGCACTTGCCGCTCGCCGAGATCAGCGCGTCGATGCCGCTGTCCTCCAGCGCGATCGGCACCGCGCCGAACGAACTCATTGCATCGACGATCAGCCGCTTGCCGTGCCGCCGGCACACTGCGGCGATCGCGTCGAGCGGGTTCAGGATGCCGGCGCTCGTTTCCAGATGCACGAGCGCGACGTGCGTGATGCGCGGCTCGCGCGCGAGCGTGGCGTCGACCGCGGCCGGGTCGACCGCCGTGTCCTCGCCGAACGGCAGTGCGATCGCGTTGATGCCGAGCCGGCCGAGGATCTTCAGGATGCGCGCGCAATACGCGCCGTTGTCCGGCACCAGCACGACGCCGTCGCGCGGCACCAGCGTGCCCAGCGCGGCCTCGACGGAAAACGTGCCGCTACCCTGCATCGGCACGCACACGTACTCGTCGCCGCCGTGCGCGATCGCGACGAGATCCGCGCAGACGCCGGCCGTCAATTGATTGAAAGCGGCGTCCCACGAGCCCCAGTCATGTTGCATTGCGTTGCGTGTTGTGGCGGTCGTGGCGAGCGGACCGGGCGTGAGCAGAATCGGGTCGGGCATGTTTTTCCTCAGGAAAGGGCGAGAGAAATTCCGGGACAGCAGCCTGTGCGACTTGCAGGATATTGGCAAAATATGTCATTTTGTGGCAATTGTGGCAGTCGTCACGGGGTTGTCATCGAACGCTGTGATCCTTCGGTTGCCGCGCGAAGCCACCTGCAGCGCGGCAGCGAGGCAGGCCGGTTCGCGGCTTGTCCGACTGGAAGGAGCCGGATCGTGCCCCGGCCGCTTGGTGGTCCGCCTACGGAGAAGTGAGATGACACTGCAGAATTCCTCGCGCGCCGCTCGCGGCGCGTTCCTGAAGTTCGCGCTGGCCGCTTGCGCCGCCGGTCTGCTTCAAGCCGCGTCGATGCCCGCGCATGCGGCGAATGCGGTCGTGCTGTACACGGCGGACGGTCTGGAGAACCTCTACCGCGATGTGCTGCCTGCGTTCGAGAAGAAGGAAGGCGTGAAGGTCAACATCGTGACGGCGGGTAGCGGCGAGGTCGTCAACCGCGCGAACATCGAAAAGAATTCGCCGAAGGCGGACGTGATCGTCACGCTGCCGCCGTTCATCCAGCAAGCCGGCCAGATGGGGCTGCTTCAGCCTTACCAGAGCGTCAACTACAAGAACGTGCCGGCGATCGCGAAGGCGGAAGACGGCACGTGGGCGACGTTCGTGAACAACTACTTCTCGTTCGCGATCAACCCGGACGTCGTGAAGAACCAGCCGAAGACATTCGCCGACCTGTTGTCGCCGAGCTATGCCGGCAAGGTCGCGTACTCCAACCCGGCAACCGCCGGCGACGGGATGGCCGTGCTGATCCTGACGACCACGCTGATGGGCGAGGACAAGGCGTTCGACTACCTCGCGAAGCTGTCGCAGAGCGTGAAGTTCCACACGAAGGGCACGGGTTACCTGAACGTGCTGCTGTCGCGCAACGAAATCAGCGTCGCGAACGGCGACCTGCAGATGGACCTCGACGATGCCGACCACGGCGCGCTGTCCGTCAAGCCGATCTTCCTGGCAGCGAAGGCCGGCGACCAGCCGACCACGTTCCAGCTGCCGTACGGCATCGGCCTGATCAAGAGCGGCCCGAACCAGGACGCCGGCAAGAAGCTGATCGACTACCTGATGTCGACCGAAGTGCAGTCGAAGGTGCCCGACATGTACGGGATTCCGGGCCGCACTGACGTGCCGCTTGCCGGCAAGAACGGTGAAGCGGTGAAGAAGGCGATCGCGGGCGTGAAGCTGATTCCGGTCGACTGGGCGCAGGTGATGGAGAAGAAGCCGCAGTGGATCGAGCGTTGGAAGAAGGACGTGATCGGCAGCTCGGGCAAGCAGCTCGACGTCGTCAAGCCGAAATGACCGGTGCACGCCGCCTGAATTCGAAAGCAAGAGGATGAACCCGGTGGACACCACCCTGACCCATCCCGGCGCATTCGGCGCCGCCGGGCCGCACGCGACGTTGCGGTCCGGCGCGCCAGGCGGCGTGCAGATCGAACACCTGAGCGTGCGCTACGGTGCGCGCACGGTGCTGGACGATCTGTCGCTGTCGATCGCCGCCGGCGAATTTCTGACCGTGCTCGGCAAGAGCGGCTGCGGCAAGACCACGCTGCTGCGCTTCATCGCCGGGTTCGTGAAGGCCGATGGCCTGACCGGCACGCTGACCGTAGCCGGACGCGACCTCACCTATGTGCCGCCGCACAAGCGCAATCTCGGGCTGCTGTTCCAGAATTACGCGCTGTTCCCGCACCTGTCGGTGTTCGAGAACGTCGCATTCGGGCTGCGTGCGCGCAGGATGGCGTCGCCGGAAGTGACGCGCCGCGTCGCCGACGCGCTGAAGCTCGTGCAGCTCGGCGATACCGGCCATCACCTGCCAGCGCAGTTGTCGGGCGGGATGCAGCAGCGCGTCGCGCTGGCCCGCGCGCTCGTGATCGAGCCGGACGTGCTGCTGCTCGACGAGCCGCTGTCGGCGCTCGATGCGAATCTGCGCGCGTCGGTGCGCAGCGAACTGAAGGCGTTGCACGAGCGGCTGCCGAACCTGACCGTCGTCTGCGTGACGCACGATCGCGACGACGCGCTCGTGCTGTCCGACCGCGCGCTGCTGATGCGCGACGGCCGCATCGCGCAGCTCGGCACGCCGCAACAGTTGTACGACGCGCCTCGCGACGGCTACGTCGCGCGCTATCTCGGCCCGGCGAACCTGCTGCCGCCGCATGTGATTTTCCCGCTTGGCGATCCGCGCCACGACGTGCGCGACAAGGTCGCGTGCGTGCGCCCCGAACGGCTGACCGTGATGCCGCCCGCGGCGGGCGGGCTGCACGGCACGGTGTCGTCCGTCGAATGGCAGGGCGCCGACCTGTCGGTCGCGGTCGTGATCGACGCGGCGCCCGACGAACCCGTGCGTGTGACGATGCAACGCGGCCGCGGCGCGGCCCCCGAGCGCGGCGCGCGCGTGTCCCTGCATTGCGAGGCAGACGATGTCGTCCTTATCGAGCCCTGAAGCCGGCCTGACGCCGCGGCTGCACGCATCGGCCGCCGAGCATGCCGCGGCCGCGCGACGCCGCCAGCGCATGAGCGACCTGCACATCGCCGCGCTCGCGATGGTCGTGCTGGGGCCGCTCGTCATCTATCCGTTCGTGCGTCTTGTGCTGCTGAGCGTATCCGGCGATCACGGGCTCAGCTTCGCCGCGTACCGCGCGTTCTTCGGCAACCCGGATACGCGCAACGTGATGATGACGACCGTCGGCGTGCTGTTCGCAAGCGCGGGCAGCGCGTCCGTGCTCGGCGTGCTGCTCGCCGCGCTTCTGTTCTTCAAACCGTTCCCGGGCGCGTCGCTCGTCACGCGTTTCCTGGAACTGTACGTCGCGTTCCCGTCGTTCCTCGTCGCGTTCACGCTGATTTTCCTGTACGGGTCGCAAGGCTCGATCAGCATCGCGCTGCAGCATCTGCTCCATCTCGAGAATCCGCCGCTCGATTTCCTGTTCGGTACCGGTGGCGTGATCCTTGCGCAGACGGTGTTTTACACGCCGTTCGTGGTTCGACCGACGCTGGCATCGTTCGCGACGCTCGACCTGCGTCTGGTCGAGGCGGCGCGCAGTCTCGGCGCGTCCGGGTGGATGCTCGCGCGTCGCATCGTGATGCCGATCGCGTGGCCGGGCATCGCGGCCGGCACCGTGCTGTGCTTTCTGCTGACCCTGAACGAATTCGGGATCCTGCTGGTGCTCGGCAGCGCACGGCTCGTGACACTGCCAGTCGCGATCTACAGCAGCGCGACCGTCGATCTCGATCTGCCGACCGCGTCGGCCGGCGCGGTCGTGATGCTCGCGCTGTCGCTGGCGCTCTATGCGGTTTATCGCCGGGTGAACCGGCGCGCGATGGGAGGGAACGATGTCCGCTGAATTCCGTATCGGACAAGCCGTGCCGCGTCACCAGATCGGCTGGGGCGACACGCTGCGCAAACATGCGTCGCGCGCGGCGCTCGCGCTGGCCGCATTCACGTGCTTCTGGCTGTTCGTGCTGCCGGTGAGCGTGGTCGCGCTGTCGAGCGTGTCGACGCAGTGGTCGGGCACGATTCTGCCAGCCGGTTACAGCCTGCGCTGGTTCGAGCGGCTCGGGTCGCCGGAATACGATGCGTTGCTGACGAGCCTCGAAATCGGCTTCGGCGTGTCGGCGCTCGGCACGGTTCTCGGGCTGTGGCTCGCCCTCGCGCTCGAAGGGCGCGACCGCCGCGGGCTCGGCGCGCTCGTCGACGCCCTCGTGATGGTGCCGAACGGGATGCCGAGCGTCGTGCTCGGGCTCGCGGTGCTGATCGCGTATCACCAGAAGCCGCTGGACCTGTCGAGTTCCGCGGCGATCGTGGTGCTCGTGCAGCTCGCGCTGATTTTGCCGTTCTGCTATCGGTGCGCGGCCGCCGCGCTGCGCCCGGAGCTGACCGTGCTGCGCGAAGCGGCCGCGAGCCTCGGCGCCCCGCCCGCGATGGTGCTGCGCCGCGTGCTGCTGCCGCAACTGGTGCCGGCGCTGCGCGCGAGCGTTGCGCTCGGCTTCGCGCTGTCGCTCGGCGAACTCGGTGCGACGCTGACCGTGTATCCGCCGGGGTTCGCGACTGTGCCGATCGTCGTCATCGGCCAGGTCGAGCGCGGCTACTACCTTCCCGCATCGGCGTTGTCGCTGCTGATGCTCGGCGCGTCGCTCGCGGCGCTGCTGCTGATCGCCGCGCGTGTGCCGCGCGGCAAGCGGGCCGCATCATGAACGCCGCGTTCGCGTTGCGGCTTCCCGGCGAGCAGCCAGACGCCGGCACGGATTCGACCCGTCTCGCCGGGCGCTGCGTCGACGTCAATGGCCGGCGCTACCGGCTGCCGGTCGAACCGACCGTCGTCGTCTGCGTCGACGGCTGCGAGTACGACTATCTCGAGCGCGCGGTCGAAGCGGGCGTCGCGCCGTTCATCGGCCGGATCATCGCCGAAGGCACCGCATGGCGCGCCGATTGCGTCGTGCCGACCTTCACGAACCCGAACAACCTGTCGATCGTATGCGGCGTGCCGCCGTCAGTGCACGGGATCTGCGGCAACTACTTCTGGGATCCGGCCGCCGACGATGGACGCGGCGCCGAAGTGATGATGAACGACCCGGCCTACTTGCGTGCCGGCACGCTGCTCGCGGCGGCCGCCGACGCCGGCGCGCGCGTGGCCGTCGTCACCGCGAAGGACAAGCTGCGGCGGCTGCTCGGCTGGCGGATGAACGGTATCTGCTTCTCCGCCGAGAAGGCTGCGCAGGCGAATCTCGCGGAGAACGGGATTGTCGACGTGCTCGACTGGGTCGGGCTGCCGTCGCCGGACGTGTACAGCGCGGCGCTGTCCGAGTTCGTGTTCGCGGCCGGCGTGCGCCTTGCGCAGAAACGCCAGATCGACTTGATGTACCTGTCGACCACCGACTATGTGCAGCACAAATGCGCGCCGGGCAGCGCGGGCGCGAACGCGTTCTACGCGATGATGGACGGCTACCTGGCGCAGCTCGACGGGCTCGGCTGGGCGATCGGGCTCACCGCCGACCACGGGATGAACGCGAAGCACGATCCCGCGACGGGCCGCCCGAACGTCATCTACCTGCAGGACGCGTTCGACGGCTGGTTCGGTGCGCGCGCCGCGCGCGTGATCCTGCCGATCACCGATCCGTACGTCGTGCATCACGGCGCGCTCGGCTCGTTTGCCACGGTTTATCTGGCGCCGGGCGCCGACCGCGCCGAAGCGATGTGGCGCATCGGCCGGCTCGACGGCGTCGAACTCGTGCTCGACAACGCGGAAGCCGCCGCGCGCTTCGAATTGCCGGCCGACCGGATCGGCGATCTCGTCGTGATCGCTCGGCGGGACACGACGCTCGGCACGCGGGAGCGCGAACACGATCTGTCCGGCCTGACCGTGCCGCTGCGCTCGCATGGCGGCGTGTCCGAGCAGGAAGTGCCGTTGCTGTTCAATCGTCGGATCGAGCGGGGCGATCCCGTGCGCCGTCCGCGCAACTTCGACGTGTTCGATTTCGTGTTGAACCGGATCGCGACATGATGGCTCATCCCCGGCAAGATCACCCCGCGTTCCGCGCCGAGACGCTGCGGTGGTGCGGCACGCGCGCGCTGCGCGACCGTGTGTTCGACGTCGCCGATCCGTACACCGGCACGCGCGTCGGAACGGCGCCGCTTGCGAGCGTCGAGGACGTGCGCGCTGCATTCGACTACGCGATCGCGTATCGGCCGGCGCTGACGCGTTACGAGCGTTCGCAGATCCTCGAGCGCGCGGCCGCGCTGCTGCGCGAGCGAGCCGACGAAGCGTCCGATCTGATCACGCTCGAGTCGGGATTGTCGAAACAGGATTCCCGTTACGAGATCGGCCGCGTTGCCGACGTGCTGAAGTTCGCGTCGGCCGAGGCGTTGCGCGACGACGCGCAGAGCTTCTCATGCGACCTGACGCCTCACGGGAAGGCGCGGCGCGTGTTCTCGCAGCGTCAGCCGCTCGACGGCGTGATCGTCGCGATCACGCCGTTCAATCACCCGATGAATCAGGTTGCGCACAAGATCGCGCCGGCGATCGCGACCAACAACCGCGTGATCGTGAAGCCGTCGGAGAAGGTGCCGCTGTCGGCGTTTTATCTGGCGGACCTGCTCTACGAGGCCGGCTTGCCGGAACCGATGCTGCAGGTGCTGACCGGCGATCCGCGCGAAATTGCCGATGAACTCGTTACGCATCCGCATGCGTCGCTGATTACCTTTACGGGCGGCGTGTCGATCGGCAAGGCGATCGCCGCGCGGGCCGGGTATCGGCGCATCGTGCTGGAGCTGGGCGGCAACGACCCGCTGATTGTTCTCGACGATGCCGATCTGGAACGTGCGGCGTCGCTCGCCGTACTCGGCTCGTATCGGAATTCGGGGCAGCGCTGCACGGCCGTGAAGCGGATTCTGGTACAGCGCTCGATTGCGCCGGCGTTTACCGAATTGCTCGTCGAGAAGACGCGCGCATGGAAGTACGGCGATCCGTTCGATCCCGCGAACGACATGGGGACGGTGATCGACGATGCAGCGGCGCGGCTGTTCGAAGCGCGAGTCGACGACGCTGTTGCGCGGGGCGCGCGCCTGCTGATCGGCAACGTACGTCGTGGTGCGCTGTATGCGCCGACCGTGCTCGACAACGTCGATCCGTCGATGACGATCGTACGCGACGAAACATTCGGTCCCGTATCGCCGATCATCGCGTTCGACACGATCGACGATGCGATCCGGATCAGCAACGGCACCGCGTTCGGGTTGTCGTCGGGCGTCTGCACGGACAGCACGGCCGCGGTCGTGCGGTTCGTGAACGAATTGAAAGTCGGGACGGTGAACGTGTGGGAGGTGCCTGGATACCGGATCGAGCTGTCGCCGTTCGGCGGGATCAAGGATTCGGGGCTCGGCTATAAGGAGGGCGTTCAGGAAGCGATGAAGAGCTTCACGAACCTGAAGACGTTTTCGTTGCCGTGGGAGTAAGCGGATGGCACTGACAGTGGAAGAGATTCACGGTCTGTATCGCGAGCACGGCCACGTCGCGTATAGCGGCGAACCGGTCACGCAACTGGAGCACGCGTTGCAGAGCGGCTTGCTGGCGGAAGAATCGGGCGCCGACGACGCACTGGTCGCGGCGGCGTTCCTCCACGATCTTGGCCATCTGCTGAGTTGTCAGGGGGAGACGCCGAGCGCGCGCGGGATCGACGATCTGCATCAGTATTACGTGTTGCCGTTCGTGCGGCCGCTGTTCGGCGACGCGGTGCTGGAGCCAATCCGGCTGCATGTCGACGCGAAGCGTTGCCTGTGCCGTACGGATGCCGGGTATGTCGAGAGCCTGTCGGCGGATTCGGCGCGCAGCCTTGCGCTGCAGGGCGGCATCTATAGTGACGATGAAGCGGCGGCGTTCCTGCGGCGTCCGTTCGCGGCAGACGCGCTGCGTCTGCGCCGCTGGGACGACGCGGCGAAGGAGGCCGGCAAGGTGACGCCCGGTCTCGATCACTATATGGAGATAGTGGCGCGCCAGGTGCGTGTGGCCTGACGATTGAACCGTGTCTATTTAAGGCCCCCGCACGCGGCAGCGTGCGGGGGCCTTAAATTTTTTCGGAAACCCCTTGCGCGATCGCTGAACGATGCCTAGAATCACGCCTCTTTCGCGCTAACGGAAACGCGGCGCGGGAGAAGAAGGGAAGCGGTGCGATTGGGTCAGCGGTAGCGGCCCTGGGCACACGAAGCTGAACCCCTCGCGGTCGCAACGAAGCAGTTCAGAAAGTTGTTGACGAGCGAAGAAAGGCGGTTCATAATCTCGCTTCTCTGCTGCTGAAAACGCAGCGCTGCCGGGAAACGCGAAGTTCCTCGCAGGAATGCTCTTTAAAAATTAACAGCCGATAAGTGTGGGCGCTTGATGGCAGCGAGCTGATCTTCGGATCAGATAGCAAAAGTATCAAGAGTCTCACACTAAAGTAAGTCAGGTTTATGAAGTGATTCATATTCCTGTCAGCTTTGAGTGAGCGACCGGTTCTTAACGGAACCGAAAACAGTAACAGGTTTGAACTGAAGAGTTTGATCCTGGCTCAGATTGAACGCTGGCGGCATGCCTTACACATGCAAGTCGAACGGCAGCACGGGTGCTTGCACCTGGTGGCGAGTGGCGAACGGGTGAGTAATACATCGGAACATGTCCTGTAGTGGGGGATAGCCCGGCGAAAGCCGGATTAATACCGCATACGATCTACGGATGAAAGCGGGGGACCTTCGGGCCTCGCGCTATAGGGTTGGCCGATGGCTGATTAGCTAGTTGGTGGGGTAAAGGCCTACCAAGGCGACGATCAGTAGCTGGTCTGAGAGGACGACCAGCCACACTGGGACTGAGACACGGCCCAGACTCCTACGGGAGGCAGCAGTGGGGAATTTTGGACAATGGGCGAAAGCCTGATCCAGCAATGCCGCGTGTGTGAAGAAGGCCTTCGGGTTGTAAAGCACTTTTGTCCGGAAAGAAATCCTTGGCTCTAATACAGCCGGGGGATGACGGTACCGGAAGAATAAGCACCGGCTAACTACGTGCCAGCAGCCGCGGTAATACGTAGGGTGCAAGCGTTAATCGGAATTACTGGGCGTAAAGCGTGCGCAGGCGGTTTGCTAAGACCGATGTGAAATCCCCGGGCTCAACCTGGGAACTGCATTGGTGACTGGCAGGCTAGAGTATGGCAGAGGGGGGTAGAATTCCACGTGTAGCAGTGAAATGCGTAGAGATGTGGAGGAATACCGATGGCGAAGGCAGCCCCCTGGGCCAATACTGACGCTCATGCACGAAAGCGTGGGGAGCAAACAGGATTAGATACCCTGGTAGTCCACGCCCTAAACGATGTCAACTAGTTGTTGGGGATTCATTTCCTTAGTAACGTAGCTAACGCGTGAAGTTGACCGCCTGGGGAGTACGGTCGCAAGATTAAAACTCAAAGGAATTGACGGGGACCCGCACAAGCGGTGGATGATGTGGATTAATTCGATGCAACGCGAAAAACCTTACCTACCCTTGACATGGTCGGAATCCTGAAGAGATTCGGGAGTGCTCGAAAGAGAACCGGCGCACAGGTGCTGCATGGCTGTCGTCAGCTCGTGTCGTGAGATGTTGGGTTAAGTCCCGCAACGAGCGCAACCCTTGTCCTTAGTTGCTACGCAAGAGCACTCTAAGGAGACTGCCGGTGACAAACCGGAGGAAGGTGGGGATGACGTCAAGTCCTCATGGCCCTTATGGGTAGGGCTTCACACGTCATACAATGGTCGGAACAGAGGGTTGCCAACCCGCGAGGGGGAGCTAATCCCAGAAAACCGATCGTAGTCCGGATTGCACTCTGCAACTCGAGTGCATGAAGCTGGAATCGCTAGTAATCGCGGATCAGCATGCCGCGGTGAATACGTTCCCGGGTCTTGTACACACCGCCCGTCACACCATGGGAGTGGGTTTTACCAGAAGTGGCTAGTCTAACCGCAAGGAGGACGGTCACCACGGTAGGATTCATGACTGGGGTGAAGTCGTAACAAGGTAGCCGTATCGGAAGGTGCGGCTGGATCACCTCCTTTCCAGAGCTATCTCGCAAAATTGAGCGCTCACGCTTATCGGCTGTAAATTAAAGACAGACTCAGGGGTCTGTAGCTCAGTCGGTTAGAGCACCGTCTTGATAAGGCGGGGGTCGTTGGTTCGAATCCAACCAGACCCACCATTGTCTGGCGGTAACACACCTGAGGCAAATCTGTACTCATGGGGGCATAGCTCAGCTGGGAGAGCACCTGCTTTGCAAGCAGGGGGTCGTCGGTTCGATCCCGTCTGCCTCCACCAATTGCGATGATCGTTAGCGCTTCAGCGCTTACGAGCATCTCACTCCCGAAGGGAGCCCAATGGATAATGTTTGATGGAGTTCGAGAGAACGAATCGAATATTACTCATTGGCGATTGAGCCAGTCAGAGTGATATGAGTAACACCATATCGGCTGTCGTTCTTTAACAATCTGGAAGAAGTAAGTAATTTGGATAGCGGAAGCGTCTTTGAGATGGACGTGGAAACTATCCGGGTTGTGATTGTATCGATGTATCTCAAGATGATTCGAACTTCATGTTCGGCTCCCTACGGGAGTGGGACCAGAGTAAGCGCTAAAGCGCCAACTCTGGTCGACATCAACTTGGAATACGGCACAACGCGAGAACTCAACCTGTAACGTACTTTGTATCGGATCCTCGTAAGCGCTAAAGCGCTAACGATGATCGAGAGACAGACTCGTTATAGGGTCAAGCGAACAAGTGCATGTGGTGGATGCCTTGGCGATCACAGGCGATGAAGGACGCGGTAGCCTGCGAAAAGCTACGGGGAGCTGGCAAACGAGCTTTGATCCGTAGATGTCCGAATGGGGAAACCCACTCCTTATGGAGTATCCATGGCTGAATACATAGGCCATGTGAAGCGAACGCGGTGAACTGAAACATCTAAGTAACCGCAGGAAAAGAAATCAACCGAGATTCCCAAAGTAGTGGCGAGCGAAATGGGATGAGCCTTGCACTCTTTATTTATATTGTTAGCCGAACGCTCTGGAAAGTGCGGCCATAGCAGGTGATAGCCCTGTAGGCGAAAACAGTATGAAAGAACTAGGTGTGCGACAAGTAGGGCGGGACACGTGAAATCCTGTCTGAAGATGGGGGGACCATCCTCCAAGGCTAAATACTCGTGATCGACCGATAGTGAACCAGTACCGTGAGGGAAAGGCGAAAAGAACCCCGGGAGGGGAGTGAAATAGATCCTGAAACCGCATGCATACAAACAGTCGGAGCCTCGCAAGGGGTGACGGCGTACCTTTTGTATAATGGGTCAGCGACTTACGTTCAGTAGCAAGCTTAACCGTATAGGGCAGGCGTAGCGAAAGCGAGTCCGAATAGGGCGTTCAGTTGCTGGGCGTAGACCCGAAACCAGGTGATCTATCCATGGCCAGGATGAAGGTGCGGTAACACGTACTGGAGGTCCGAACCCACTAACGTTGAAAAGTTAGGGGATGAGCTGTGGATAGGGGTGAAAGGCTAAACAAACCTGGAAATAGCTGGTTCTCTCCGAAAACTATTTAGGTAGTGCCTCGTGTCTCACCTTCGGGGGTAGAGCACTGTCATGGTTGGGGGGTCTATTGCAGATTACCCCGCCATAGCAAACTCCGAATACCGAAGAGTGCAATCACGGGAGACAGACATCGGGTGCTAACGTCCGGTGTCAAGAGGGAAACAACCCAGACCGCCAGCTAAGGTCCCCAAATATAGCTAAGTGGGAAACGAAGTGGGAAGGCTAAAACAGTCAGGAGGTTGGCTTAGAAGCAGCCACCCTTTAAAGAAAGCGTAATAGCTCACTGATCGAGTCGTCCTGCGCGGAAGATGTAACGGGGCTAAGCTATATACCGAAGCTGCGGATGCGTGCTTGCACGCATGGTAGGAGAGCGTTCCGTAAGCCTGCGAAGGTGCGTTGAAAAGCGTGCTGGAGGTATCGGAAGTGCGAATGCTGACATGAGTAGCGATAAAGGGGGTGAAAGGCCCCCTCGCCGTAAGCCCAAGGTTTCCTACGCAACGTTCATCGGCGTAGGGTGAGTCGGCCCCTAAGGCGAGGCAGAAATGCGTAGCTGATGGGAAGCAGGTCAATATTCCTGCACCGTCGTTAGATGCGATGGGGGGACGGATCGCGGAAGGTTGTCCGGGTGTTGGAAGTCCCGGTCGCTGCATTGGAGAAGGCGCTTAGGCAAATCCGGGCGCGTAATTCAAGGGTGTGGCGCGAGCTCCTTCGGGAGCGAAGCAATTGGAAGTGGTTCCAAGAAAAGCCTCTAAGCTTCAGTCTAACGATGACCGTACCGCAAACCGACACAGGTGGGCGAGATGAGTATTCTAAGGCGCTTGAGAGAACTCGGGAGAAGGAACTCGGCAAATTGGTACCGTAACTTCGGGATAAGGTACGCCCTTGTAGCTTGACTGGCCTGCGCCAGGAGGGTGAAGGGGTTGCAATAAACTGGTGGCTGCGACTGTTTAATAAAAACACAGCACTCTGCAAACACGAAAGTGGACGTATAGGGTGTGACGCCTGCCCGGTGCCGGAAGATTAAATGATGGGGTGCAAGCTCTTGATTGAAGTCCCGGTAAACGGCGGCCGTAACTATAACGGTCCTAAGGTAGCGAAATTCCTTGTCGGGTAAGTTCCGACCTGCACGAATGGCGTAACGATGGCCACACTGTCTCCTCCCGAGACTCAGCGAAGTTGAAGTGTTTGTGATGATGCAATCTACCCGCGGCTAGACGGAAAGACCCCATGAACCTTTACTGTAGCTTTGCATTGGACTTTGAACCGATCTGTGTAGGATAGGTGGGAGGCTATGAAACCGGAACGCTAGTTTCGGTGGAGCCGTCCTTGAAATACCACCCTGGTTTGTTTGAGGTTCTAACCTTGGCCCGTGATCCGGGTCGGGGACAGTGCATGGTAGGCAGTTTGACTGGGGCGGTCTCCTCCCAAAGCGTAACGGAGGAGTACGAAGGTACGCTAGGTACGGTCGGAAATCGTGCTGATAGTGCAATGGCATAAGCGTGCTTAACTGCGAGACCGACAAGTCGAGCAGGTGCGAAAGCAGGTCATAGTGATCCGGTGGTTCTGTATGGAAGGGCCATCGCTCAACGGATAAAAGGTACTCTGGGGATAACAGGCTGATACCGCCCAAGAGTTCATATCGACGGCGGTGTTTGGCACCTCGATGTCGGCTCATCTCATCCTGGGGCTGTAGCCGGTCCCAAGGGTATGGCTGTTCGCCATTTAAAGAGGTACGTGAGCTGGGTTTAAAACGTCGTGAGACAGTTTGGTCCCTATCTGCCGTGGGCGTTGGATATTTGAAGGGGGCTGCTCCTAGTACGAGAGGACCGGAGTGGACGAACCTCTGGTGTACCGGTTGTCACGCCAGTGGCATCGCCGGGTAGCTATGTTCGGAAGAGATAACCGCTGAAAGCATCTAAGCGGGAAACTCGCCTTAAGATGAGATATCCCTGGGGACTAGATCCCCTTGAAGGGTCGTTCGAGACCAGGACGTTGATAGGTCGGGTGTGTAAGCGCAGTAATGCGTTCAGCTAACCGATACTAATTGCCCGTAAGGCTTGATCCTATAACAAGTCTGTTTCGCGCTACAGAGCGCGTCGGACGGTTGGATTCTCGTGTGTGATACACACAACCCAAAATTACTGCTTCTTCCAAGATTGGTTCTGCTGGCCACGCCAGCAGGACAACCCTCTTTGCCTGATGACCATAGCGAGTCGGTCCCACCCCTTCCCATCCCGAACAGGACCGTGAAACGACTCTACGCCGATGATAGTGCGGATTCCCGTGTGAAAGTAGGTAATCGTCAGGCTCCCCTCAAGCCAGAAACCCCCGCCCGAACAGGCGGGGGTTTTTGCATTTGCGGCGGCGGAAATGGCAGCGTGAGAGGCGCTGGCAGCCTGCGGCCGCCTGCGGGCCGCGCCACCGCAAGATCCATCATCAGTGCGGATCGCTTTACCGTCCCGACGGCAGGTCGGTCGATCCGGCTTTCACCAATGCTTCGCCAATTCCGATTGCCGTGGCACACGTCCCCTGCGACATCCCGAAACTGACCGCACATTGGGCAATGTGTCGCGGACTACATCCTTTCATGGTGTTGTGAACGAAAACGATGGCGGGCGTAAATGCGCTGTTTGAACGGAACTCCACGTTTCATCGTCCAAACCGTCGGCAAATAACACCAATTCGGAAGGGGTTTGCGCTACGGGCTGCCGCCGCCGGAGATCGTCATAAAAATCCACGCGCACAAAATCCGTTCACGGCATGCGGGCGAAAGCGGAACGTCAACCCTTCAAGGTAATATCGCTCTTTCATTCCGATCTTCGCCGTTCGTCTGTATCTGCTGGCGGTCGGCGCATCTTGCATCCTGTCTCCCGCACCGTTCATGACCGACAGCTCTGCCCAACGTGGTCGGACGACCGACTTCCTGCCGTATCTCGTTGCCGCCACGTTCTTCATGGAATATCTCGACACGACCGTGATCGCGACCGCGCTGCCGCAAATGGCGCGCTCGTTCGGCGTCGGACCGAACGCGCTCAGTCTCGGGATGACGGCCTACATGCTCGCGCTCGCGGTCTTCATCCCGATCAGCGGCTGGGTCGCAGATCGCTATGGGTCGAGGACGGTCTTCGCGACCGCCATCGTGGTCTTCACCGGCGCGTCGGTGTTGTGCGGCCTCTCCGAAGGCGTGATGACGTTCACGGCCGCACGCCTGCTCCAAGGCGTCGGCGGGGCGATGATGGTGCCGGTCGGACGGATGATCGTCGTGCGCAGCACCGACAAGGCAAAGCTGATGCGCGCGATCGCGACGATCACGTGGCCGGGCATCGTCGCACCGGTCGTCGGACCGCCGGTCGGCGGTTTCATCACGACCTACGCGTCATGGCGATGGATCTTCCTGTTGAACGTCCCGTTCGGTATTGCCGCACTCGTCTGCACGTGGCTGATCGTGCGCAACACGCGGGCCGACGAGCGGCGGCCGCTCGACTGGGGCGGCTTCGTGCTGGCCGGTGGGGCGCTGACGTGTCTGCTGCTCGGTACCGAAGCGGCCGGCCAGCAGGACGTCGACTTCGCGCGCGCCGGCATGTTGGTCGGCGCCAGCATGCTGTTCGGCATCGCCGCGTGGATCCACGCGCGCCGCTGCGCGCATCCGCTACTCGACTTCACGACACTGAACGTGCCGACGTTCTCGGTGACCGTGATCACCGGCTCGCTCACGCGGATCGCGATCAACGCGGTGCCGTATCTGCTGCCGCTGCTGTTCCAAATCGGCTTCGGGCTGTCGCCGTTCCAGTCGGGGCTGCTGCTGCTCGCGAGTGCGTTGGGCAACCTCGGAATGAAAGCCGGGACGTCGTGGATCCTCGACCGCTTCGGCTTCCGCCGCGTGGCGCTCGTCGACGTGACTATCGTCGGGCTCTTTACGATCGCATGCGGCTGGTTGACTGCTTCGACGCCACTCGCGATCACGCTGTTCGTCGTTTTCGTGTACGGGCTCACGAGGTCGATGCAGTTCACGACGCTCGCGACGTTGGCGTATGCGGATATTCCCGCCCAGCAGACGAGCGCGGCCAGCACGTTATGGAGTGCCGCGCAGCAGATGACGATCGGGATGGGAATCGCATTCGGCGCGTTGTCGTTGCGGCTCGCGGCATTGGTGCGCGGCGACGTCGCCGGCATGCACTACGTCCTAGACGATTTCCGCTGGGCGTTCGTCGCGGCAGGCGCGCTTGCGCTGGCGACATTGCCCGGCTATGCGCGATTGGCCTCCGATGCGGGTGACCGCTTGCGGGCGAATATCGCACGAGGATAGGGCGATACGCGACGTGCATTGAATGCGCGACAGGTGAGTACCCGTGTCGTCTGTGGCGCGCTTGGGGCGCCGGTCTGCTTGCTCCGCTGCGGTGTGGGCCGGCGCGACGGCAATCGCGATTCCGGACGCAAACGAGCAGATTGCGCTGCGCGTTGGACAACGACGTGCGGCGCGGTCGGTGCGAATCAAGTTGAATGCCGGAGTCCTAGGGCCCGAGGCGCGTGGGCACGACTGCCCGACTGCCGACGCCGCAAACCGCAAACCGCAAACCGCAAACCGCAAACCGCAAACCGCAAACCGCAAACCGCAAACCGCAAACCGCAAACCGCGAACCGCGAACCGCGAACCGCGAACCGCAAACCGCAAACCGCAAACCGCAAGCCGCAAGCGGCAAGCGGCAAGCGGCAAGCGGCAAGCGGCAAGCGGCAAGCGGCAAGCGGCAGGTGGCGGGTGGCGGGTGGCGGGTGGCAGGCGGCAGGCGGGAAGCCACAGGGCCAAAGGGCCAAAGAGCCAAAGAGCCAAAGAGCCAAAGAGCCGAAAGCCGAAAGCCGAAAGCCGAAAGCCGAAAGCCGAAAGCCGAAAGCCGAAAGCCGAAAGCCGAAAGCCGAAAGCCGAAAGCCGAGCCGGCACCGCGCTCGCCTCGATTGCTGTCACTCGGCGTCGTGGAAGATGATGCCGACCGTGTGGCGGCGGCCGCTTCGAATCCTGCTCACACCATGGCGCAAGTTGACGCGATAGACACCTCGCGTTCCGTGCACGGGCCTGCCGTGCACCGCGAAGATCACTGCGTCGCCTTGCGTCAGCGGCACCACTTCCGCACGCGACTGCATCCGTGGACGCTGTTCCGTCAGCACGAACTCGCCACCCGTGAAATCGCGGCCGGGCGCCGACAGCAGGATCGCAACCTGGAGCGGGAACACGTGTTCCCCATAGAGGTCCTGATGAAGGCAGTTGTAGTCGTCGGCACCGTATTCCAGGATCAATGGCGTGGGTCGCGTCTGTCCCGCTGCATGGCACCGGTCGAGGAACGACCAATGATCTTTCGGATAGCGGACGTCGGCTCCAAGCGCCTCGTTCCAGCGATTCGCGATCGGTGCGAGACGCGGATAGATCGTCGCGCGGAGTTCAGCGATGATCGCCGGCAGCGGATACGCGAAATACTTGTACTCGCCGCGTCCGAAGCCGTGCCGGGCCATGACCACGCGTGAACGGTACAGCGTATCCCGAGCATAGAGCGACGCGAGAGCCTCGCACTCGCTTGCGGACAGCAGGCCCGGTACGCGCGCGCAGCCGTATCGGTCCAGCTCGCCCTCGACGGACGGCCAATCGATCGCATCGACCCTTCGCGCGACGTCCATCGATGCGGCGGCAGGTTGCAGGTCGGCAATTTTCACAGGGTGTACCTCGGTTCGTCGGCAATAGGGCATCGTGAGGCCGCATGCAGCGGTACGGACGCGTTCCGCCCGCCATTCACGCAGCGATGAGCGTCGATGGATCCAGTCTAGTCCTGTGCGTCTGCCGGCGCGCTCCAGATCTTGCGCTTCAATTCGGAGATGAAATGGCGGGAGAGCTTGCGGCTCGGTGCGAATATGCAGAACGCGGTAAGACCGCGAAACGCGCGGGACCAGGAGCGAAGAAGCGGAGAAGCGGAGAAGCGGAGAAGCGGAGAAGCGGAGAAGCGGAGAAGCGGAGAAGTGTAGTGGTTCAATGCCCTTGGACAGTTCGAAAAGGAGGTAACGTGTCGTTGTAGTGGTTCAATGCCCTTGGACAGTTCGAAAAGGAGGTAACGTGTCGTCTGGAGGGCCAAAGCATGGTCAGGCGTGCGTTTTCCGAGGAATTCAAAGAAGAAGCGATACGACTCGTCGTAGAGCAGGGTTACCCCTTTTCCAAGGCGTGTGAGGCTGTAGGAGTTGGGGAGACCGCACTGCGTCGCTGGGTCGCACAGTGGCGAGCGGCACACAGTTTAGATGCGCCGAGTCCGGCACAACTCAGTGCAGACGCGCGTCGGATCAAGGAACTGGAGGCGCGCGTAGCCGAACTCGAACGGGAGCGTGAAGTTTTAAAAAAATCCACGGCCTTCTTCGTCAAGGAGCTCGAACGCTCCTGGAAGTGATCCAGGCGATGGAGAAGGCCTACCCGGTAGCGCTGATTTGTCGACTGGCTGGTGTAGCACGCAGCAGCTATTACGCATGGAGGGCGCGCCAAGGCAGATCAAATCGCGATGCGACGGTACTGGAAGCGGTGCGCCGTATTCATGAGGAGACTCGTCGAAGCTACGGCAGCAGGAGGATGTCGCAAGCGTTGCGCTTGCTCGGACACAACGTAGGACGTTATCGAGCACGATCGTTGATGCGTAAGGCTCGGCTGGTGCGGTCTAAGCGCGTACATCGTTATCGAGTGGCGCAAGCCGAGAGTCTGATTGCGCCGAATCTGCTTGCACGACGATTCGATCCGGCGCAGCGCAATCAGGTATGGGTGGGCGACATCACGTTTGTGCAGACTAGGCAGGGATGGCTTTACGTGGCCGTCGTCATGGATCTGTATGCGCGCCGCATTGTGGGCTGGGCGTTTAGTCAGCACGCGGACACCGACTTGGTGCTCAAGGCATTAAGACGGGCTTACGATCATCGTCGCCCGGCACCAGGCTTGATGTTCCATTCGGATCAGGGCTGCCAATACACGAGCACGCGCTTTCTCGCCGAGCTGCGCGCCCGTGGCGCGATCCAGAGTATGAGCCGGCGCGGCAACTGTTGGGGCAATGCGGTGGTCGAGCGCTTCTTCCGAAGCCTCAAAAGTGAATGGATCGGCGAGCAGTTGTACTTCGATCACCGCCATGCAGAGCAAGACATCACCGACTATTTAGTCGATTTCTACAACCATCGTCGCCTTCACTCGGCTGCGAAGGGAATGCCGCCAGCGCGTTTCGACGCGCTTGCAGCCTAACCCGGAGCTATGTCCAGAGTTACTTGACCACTTCAGAAACGGAGAAACGGAGAAACGGAGAAACGGAGAAACGGAGAAACGGAGAAACAACACCCGTCCCATCGACCGCGGACGACCGGATTCACCGGCCGCCCGCCGTCCGCCGGATCAAGCCACCGACCGGAACAACCAGTAAAGCCCTGCCGCCAGCGCGATCGACGCCGGCAGTGTCAGCACCCAAGCCAGCACGAGGCTGCGCACCGTGCTCCATTGCAGCCCGGACCCGTTCGCCGCCATCGTGCCTGCGACGCCCGACGACAGCACATGCGTCGTCGACACCGGCAACCCGTACGCATCTGCCGCGCCGATCGTTAGCATCGCGACGAGTTCGGCGGATGCACCCTGGCCGTACGTCAGATGCTGCTTGCCGATTTTCTCGCCGACGGTCACGACGATCCGCTTCCACCCGACCATCGTGCCGAGACCGAGCGCGATCGCGACAGCGACCTTCACCCAGGTCGGGATGAACTTCGTCGCGTGATCGAGCTGCTTGCGATAGTTGTCGATCGCGAGCTTGTCGTCGGCGGCGAACGCGGGTTGCCCCGACTTCTCGATCAGGCGAATCGCTTCGGACACCAGATACATCGTGTTGCGCACGTTGTCGACGTCGCCCTGCGGCACGGCTGCCATCGAACCCGACGAGCCGACCGCGGCCGCCAGCGACGTGGAAAGCTGTTGAACGCCCGGCAGCACTGCGGGCGTCATCTGACGGTGCTGCACGAAGTGCTCGACGTCGGCACGCGGATTCGCCGACGGTGCGACGCCATTCGAGTATTTTGCGAAGGTCGCGGCGGCCTGATTCGCGACGGCGACGAACGTCTGCGATTCGGCCGGCGTGACGGCCTTGTTCAGTGCATACGCGGTCGGCACCGTGCCGATCAGGATCAGCATGATCAGTCCCATTCCCTTCTGTCCGTCGTTCGACCCGTGCGCGAACGACACGCCGGTGCACGTGAGGATCAGCAGGCAGCGGATCCAGAACGGCGGCGGCTGATCCTTCGGCGGCTCCTGGTACAGTTCCGGAATCCGCACGGCGGCTTTCAGCAGGAGCAGCAGCAGCGACGCGCACAGGAACCCGACGATCGGCGAGAACAGCAGCGACTTGCCGACGCCGAGCGCCTGAGCCCAGTCGACGCCGCTCGTGCCCGACGGGCCGTGCATCAGCTGGTTCATCAGCCCGACACCGATGATCGAGCCGATCAACGTATGAGAACTCGACGACGGCAATCCGAAATACCAGGTTGCGAGGTTCCATACGATCGCGGCAATCAGCAGCGCGAACACCATCGCGAAACCCGATCCGCTGCCGACCTGCAGGATCAGCTCGACCGGCAGCAACTGCAGGATGCCGAACGCGACGGCACCGCTCGAAACCATCACGCCGAGGAAGTTCCACATGCCGGACCAGATTACCGCGACGTTCGGCGTTAGCGAGTGCGTATAGATCACGGTCGCGACCGCATTCGCCGTGTCGTGGAAGCCGTTGACGAACTCGAATCCGAGCGCGATCAGCAGCGCGGCGCCGAGCATCAGATACGGGAACAGCGATCCTTCGCGGACGGGCGCCAAATCGGCGATCAGATGGGTGGCGATATAGACCGCGCCGATCGCGAGTACCAGCAGGAAGGCGGCATAGCCGACCTGCCGGCTGCGTTCGGTAGAGCCGGAATTGTTTGCGGCGGACTGGGCAGACTGATTCATGACGGCATCTCGTAAGGGAATCGCGTCCGATCCTAGCTTTCGCTAGCAGTCAGTTTGATGACAGTACGGACATCGAATCGTCGTCTTACGAATGTGAAAGCCGGGAGCCGAATCGTGGCGACGCGAGATGCCGTGGCGACGCGCGCCATTCCCCACATAGTGAGCACGTGCCGCCACCGGAACCCCATCGCGGACGCAGCACGCGAGCCGCCTAGCGAAGCATGCGCGGTGCGTGCCCCGTCGATTCGCGCGCCAACGTCACGAACGCGGCCAGATAGTCGATCGACGCGTCCGCCTCGCGGATGCCGAGAAAGATCTGTTTCGCGATGCCCTTCTTGCCGAGCCTGACCGGCACCACCGGCATCCGGTCCGCGTATTCGTCGGCGAGCCAGCGCGGTAGCGCGGCCACGCCGCGTCCGCTCGCCACCATCTGCAGCATGATGTCGGTCGTCTCGATCGACTTGTGGCGCCGCGGCACGATGCCGGCCGGCGTCAGGAACTGGTTGTAGATGTCGAGCCGGTCGGTCTCGACCGGGTAGGTGATCAGAATCTCGTCGGTCAGCTGCTGGGGCGTAACGTACTCGGCGTGCGCGAACCGATGCGCGTCGGCGACGACCAGCACCTGCTCGTAATCGAACACGGGATCGAAGCGCAGCCCCGGCCGGTTCAGCGGATCTGGCGTGACGAGCACGTCGACGTCATGACCCAGGAGCGCGCCGATGCCGCCGAATTGAAAGCGCTGCTTGACGTCCACATCGACGTCGGGCCAGCGGGAGAGGTAGGGCGACACGACCTTCAGCAGCCATTGGTAGCACGGATGGCACTCCATCCCGATGCGCAGGGTGCCGCGTTCGCCCTTCGCGTACTGCTTCATCCGCTCCTCCGCCAACTCGAATTGTGGCAGCAGCCGGTTCGCGAGCTTAAGCAGATATTGGCCGCCCTGCGTGAGCCGCAGGCCGCGGCCTTCGCGGTCCCAAATCGGTGTGCCGAGCTGCTGCTCGAGCTTGCGGACCGTATGGCTGAGCGCCGATTGGGTGAGATGCAACGCGTTGGCGGCGGCCGTCAGCGAGCCCTGACGCTCGACTTCACGGATCACGGCGAGATGGAATCGTTCCAGCATGGCATTGAGTTACCGGGAGACAGATAAACGCATGAAGAAATCTAATGGATGAATGAAATAATGCCATTTTATTTCATGGGATGAAATCCCTATGATGGCTGCCGGATCGACTATTTCTACTGGATGGCAGCTTCATGGTTACGACACACAATCTCGGTTTTCCGCGGATCGGCGCGAAGCGCGAACTCAAGTTCGGTCTCGAGCGCTACTGGAAGGGCGAGTCGTCGCGCGACGCGCTGAGGGCGCTTGGCGCGGAGTTGCGCCAGCGGCACTGGGCCCAGCAACGTGATCTCGATCTCGCGCCGCTCGGCGATTTCGCGTTCTACGACCACGTGCTCGACATGAGCTTCACGCTCGGTAACCTGCCAAAGCGCGTGCAAGGCTTCCATGGTGATTCGCTCGACAACTATTTCCGCGTCGCGCGCGGCCGTTCCGCCCAATCGGACGGCGAGCATGCGGCGTGCTGCGGCGGTGTAGCCGCCGGCGAAATGACCAAGTGGTTCGACACGAACTACCACTACATCGTCCCGGAATTCCACGCGGACACGAACTTCTCGCTCGATCCGTCGCGGCTGCTGCAGCAACTCGCCGAAGCGCAGGCGCTCGGCGTGGCCGTGAAGCCGGTCATCCTCGGCCCCGTCACGTATCTGTGGCTGGGCAAGGTGAAGGACGATTCCGACCGTCTCGCGCTGTTGCCGAAACTGCTGCCTGTATACGGTGCGCTGCTCGACACGCTGACCGCGCAGGGCGTCGAATGGGTGCAGATCGACGAGCCGATTCTCGTCACAGAACTCGATGCCGAGTGGCGGCACGCGCTGCGTATCGCGTACGACACGCTGGAGACGCGTCGGATCAAAGTGCTGCTCGCCACGTATTTCGGCCAGTTGCAGGACAATCTGTCGCTCGCGGCGTCGCTGCCCGTCGACGGCCTGCATATCGACGCGGTCAACGCGCGAGACGAGGTCGATGCGCTCGTGCGCGCATTGCCTGCCGATCGCGTGCTGTCGCTGGGCGTGATCAACGGGCGCAACATCTGGAAGACGGATCTGAACGCAGCGCTCGACTGGCTCGAACCGCTCGCAAAGCAACTGGGCGAGCGGCTGTGGCTCGCCCCGTCGTGCTCGCTGCTGCACGTGCCGGTCGATCTCGCGAGCGAGGCGCAGCTCGACGCGGAGATCCGTTCGTGGCTCGCGTTCGCGCTGCAGAAGCTCGACGAGCTGAAGGTGCTCGCGACCGCGCTGAACGCGGGCCGCGACGCGGTTGCCGACGCGCTCGCCGCGAATGCGGCCGCGATCGAGTCGCGCCGCCGCTCGCCGCGCGTGAACAATCCGGCGGTGAAGGCGGCGATCGCGCGCATCGACGCGCAGCTCGGCAGCCGTGCGAGCCCGTACCCGGAGCGGGCGCCGAAGCAGTCGGCGCGGCTGAACCTGCCGCACTTCCCGACGACGACGATCGGCTCGTTCCCGCAAACCGCCGAAATCCGCCACGCACGCAGCCAGTTCAAGGCCGGCGTGCTGAATGAAGCCGACTACCGCGCGGCGATGCGGGCCGAAATCGAACGCAGCGTGCGCGAACAGGAATCGCTCGGGCTCGACGTGCTCGTGCATGGCGAAGCGGAACGCAACGACATGGTCGAATACTTCGGCGAACAGCTCGACGGCTATGCGTTCAGCCAGTTCGGCTGGGTGCAGTCATACGGGTCGCGCTGCGTGAAGCCGCCGATCCTGTTCGGCGACATCAGCCGTCCGAACGCGATGACGGTCGAATGGATCACTTACGCGCAGTCGCTGACGAGCAAACCGATGAAGGGCATGCTGACCGGGCCGGTGACGATCCTGAACTGGTCGTTCGTGCGCGACGATCAGCCGCGCTCGGTATCGTGCTACCAGCTCGCACTCGCGATTCGCGAGGAAGTGCTCGATCTCGAGAAGGCCGGCGTGCGGGTGATTCAGATCGACGAGGCCGCGCTGCGCGAAGGGCTGCCGCTGCGTCGCGCGCAATGGGGCGCGTATCTGACGTGGGCGGTCGAGTCCTTCCGCATCGCCGCGAACGGCGTGCGGGACGACACGCAGATCCATACGCACATGTGCTATTCGGAGTTCAACGACATCATCGCGTCGATCGCCGACATGGACGCGGACGTGATCACGATCGAAACGTCGCGCTCGGACATGGAGCTGCTCGACGCGTTCGACAATTTCCGTTATCCGAACGAGATCGGGCCTGGCGTGTACGACATTCACTCCCCGAACATCCCGACGCAGGATCATATCGTCGGCCTGATGCAGAAGGCGGCCGAGCGGATTCCGGCGGAACGGCTGTGGGTGAATCCGGACTGCGGGCTGAAGACGCGCCAGTGGGCCGAGGTGATGCCGGCACTGACCAACATGGTCGCCGCCGCGAAGACGCTGCGCAATCAGATGCGATAACGCGGACGAAGCGCGCAGCCCGCCGCTGTCGATGACGGGAGCGCCAAGTCGCGGCGCTGCATGCGCGAGCCGCTTGTCGAGATGTTGCTTCGCGGATACGGTCGAGCTTGAGCGCTGTGCCGCAGGCACAATGCAAACGGGCAGGCGATGTCGCCTGCCCGTTGCGTGAGTTGCGTGGAATTACGCGGTGCGCGCGCCGCGCGGCAGTGCGTCGTCCTGCTGGCCGGGTGCGCCGGCATCGTCGATGCTGACGCGCCGCGAAATCAGCCACACGCACAGCGACGACAGCAGGGCGGCGCTCGTGTACTGGATCGCGAGCGGCCACCATTGCGGCGCCACGTTCTGTGCGATCAGCGTGGCGACGAGCGGCGTGAGGCCGCCGGCGAGCGCGCCGCACACCTGGTACGCGATCGAGATCGCGGTGTAGCGGATGCGCGCGATGAAGATGCCGCTGACGAAGCCCGCGACCACCGAGTAGTAGCCCGATTCGGCGAGCGTCGCGAGGCCGACGCCGACGGTGATCGACACCGGCGTGCCCATGTGCACGAGCGGCAGCATCACGAACGGTACGATCGCGGCCCATGCGCCGGTGATCAGCAGCACGCGCGTCGTGCCGAAGCGCTGTGCGAGGAACGCTGCGGCGAGCTGCACGACGAACTGCAACACGGCCACGATCGTCATGCAGTGCAGCACCATCGAGCGGTCGAGCGACAGGAACTGCGTTGCATAGCTGATCATGAAAATGTTGCTGAAGTACACGCCGGCGATCCCGTACACGTTCGCGCCGATCGCGAGCAGAAGCAGCGGCCAGTACTGGAGCGCCTCGCGCACGGGGTTTTGCGCGGTGTTGCCGCTCTTCTTCACTTCCTCGAACTCGGGCGATTCGGACACGCTCGCACGGATCACGAAGCCGACCGCCAGCAGCACCGCGCTCGCGAGGAACGGCACGCGCCAGCCCCAGCTCATCATGTCCTCCTTCGGCAGCGTGCTGATCGCGCCGAACGCGAGCATCGACAGGATCAGGCCGCTCGCGCTGCCGAGCTGCGCGAACGACGCGAAGAACGTGCGCTTGCCTGCGGGTGCATGCTCGCCCGCAAGCAGCACCGCGCCGCCCCACTCGCCGCCGACCGCGACGCCCTGCAGCACGCGCATCAGCACGAGCAGGATCGGCGCGATCACGCCGGCCTGCGCGTGGGTCGGCAGCAGTCCGATCGCGACGGTCGACACGGCCATCAGCATGAGCGTCGCAAGCAGCGAACGCTTGCGGCCGAAGCGGTCGCCGAGATAGCCGAACATCACGCCGCCGAGCGGCCGCGCGAAGAAGCCGACCGCGAACGAGCCGAACGACGCGAGCAGGCTGATGAAGCGGTTTTCGCCGGGGAAGAACAGCGGGCCGAACACGATGGCCGCGGCGGTCGCGTAGCTATAGAAGTCGTACCACTCGATCGTGGTGCCGACGAACGATGCGAGCGCCGCCCGCTTCGGTTGTTTGACGGAAGTCCCCATCTGCTGTGTGCTCCTCTGGAATCCTCTGATTGGAATAGTCGGGTGGCGGCGCTCAGTCGCGGTACGCGACGCCCGGCAGCACGCACAGCAGCTCGTACGCGAGGTTCGCGCCGAGCAGCGCCGTGGTGCCGAACGGGTCGTACGGTGGCGCGACTTCGACGAGATCGCAGCCGACGATGTTCAACCCCTTCGCGCCCCGGATGATCTCGAGCGCCTGCGGCACCGTGAGCCCGGCGATCTCCGGCGTGCCGGTGCCCGGTGCGTACGCCGGGTCGATGCCGTCGATGTCGAAGCTGATGTAGACGGGCGTGTCGCCGATGCGCGCGCGCACTTCCTCCATCAGCGGCGCGAGCGACTTGTTCCAGCATTCCTCGGCCTGGACCACGCGGAAGCCCTGCTCGCGGCACCAGTCGAAATCTTCCGCGGCGTAGCCGGTGCCGCGCAGGCCGATCTGCGTGACCTTGTCGCCGTGCAGCAGCCCTTCTTCGACCGCGCGGCGGAACGGCGTGCCGTGCGCAATCTTTTCGCCCATCATCGTATCGTTGACGTCGGCGTGTGCATCGACGTGGATCAATGCAACCTTGCCATGCTTGCGATGAATCGCGCGCAGGATCGGGAGCGCGATCGTGTGGTCGCCGCCGAGCGTGACCGGCTTGCAGTTGTGCTCGAGGATCGCGTCGTACGCGGCTTCGATGCGCGCGATCGAATCGTGCAGGTTGTACGGATTGATCGCGACGTCGCCGATGTCGGCGACTTGCAGCGAATCGAACGGCGCGGCGCGCGTGGCCATGTTGTACGGGCGCAGCAGCACGGATTCGGTGCGGATTTGGCGCGGACCGAAGCGCGCACCGGTGCGGTTGGAGGTGCCGAGATCGAACGGCACGCCGACGAAGCACGCGTCGAGCCCGGCGGCGCTCGGCACGTGCGGCAGGCGCATCATCGTCGCGATGCCGCCGCTGCGCGGCATTTCATTGCCGCCGAGCGGCTGGAAATGGGTGTGGTCGTTCATGGGATGCCTCTTCCGATGTGGGGTTGCCGTATCATTCGACGCGGTCTGGCGCATAGTTTTACGCGTCCGGCCGGAAAGAAGAATGCGAAGATATCGACGTAAACATCGATTTTCATCGATGTATGGAAGGGGAATAGCGTGCTCGGGAATTTGTCGACCCTCGATCTGCGGTTGATCCGCGTGTTTCTCGCGGTCACGGACGCGGGCGGCGTGTCGGCCGCGCAGGCGATGCTGAACGTCGGCCAGTCGACGATCAGCGCGCAGCTGTCGTCGCTCGAGACGCGGCTCGGCTACCGGCTTTGCGAGCGCGGCCGCAGCGGTTTCCGGCTTACGCCGAAAGGCGAGCGGTTCCACGCGATGAGCCGCAAGCTGCTCGCCGCGCTCGACGAATTCGGGATGGCCGCGCGGCACATGGACCGCCAGCTGGTCGGCACGCTGAACATCGGCCTGATCGGTCATACGCCCGTCAGCCAGAACGCCCGGATCGCCGAGGCGATCGCGGCGTTCCGTACGCGCGACGAAGCCGTGCGCTTCTCGATCTCGGTGCGCGCGCCCGGCGATCTCGAGGAAAAGCTGCTGAGCAACGAGATTCAGATCGCGGTCGGCTACTTTTGGCACCGCGTGCCGACGCTGCACTACACGCCGCTGTTCATCGAGCAGCAGGTCGCATACTGCGGGCGCGGCCATCCGCTGTTCGAGCGCGCCGGCGCATTGACGCCGGCGGACGTCGCCGGATTCGAATGGGCGTGGCGGTCGTACCCGCTGCCGGAGGCGCAGATGTCGACGACGCCCGATCGTGTGACCGCGACCGCCGACAACATGGAAGCGGTTGCGCTGCTGATCCTGTCCGGCCATCACCTCGGTTATCTGCCACAGCACTTCGCGGCGCCTTACGTCGCGCAGGGGCTGCTTGCACCGCTCAATCCCGAGCGGCTGCACTACGAAGTCACGTTCCACATGGTCGTCGCGCGCGACGGGCGCGGGGATCCGGTCGTCGAGGCGTTTCTCGAGGATCTCGAGCGCGCGCATCAGTCGCCTGACGTGGTCTGAGCCACGCGAAGTCGTGAGAGGCCGGGCGGACGACGCAACGCCGGTCACGCGGCAACGCGAAAGAGCGCCGCGCGCCAGCCGGCACGGCCCGCATCACGGCACCGGCAAGCCCGCGTCATGCTTCACTTCCCGCAGCGACAGCGCCGATTCGATCGACGTGACGCCCGGCAACATCCGCAGCGACTCGCGCAGGAACGTGCCGTAATCGTCGAGATCGCGCGCGACCACCTGCAGCAGATAGTCGGCCGTGCCCGCGACGTTGTGGCACGCGAGAATCCGCTCGATGCCGAGCACTTCCCGCTCGAACCGGTCGGCGACCTTGCGGTCGTGGGTCGCGAACCGCACCAGCACGAATGCGACGACGCCGAACCCGAGCGCCTGCCGCGACAGTTGTGCGCGGTAGCGCTCGATATAGCCGTCGTTTTCGAGACGCTTGAGGCGCCGCGCACACGGCGTTTCGGACAGGCCGACCGACTCGGCGAGGCGCGCAATCGGCAGGCGGCCGTCGCGCTGCACAGCAGCGAGAATCGCGCGATCGGTTTTGTCTAGCTCGATCATTTTGGAGGATTCCTTGTTCCAGTGAACGTATTGTGGCGGATTCCGCTACAAGCGGGCAATCCGGAGCGAAAGATGGCCAATAATCCCTCCGCCTTCAGCGGCAACATATCGCCATTGAAGGACGGGGGCAGACCATGATTTCCACGCATTTGCTGTTGATTTATCTCGCCGCGCTCGCGGCCATTTACGCGGTGCCGGGCCCCGACATGGCGCTTGTGCTGCAGACCAGCATCGGCCGCGGCGTGCGGCCCGGGATCGCGGCGGCGGCAGGCCTGTCGCTGTCGCGCACGGTGCACGTGACGCTGTCCGCTTGCGGCGTTGCGGCATTGATCCGCAGCGCGCCGTGGCTGTACGAGGCGATCCGCTACGGCGGCGCGCTGTATCTCGCTTACGTTGCGATCCAGGTATTCCGCTCGCCCGTGTTCGCGCTCGCAGACGGCGACGCGGCTGCTGCGGCGGAACTGCGGCAGTCGTTCTTCAAGGGGTTGCTGACGAACCTGCTGAACCCGAAGGCGCTGCTGTTCTGCTCGGTGTTGCTGCCGCAATTCGTGCGGCCCGAGGCCGGGCCGGTCGTATGGCAGATGTTCGAGCTCGGTGCGATGCTGATCGCGGCCGGCGTGTGTTTCGACATTGCATGCGTATTCGGCGCGTCGCGCATCGCGGCATGGATGCGCGCGCATCCGCTCGCGCAGACGGTGCAGCGCTGGACGTTCTCGGCGGCGCTGATCGGCTTCGCGCTGCGCCTGTCGATGGACTGAGCCGCTGCGTCGTCGCATCGCTACCGTGCGTTCCGCGGCCGGCTGCCCCACGCGGTGCGCCGCCAAGCTTGGCGCTTGCGCAATGCCGGCACGTGCGCACTTCGCGGTACCGCCCTGCACGGGCGCAAATCGTCTGACTGTTCTAAACTTCCTTTAACTTCGCGCCGTCGCAACGCGCCGTCGCGAACCGACTGACCGAACGGAACCGTCTTCCACCGCCCCTGTCCGATTTCCTGGCTGTTCCGTGCAACGCGGTACCAAGGAGGGTCTGAACATGGCAAGGCATCTTCAAGCCGACCGTGAACCCCGAATCGTCGCCGAGTCCAAGTGTCTCGGTCAGTGCGATCCGGCAGAACGCATCCACGTCACGATCATGTTGCGGCGGCAGGAAGAAGGGCAACTCGATGCATTGGTCCACCAGCTCGCGAGCGGCGATGCGAATGCGAAGCCGCTGTCGCGCGACGCATTCGCGCAGCGTTTCTCCGCCAATCCCGACGACATTCGCAAGACCGAGGACTTCGCGCGCCGGCACCGGCTGACCGTCGATCGCGTCGACCCGGTCGAGAGCGTCGTCGTGCTGTCGGGCACGATCGCGCAGTTCGAGGCCGCGTTCAGCGTGAAGCTCGAGCGTTTCGAGCATCGCGCGATCGGTCAGTATCGCGGCCGTTCGGGCCCGATCGCGCTGCCGGACGAACTCGGCGATGCGGTTACGGCCGTGCTCGGTCTCGACAGCCGGCCTCAGGCCAGGCCGCACTTCCGCCTGCGTCCGCCGTTCAAACCTGCGCGCGGTGCGGCCGCCGTCACGTTCACGCCGCCGCAGCTTGCATCGCTGTACGGGTTTCCTGCTGGCGACGGCGCCGGGCAATGCATCGCGATCGTCGAGCTTGGCGGCGGCTATCGCGCGGCCGATATCGACCAGTATTTCCGCGGGCTCGGCATCGCCAGCCCGCCGACGCTCGTCGACGTGAACGTCGGCACCGGCCGCAATGCACCGACCGGCGAACCGAACGGCCCGGACGGCGAAGTCGCGCTCGACATCGAGATCGCAGGCGCGATCGCGCCGGCCGCGAAGATCGCGGTGTACTTCGCTCCAAACAGCGACGCGGGCTTCATCCAGGCCGTCAACGCCGCCGTCACCGACAAGACCAACCGGCCTTCCGTGATCTCCATCAGCTGGGGCGGTCCGGAAGCGATCTGGCAGGCACAGTCGGCCCACGCATTCAATCGCGTGCTGCAGGCGGCCGCCGCGCAGGGCATCACGGTGTGTGCGGCGTCGGGCGACAGCGGCTCGGGCGACGGGCTGCAGGACGGCGCGGATCACGTCGATTTTCCTGCGTCGAGCCCGTACGTGCTCGGCTGCGGCGGCACGCAGCTCGACGCGCTGCCGGGGCAGGGCATCCGCAGCGAAGTCACGTGGAACGACGAGGCGGGCGGCGGCGGCGCGGGCGGCGGCGGCGTCAGTTCGCTGTTCGATGTACCGGCGTGGCAGCAAGGGCTGAAGGTCACGCTCGCCGACGGTACCACCACGCCGCTCGCGAAGCGTGGCGTGCCCGACGTTGCCGGCGATGCATCGCCGCAAACGGGCTATGAGGTGTCGGTCGCCGGCACGCCGACGGTGATGGGCGGTACGAGCGCGGTTGCACCGTTGTGGGCCGCGCTGATCGCGCGAATCAATGCATCGGCAGGTGTATCGGCGGGCTGGATCAACCCGGTGCTGTACAAGAATTCCGGCGCGCTGCGCGACATCACGAAAGGCTCGAACGGCACCTATGCGGCCGCGGCCGGCTGGGACGCGTGCACGGGCCTCGGCAGCCCCGACGGCGCGAAACTCGCGGCGCTCTTCGCGCGCAAGCCGTCGAGCTGACGCGCCGGTATTCACCTTCACTTTCGACGCGGGTGTCCTGCCCGCGTCTTTTTTCACCTCCAGGAGCAGCACGATGGGCATCGATTCCGCATCTTCCGGCGGCGTGTATCCGCTGCATCACGGCGACCACAATTCGCATGGCGTGCCGCCGACCATCAATCCGGTCGCGCTGAGCCACGGCCGCGACGTGCCGTTCTTCGATCCGGTCGCGTACGGCAACGGCCCCGACGACTCGGTCACCGATACGACGGAGGCGGCCGCGATCACGCACCACACGATCCTGATCGACGGCAAGCGCATCGCGTACACGGCGACGGTCGGCCATCTCGTGACGGTCGATCCGAGCAGTTCGCAACCGTCCGCGAAGATCTTCTACGTCGCGTTTACGGCCGACGGCGCGCGGGAGGAAACGCGGCCCGTCACGTTCTTCTACAACGGCGGGCCCGGATCGTCGTCGGTGTTCGTGCTGCTCGGCTCATTCGCGCCGAAGCGCATCAAGACGTCGATGCCGGGATTCACGCCGCCCGCGCCGTACCAGATTGAAGACAACCCGGACAGCATGATCGATCACAGCGACCTGGTGTTCATCAATCCGGTCGGCACCGGCTATTCCGCGGCCGTCGCGCCGAACAAGAACCGCGATTTCTGGGGCGTCGACCAGGATGCGAATTCGCTGAAGCAGTTCATCAAGCGCTACCTGACGAAGAACAACCGCTGGAATTCGCCGAAATACCTGTTCGGCGAATCGTACGGCACCGCGCGCAGCTGCGTGCTCGCGTACAAGCTGCACGAAGACGGCGTCGACCTGAACGGCGTCACGCTGCAGTCGTCGATCCTCGACTACCGGCAGGCCGGCAATCCGGTCGGCGCGCTGCCGACGGCGGCAGCCGACGCGTGGTATCACAAGAAGCTCGGCATCAAGCCGGCGCCGGCCAATCTCGGCGCGTTCGTCGAGGAAGTCGCGCAGTTCGCGCGCACCGACTACCTGAGCGCGTTGCGCAACGTCCCGCATGCGGACCCGGCCGTCGTGCAGAAGCTGTCCGACTATACGGGCATCGATACGGCGACGCTGCAGACGTGGGGGCTCGACATCGCAGGCTACGACGCGCGCGGAAATTCGCTGTTCCTGACGACGCTGCTGCATGCGCAGGGGCTCGCGCTCGGCTCGTACGACGGCCGCGTGACCGGGATTTCGTCCGGCATCGCCGGCAAGATCGATCCGAATTCCGGCGGCAACGACCCAACGATGACCGCGGTGACGGGCGTCTATACGGCAATGTGGAACAGCTATCTGAACGAGCAGCTGAAGTTCACGTCGAACTCCGCGTTCACGGACCTGAACGACCAGGCGTTCCAGAATTGGGACTTCAGCCACATCGATCCGACCGGCGAGCAGCAGGGCATCGATGCGAAGGGGAACGTAATCCTCTATACCGCTGGCGATCTCGCCGCGGTGATGGCGCTGAACGTCGATCTGAAGGTGTTGTCGGCGAACGGGCTGTACGATTTCGTCACGCCGTTCTACCAGACCGTGATCGACTTGCAGCAGATGCCGCTCGAGGACCGGAAGGTGCGGCAGAACCTGTCCGCGCGCTTCTATCCGTCGGGGCACATGGTGTATCTGGACGGGGGGTCGCGCACCGCGCTCAAGCGCGATCTGGCGGCGATGTACGACGCGACGGTCAGCGACACGGGCGCGCGGATGCGGATCCGCGCGCTGCAGGCGAAGAAAACGGGCGGGCACGCGTAGCGCCGCCCGTCGGGCACGCGCCGCGCGCAACCGTTCCGGCTCGCGCGGCGCCGCCGGTGCCGTCGGCGCGATTCTCGCGCTGCGGCGGCCGGGTTACGCGGCCGGCCAGTCGAACGGCGTGTACGGCAGCGCGCGCTTGTGGCGCGAGCCGTCGTAGAAGCGCAGCACCGTTTCGTACACGTTGTCGGCGACCGTCTTGCCTTCGAGGAAATCGTCGATCTCGTCGTAGGTGACGCCGTACGCGTGCTCGTCGGGGCGCAGCGGACGCAACTCCTCGAGGTCGGCCGTCGGCACCTTCATCACGATCAATTCGTCGCCGCCGAGCGCGCGGGCGATCGCACGCACGCGGCGCTTGCTCAGGCCGGCGAGCGGCAGCACGTCGGCGCCGCCGTCGCCGAACTTGGTGAAAAAGCCCATCAGCGATTCGGCTGCGTGATCGGTGCCGATCACGATGCCGCGCCGTGCACCGGCTACCGCGTACTGCGCGATCATGCGCTCGCGCGCCTTGATGTTGCCGTGCACGAAGTCCTGTTGCGCCGGGTTCTCGAATGCGTGACCGGACGCGATCAGCGACGCGAGCATCGCGTCGGCGGCGGGCTTCACGTCGACCGTGAACGTCTCGTCGGCGCGCACGAACGCGAGCGCACGCTGCGCGTCGGCTTCATCGTTCTGCACGCCGTTCGGCAAACGCATCGCAATGAAGCGTGCGTCATAGCCCTCGGCACGCAGTTGCTCGACCGCGAGCTGCGCGAGCCGGCCGGCCGTCGACGAATCGACGCCGCCGCTGATGCCGAGCACGTAGGTCCGCAGGCCGGTCGAACGAAGATACTGCGCGAGGAAATCGACGCGGCGCTTGATTTCGGCGTCGACGTCGAATTGCGGGGCGACGTGCAGTTCGGCAATGATCGCGCGTTGGCGGCTGGCGTAATCGGCGGATGTCATGGGGGTGGTTCCGGAACGAAATGCGAGGCGCCCATCATAAGCGCAATCGCGGCCGGGCACCGCGCCCCGCATGCGATCCGGCGGCCGCGCGTTGCATCGGCGACACGCAGTGCATCGTCATGGTGCAACGGCGGCGGCGCGATCGCGGTCGCGGGCGGCGAACTCACCGCCGTGCGAGCACGACCCCTGCCAGCGCGAGCGCGAAGCCGGCCAGTTGGATGGTCGCGAGCGTCTCGCCGAACAGCCAGTAACCCTGCAGCGCGGCGAGCGGCGGCGCGAGAAACAGCAACGACGTCGCGCGCGCGGCGTTGCCGCGCCGAAGCATCCACATCAGCATCGTGACCGCGCCGCCGGACAGGAACACGACGCCCCACACGAGCGAAATCCACAGTGCCGGCGCGCCGATCCAGCGCGCTTCGTGCAGCAGTGCGACGAACACGGCCGCGACGATCGCCGCGCCGAGATTCTGCACGGCGACGGCCGTGCGCAGGTCGTTCTGCGCGAGCCTGCCCTTCTGGTACAGCGAGCCTGCGGTGATCGACCCGACCGACAGCACCGATACGATCACGACGAACCACGCAGGCGCGGCGCCCGGAGGCGGCGCGACGCCGCCCGAGACCTTCGGCGCAAGCACGAGCGCGACGCCGGCCAGCCCGAGCGCCATGCCGAGCCAGCCGCGTGCGGGCAGCCGCTCGTTGAACAGCGGAACGGCGAGCACGGCGGTCGCGAGCGGCTGCAGCGCGCCGAGCAGCGCCATCACGCCGGCGTTCAGCCCTTGCGCGACCGCCCAGTAGCTCGCGCCGAGATAGATGCCTTGCAGCAGCGCGCCGGCGATCAGATGGCGCGGCCATTCTCGGCGGGCCGGCCACGGTGCGCGCGCGGCGAGTGCCACCACGCCGAACAGCGCGGCCGTACCCGCGAAACGCGCGAGCAGGAAGAGGTTGGGATCGGCGTAGGGCTTGATGGCCCGCGCGACAATGAAGCCGGTGGACCACAGCGCGACGAAAGCCGCGGCGACGAGCGAGTTGAGCATGCAGAGCGGGCCGCGATGCGACCGGACGAATCGTGGAGTCGATCAGTATCGGGCGAAGCGGTGCCGCCGTCTTGTCGGATTCTGCACTCGCGCGCGGCGCAGGGCGGCGGTACGCATCTGCTCCACGCGCGGTGTGTGCTTTCGCTGCTATCGCAGAGGTCGAACGCGATGCGCGGCAGGTGCGCGACGTGCCGGCCGAGCGAGCCGGCTGCGGGCTCCAGCGCGGCGCGCTTGACGAACGCAGATCAGTCGAGCGAGAACGTGTCGAGCGGCTGGTTCGCGCGCGCATCGGTCGCGAAGCGTGCGGCGAGTCGCTCGTACAACCGGCGCGCCTCGTCGAGCGTCAGGTCGATCCAGTACGGATCGCCGGCGCCGTCGTTGAGCCGTTCCGGCGAAAACTGGATTTCGATCACACTGCCTTTGCGATACATTGCGCGTCCCTTGATGGTCTGTCGTTCGGCGAAACGCAAAGTGTAGCAATCGCTGCCGCACCGATTCGCGCGCATCGGGCAATACTGAATTTCGCTTTCGGAAGCGCGCGGGCCGCCGGCCGCGCCGCGTCAAATGGCGGTCAAACGGCCGTAATACAATGACCGGCTTACCCATAACAGTCACCTCGGGCGCATCGCGATGCTGGCGGAACAACGTCATCAATACATTCTGTCGGAGCTCGGCCGATCGGGCGCGCTGTCCGTGGCCGAACTCGTGCGCTCGCTCGACGTGTCGCGCGAGACCGTGCGGCGCGACCTGAACGCGCTCGCGGCGCGCGGCCTGCTCGTGATGACGCACGGCGGTGCGCTCGCGGCGGACCGGCGCGAGCCGAGCCTGTCCGAGCGTGAAGCGGCGCACGCCGACGCGAAGCGCGTAATTGGCCGGCGCGCGGCCGAATTCGTTCCCGACGACGCGTCGGTGCTGATCGACTCCGGCAGCACGCCGCATGCGGTCGCGCTCGCACTGACCGACCGGCACCGGCTGTCGGTCTACACGAACGACTGGCGCACCGCGTTCGTGCTCGCGCGGCGCAATGGCAATCGCGTGACGCTGCTCGGCGGCGAACTGTCCGACGACGAGGACGCGACGTTCGGGCTCGATACGATCCAGCAGCTCGGGCAATATCACGTCGATTTCGCGTTCGTCGGTGCGGGCGGCATTACCGTCGACGGCGACTGCACCGACTATTCGCGGCTTGCCGCCGAAGTGCGCAGCCGGATGATCGCGGCGGCCGGCACGGCGGTCATCGTCGCCGATCATTCGAAATTCGGCCGCGTCACGCCCGTGCGGATCAACGGCACGTCGGCCGCCCGCTACCTCGTCACCGAGCGCACGCCGGACAAGGCCGTGCGCCGCGCGCTGAGCGGCCGCGGCATCGAGCTGGTGGTGTGCGACTGACGCGCAGTCGACACACAAGGTTCATCGAACGGTCATCGCGCTGGAAAAACCGCTGTCGACACTGACCCATTCACGTCGATCGGCCACGCGCCAGGAGCACTGAATGACCGTCAGCGTACGCAGCTATCTTTCCCCGACTCTCGTGCTGCTTGCCTTCGACTGGGCAGCCGCGCGCTCGCGCGACGACTTCCTCGGCTTTGCGATCCGCCGCACGCCCGGTTTCTGGTCGGCGGACGGCAAGACCCGCGCGCCGAACAGCTGGCTGCCGAACCGGCTCACGTTCGACGGCCCGGCCGCCGGCACGCAGGGCGACGCGCCGACCGACCAGGCGCCGATTCAGAAATTCATGTGGTGGGACGCGCGCATCGATCCGCAGGACCGCGGTGCGTCGTTCCGCTATCACGTCTTCCCCGTCGTCGGCACGCCGGAGCGTCTGCAGCTGCTCGATGCGCAAGCCGGCGTATGCGACGTCGTGCTGCCCGCGCACGTCGTCGACGGCATCGGCACGTGGTTCAACCGCGCGGTGGTGAGCTCGCAGGCGTTCGCGAAGCAGGTCGCGGTGCTGGGTCTCGCGCCGGACGCGGCGCCGAGCGCGGACGAGGCGCTGAAGCTGCGCACGTGGCTCGCGAACGACATGGAGCAGGTGTTCTCCGAAATGCTCGATCCGGCGTCGCGCGCGGTGTCGGCCGTCTATCACCTCACGGACACACTGTGGGCGCTTCCGGCGTTCGAAGCGTTCGGGCGCACGCACGGCGCGGCGGCGCTCGCGATCGTCTACGACGCGCATACGACCGGGCGCAAGGGCAAGCCGCCGCTGCCTTCGCCGAACCAGCCGGCGGTCGACGCGCTGCAAGGCCTCGCGACGCTGGCGCCGCGCGATCGGACGCACATCATGCACGACAAGTTCATCGTGACCGACGCGCGCGCGAGCGGCGCGTCCGCGCCGACGCCTGCGCGCGTGCTGACCGGCTCCGCGAACTTCACGACCGAAGGGCTGACGGAGCAGGCCAACGTGCTGCACACGTTCGATTCGCCGGCGCTTGCCGCGCAGTACAACGCGCGCGCCCGGGCGCTGGCCGCGAATCCGCCGATCGCGGTGACGGCGAAGTTGTCGCCGGGATGGTCCGAGCCGCTGACGATCGGCAGCGCGCAGGTGCGCGTCGCGTTTTCGCCGGAGCCGGCCGGGCAGCGCACGGAGATTGATACGATCGTCGCCGCGATCGAGGCCGCTCGGCATTCGGTGTCGTTCTGCCTGTTCATGCCGACCGATGCGGCGCTGCGCGACGCGTGCTTCGCCGCGGGCGACCGCGGGTTGATGATGTTCGGGCTGGTGAACCGCATCAACGTCGGCAGTGCGACGAAGGCCGATGCCGAGCGCCGCGACGGCGAGCCGCTCGATGCGGCGACGCTCGCGAACCTGGAGCTTTACCATCGCCGCCGCGACCGACGCGACGTGATCGATGCCGCGTATTTTTCGCCGGCGACGGTGCCGCAGGGCTTCGAGCCGGAGCTGCGCCTGTTTCCGGGCGAACCGGCTCCGGCCTATCCGCCGGTCGTGATCCATCACAAATTCATCGTGATCGATGCGGAAGGCGCAAATCCGATCGTCTATACGGGCTCGGCGAACATGAGCCGCAACTCCGAGCAATACAACGACGAAAACCTGCTCGAGATCCGCGATGCGCGGATCGCGGCGATCTATCTCGCCGAATTCCTGCGGCTTTACGAACATTACCGTGCGCGGGCGCTGTCGATCGAAACCAGGCGGCGCGGCGGCGGTGCATCGCGGCAACTCGCGCTTGCACCGGATTCGAGCTGGGCGAAGAAGTACTACGTGGCGGGAAGCCCGGAGGAGAAGGCGCGGATCGCACTGGCGTCGAGCGTGCCGGTGGAGCCGACTGCCGAGCCGGTCCGGCGTCGCGTGGCCTGAACGAGTGCGGCACGCGCGCACCGCCCATGCCGGGTGCACGCGGTGCGCTGCCGCTGGAAACGTGTGCCGGACCGCGAGTGCGCCGCTCGCCCGCCGGCCTTTCGCTGCAGCGGTGCGGGGCGCTTAAGCGCAGACGTAGCGCAGCACGGTATCGGCGATCGTCTCGCGATGCCGCGCACGCAGCCGCGGCGCCGACGGATCGCGACCGAATGCGGCGCCGAACGTGTAGCGGTTCGACACGCGATGGAAGCAGAACGAGCTGATCAGCAGGTGCAGGTCGAACGCGTCGATGTCCTTGCGGAACACGCCGCTCGCCGCGCCGCGCTCGAGCAGTTCCTCGAGCGTCTTGATGATGCTGACGTTGCGGTTCTTGAACGACTTCAGCTGTTCGAGATACTTCGCGCCGTGGATGTTCTCGATCGACACGAGGCGCACGAAGTCGCGGTGCTTGTCGTGGTAGTCGAACGTGAATTCGACGAGCCTGCGCATGCCTTCGCGCGGCTCCATGTCGCCGACGTGCAGCTCCTGCTCGAGCTCGCGGATGTCGCCGTACACCTTCTCCAGCACGGCCTCGTACAGGCCTTCCTTGCTTTCGAAGTAGTAGTAGAGCATCCGCTTCGTCGTGTTGGTGCGCTCGGCGATTGCGTCGACGCGCGCGCCGGCGAGGCCCATCGCGGAAAATTCCTGCGTGGCGACGTCGAGGATGTTGCGCTTCGTTTGCTCGGGATCGTATTTGCGCCGCGCATCGGTCGCAAGCGCGCGGCTTTCGGACGTGGCAGCCTTGCTTCCAGCTTTCATGTGACTTTGTTGTGGGTTGGCGGCGGCATGGAGAAACCATTCTAGCATGCGGGAAATCCCCGCCCGGCCGACCTGCCGCTCTAATCGGCCGCGCGATTTGCGCTGTTGCCGCCGTCGTTCAGCGCCGATACGACGCGAGCGCGTCGCGGGCCTGGTACGCGGTGTAAGTGAGCTGCGCGGCGGCGAGGCCGGCAAGCCCGAACGTGCGTGTGAGCCCGAACGCGGCGAAGCCTTGCGGCACGGGTTGCTCGCCGGCCAGCGCGGCGGCGAGCGCTTCGCCGGCTACGGTGGTCGGTGCCATCCCGTGACCGCCGAACGCGATCGCATGCCATACGCCGTCGGCATCGCGGCCGATCTGCGGCATCTTGTGCCGCGCATAGCTCATCAGTCCGCCCCACGCGTAGTCGACCTTCACGCCGTCGAGCTGCGGGTACACGCGCAGCAGGTCGCGCCGCAGCAGCCGCGCGATCGCGTCGGGGCCGCGGTCGAGCACCGAGATCCGGCCGCCCCAAAGAATGCGCGTGTCCTTCAGCGGACGGTAATAGTCGAACGCGAAGCGCGTGTCGTAGATCGCATACGGCGCGTCGATCGCGTCGGGCAGGCGCGTGCCGAGCGGCTCGGTCGCGATCACGTAGGTCGCGATCGGCAGCACCGCGCGCTCGATGCGCGGCGACACGCCGCGCGCATAGCCGCCGCCGGCGAACACGACGTCCTTCGCGCGTACCGTGCCGTGCGCGGTGCGCACGTCGTAGCCGGCGCCTTTGCGCGCGATGCCGAGCGCGGCCGAGCTTTCGTACACGCGGGCACCGCCGCGCGATGCGGCGGCCGCGACGCCAAGCACGTATTTGAGCGGATGAAAGTGGAAAGCGTTCGGCTCGAACAGGCCGCCGTAGTAACGCTGCGTCTTCAGCCGCGCGCGCAGCGCGTCGGTCGCGACCGGCTCCCAGTCGACGTCGAATTCCTGCTTCATCAGCGTGCGCACGCCGTCGAGTCGCGACGAATCGTCGAACCAGTTCGCGAGCATCACGCCTTCGTCGACGATGTCGCAGTCGATTCCGTAGCGGGCGATCCGCGCACGGATCAGGTCGACCGCATCGACCGTCAAGCGGTACAGCCGCCGGCCTTCGTCGCGGCCGAGCGTGCGCAGCAGGTCGGCGTTGTCGAGGCTGTAGCCGCCGAACACGAAGCCGCCGTTGCGGCCGGACGCGCCGAAGCCGACCCGCTCGCCGTCGAGCACGACGACGTCGCGCACGCCGCGCTCGACGAGGCCCAGCGCCGTGCACAGGCCGGCGAGGCCGCCGCCGACGATGCAGACCTGCGTGTCGACGGCGCCGGCTAGCTGCGGATACGGCTGACGGGTAACGGTGGCTTCGTAGAAGTTCTGCATGCGGGTTCGGTGGCTCGTAACGGCGCGAAAAACGGACGGCGCGCGTCGATCTTGCCTGAACGCGCGCGCCGCGTCGAATCGGGTTTCAGCGCAGCGGCCGCCGCGCTCGAGCGGCGGCCCGCGTCCTGCCGGGCTCAGGCCCCCGGCGTCGGGTTGACCGGGGCGGCGACGTAGGCCGGATAGCCTGCGGCGGTCTTGCCTGTGGCGTCGTGCGTCGCATTGCGATCGATCCAGGGCGCGATCTCCATGTCTTCGTAACGCACCAGCCGGCATTTGCGCACCAGCGCGTAGCCAAGCCAGATCACCAGGAAGAACGGCAGGCCGATGTAGGTGGCGGCGATGCCGGCCCAGTCGATTTTGTCGGCGAGGAACGCCTGGTAGTCCTGGCCGAGCGCGACGATCGCGCACAGCACGAACGCGAACAACGGGCCGAACGGGAACCACTTCGAGCGGTACGGCAGCTGGTCGAGCCGGTAACCCTGTTTCAGGAAGCCCTTGCGGAAGCGATAGTGGCTGACCGCAATGCCGAGCCACGTGATGAACCCGGCCATCCCCGACGTATTCAGCAGCCACAGGTACACCGTCTTGTCGCCGTACAGCGACGTGAGGAAGCACAGCGCGCCGACGGCAGTCGTCGCGTAGAGCGCGTTGCGCGGCACGCCGCCGGGCGACAGCTTCGCGAACACTTTCGGCGCGCGACCCTCGACCGCGAGGTTGTAGAGCATCCGCGTGGACGCATACATGCCCGAGTTGCCGGCCGACAGTACGGCCGTCAGGATCACCGCGTTCATCACGCCGGCCGCAAACGCGAAGCCCGCGTGGCGGAACACAAGCGTGAACGGACTCACGCCGATGTCGGTGACGTCGCTTTTCAGCAGACTCGGGTCGGTGTACGGAATCAGCACGCCGATCACGAAGATCGCGAACACGTAGAACAGCAGGATGCGCCAGAAGATCTGGCTGACCGCGCGCGGGATCGTGGTGCGCGGATTCTCCGATTCGCCGGCCGCGACGCCGATCATTTCGGTGCCCTGGAACGAGAAGCCGGCGATCATCGCGACGCCGAGCATGGTTGCCCAGCCGCCCGCGAACGGCGCGTCGCCGATCGTGAAGTTGCCCCAGCCCGCGCTCGGGCCGCCCTGCATGATCCCGAAGATCATCAGCAGGCCGACACCGACGAACGCGAGCACCGTCAGCACCTTGATCAGCGCGAACCAGTATTCGGCCTCGCCGAAGCCGCGCACCGACAGCGCGTTGAGCGCAAAGATCACCACGAGGAAGAGCGCGCTCCACCAGACGCCCGGCACATGCGGAAACCAGTAGTTCATCACCAGCTGCGCGGCGACGAGTTCGACTGCGAGCGTCACCGCCCAGTTGTACCAGTAGTTCCAGCCGAGCGCGAAGCCGAAGCCTTCGTCGACGAATTTTGCACCGTAGGTCGCGAACGAGCCCGACACCGGCATGAACGCGGCCATTTCGCCGAGGCTCGTCATCAGGAAGTAGACCATCAGGCCGATCAGCATGTACGCAAGCATCGCGCCGCCGGGGCCTGCCTGCGAGATCGACGCGCCGGACGCGACGAACAGGCCCGTGCCGATCGAGCCGCCGATCGCGATCATCCGCAGATGGCGCGCCTGCAGGCTGCGGTGGAGAGACGGCTTCGCGGGCGGCGAGCCGGACGGACGGGGCGAGTCGGGGCGGGCATCTGAATGCATGGCGGGTGCTGGGCGCTGTCTCCGGAATTGTTCTTTGGCTGCGAAGGGCGACGCAGGGCCGGCCGCCGGCCTGGCAGCGACGCTGCTTCGCGCGCTTCGATCCGGCTCCCGCCGGGCCGCGGCGCGCGTTGCCTTCGCCTGTCGTCCGGCCGCCGTTCGGCAGCCGTCGGCGCGCCGGGTGCGCTGCACCTCGACGCCGCCCCGATTGTGGGTTCCGGCCGCGCGTGCGGCAACCGATATTTCTGCACAGGGTGATGCAGGTTTGTCATCAACCGGCGGTTCGCCACGGACGGGTGAGCGGCCCCTTCGCGTGCTTGGACGGGTCCAGCGGCCGCGCCGAAACCGGCGGTGTCGCGATGCCCGGTTGTTGCGTTTTAGGAATGAAGTCGTGAGTTAATATCAATAGCGGCCGGACTTGTGGGCACCGACAATGTGTCTCATGGATCGTGCCTCGCGAGGCTGGGGCGCGCCGGCCGGCCGCGGTTCCGGCGGCGCCGCGCGGTGCGCCGGCCTGCGTCGCGGACGCATCCGCTTGCACAGGGCGCGCGAACGCGCTCCAATCGAATCACGCGGGCGGCGCTGCCGCCGCACCGATCAATCTGTCCCTGAAGAGGAAGTGATGCAATTCAACGACATTCTTGCTGCGCTCGACATCGATCTCGCCCAGTGGAAAGGCAATGCGCTGACCGCGCGTTCGCCGCTCGACGGCGCGACGCTCGCGACGCTGGCGGTCGATTCGCCCGCCGACGCCGAGCGCAAGATCGACGCCGCGCACGACGCATTCCTCAAGTGGCGCACGGTGCCGGCGCCGGTGCGCGGCGAACTCGTGCGCGTGTTCGGCAACGTGCTGCGCGAGCACAAGGCGGAGCTTGGCCGCCTCGTCACGCTCGAAGCGGGCAAGATCACGTCGGAAGGCCTTGGCGAAGTGCAGGAAATGATCGACATCTGCGATTTCGCGGTTGGCCTGTCGCGCCAGCTGTACGGCCTGACGATCGCGTCCGAGCGCCCTGGCCACCGGATGATGGAGACGTGGCACCCGATCGGCGTGTGCGGCGTGATCTCGGCGTTCAACTTCCCGGTCGCGGTGTGGGCGTGGAACGCGGCGCTCGCGTTCGTGTGCGGCGACCCGGTCGTGTGGAAGCCGTCGGAAAAGACGCCGCTCACGGCAATCGCGTGCCATCAGCTGCTCGCCAAGGCGTTGCGCGAATTCGACAAGACGCATCCGGGCGTCGCGCCGGAAGGCCTGCATCAGCTGGTGCTCGGCATGCGCGACGTCGGCGAGGTGCTGACGTCGTCGAAGAAGGTGCCGGTCATCAGCGCGACCGGCAGCGTGCGGATGGGCCAGGAAGTCGCGAAGGTGCTGAGCCAGCGTCTCGCGCGCGGCATCCTCGAGCTCGGCGGTAACAACGGGATGATCGTCGCTCCGAGCGCCGACCTCGATCTCGTCGTGCGCGCCGTCACGTTTGCGGCAGTCGGCACGGCAGGCCAACGCTGCACGACGTTGCGCCGCCTGATCGTTCATCGCAGCATCGTCGATCAATTGCTGCCGCGCATCGAGAAGGCCTATGCGTCGGTGAAGGTCGGCAGCCCGCTCGAGGAAGGCACGCTCGTCGGCCCGCTGGTCGACCGCGCGTCGTTCGACGCGATGCAGAAGGCGCTCGCCGACGCGCGCGAGCAGGGCGGCGAAGTGAAGGGCGGCGAACGCGTCGATGTCGGTCATGCGGATGCTTACTACGTGCGTCCGGCCATCGTGCGGATGCCGAAGCAGTCGGCGGTGGTCGAGCGCGAGACGTTTGCGCCGATCCTCTACGTGATGGTGTACGACGACTTCGAAGACGCGATTGCCGTGCACAACGCGGTGCCGCAAGGGTTGTCGTCGGCGATTTTCACGAACGACATGCGCGAGGCCGAGCAGTTCATGTCGGCGGCGGGCAGCGACTGCGGGATCGTCAACGTGAACATCGGCACGAGCGGCGCGGAAATCGGCGGTGCATTCGGCGGCGAGAAGGAAACGGGCGGCGGCCGCGAGTCCGGTTCGGACGCGTGGAAGGCGTATATGCGCCGTGCGACGAATACGATCAACTACAGCCGGCAGTTGCCGCTGGCGCAGGGGGTGAAGTTCGACGTGTGATGGTGCGCGCCCTGCCGGGCGCGTCGCGCGTCGAATGACACGGGCCGGTTGCCGCGATGCGGTAACCGGCCCGTGTCGTTTCAGGCAATGAGCGGCGCGATGCGACGCCGGATCGCAAGCGCGCTCGCCCGGTCACGCGCTCACGATTCCTGCCGTGGGGCGCCGTCGCCCGACGGCATGTTCTGCACAACCAGCATCTGCGGCGTCGACAACGTGATCTTCGCCGCGCGCAACTGCTTCAGGATTTCGAACAGCAGGTCGCTCTTCGTCGAGCTGGCGATCCGCGGGCTCGACACGTAGCCGGTCACGCTGAGCGTGATGCCGTCCGGCGCGAGCTGGCTGAACGTGACCGACGGCGCCGGCTTGTCGAGAATCGCCGGATGTTCGCGGTACGCGTCGAGCAGCAGGTCGCGCACCTGCTCCGGGTCGGTGTTCAGCGGGAACGTCAGCATCAGCGTCGCGACGCCCTGCGTGCTGTTGCCCATCGTCACGTTGCGCACGTTCTGCGAGATCAGCTGCGAGTTCGGCACGATCACGGTCGAGCGGTCGCTGAGCTGGATCTCGGTCGCGCGCACGTTGATCCGGCGAATGTCGCCTTCGACGCCCGCGATGCTGACCATGTCGCCGACCTTCACCGGCCGCTCGGTCAGCAGGATCAATCCCGATACGAAGTTCTTCACGATCTCCTGCAGGCCGAAGCCGATACCGACCGACAGCGCACTGACGATCCACGCGAGATTGCTCCACTTGACGCCAAGCAGGCCCAGCGTCATCAGCACGAGCAGCACGTACCCGACGTTGGTGAACAGCGTGATGAGCGACACGCGCATGCCGGCGTCCATGCCGAGCGCCGGCATGAACTCGCCGTCGAGCCAGCGGCGCACCGAGCGCAGCAGGTAGAAGCCGATCGCGAAGCCGATTACGGCGTTCATGATCCGGTCGGGCATGATGTTCAGGCTCTGCAGCCGCTGCCCGCCGACCATCGCGACCGCGCTGTCGAGCAGGTCGCTCGGCGTCGTGCCGAAGCCGCCCGTCAGCAGCGCAATGGCCGCGACCAGCATGAGCAGGCTCGTGCCGAGGCCGGACACGACCGTGTGCGCCTGGTCCAGATGCCGGTCGTCAAGCGCGAACAGGTGCTTGATCTGCTTGCCCGTCGACAGGTTCACGGAGAACAGGCTTTCGCTCGCGTCGCGCGTCAGCTGCGTCAGGATGTAGACGCTGCACAGCACGATCTCGAACCATACGAGCTCGTACGTGATGAAGCGCGCGACCGTGATGTAGCCGATCAGCAGCGCGACCAGCGACACGACGATCGCGACCGTGACGCCGGCGTGGATCAGCCCCGCGAGCGTCGAACGGTCCTCGGGCGCCTCGCCGGACGCGGCAAGCGCGCTGCGCACGCGATTCGCGCGCAGGATCGACGCACCGACGGTCAGCGCGACGACCAGCGATACGATGCCGCGGCCAAACAGCGTGACGGACAGGCTCGTGTCGACGATCCGGTTGATCGATTCGATCGTGCCCGATATCAGCAGCAGCGCGGCCAGCACGCCCGGGAACGGCTTCATCGCGAGCGCGACGGGATCGGCGAGCGCGGGCAGCCGCCATGACGGATGTTTCGTGCAGAGCAGCGCACGGCCGAGGCCGGCGATCAGCGCGCACGTCACCGCGAGCTTCGCGAATTGGTCCCACAGATCCGTCATCGACGGCGTGAGCTCGTAGTGGCGCGCCAGCGCGAGGTAGAGGATCTGGACGGCGACCGCGGTGGCCAGCAGTGTCGCCAGCGCGGTCGACAGCGCGAGCGCGCTGCGTCGCAGCCGCGTTGGCGGCAGCCGGTTCAGGCACACCCACGCGAGCCCGCGTTCGACGATGCGGCGTCCGCCGAGCCACGCGGCGAGCGCGGCGATCAGCAGCAGCGTCGTGATCGCGCGCTGGCCCGGCGTCCACGACGAACGCAGCATGTCGCGCAGTTCGTCGTTGAAGTCCTCGAGCCGCCGGACGTCGTCAGGCGACAGATGGAACAGCGGCAGCCAGAACTGTGCGCCGAAGATGCTGCCCGAGCGGAACGCGAGCTGGTTCCTCAGCAAGCTGCGGTGCAGCTTCGCGAACTGATCGTTCAGGTTCGACAGGTTCGTCTTCTGGTCGGCCACCTGTTTCAGCGCGGCATCGATCTGCGCCTTGCGCGCGTTCAGCGCCGCCCGCTGCTGCGCGACCGCTGGCGTTTCGGGCGACGCCCCCGGCGCCGGCGGCGGCCCGAGCACGTCGAGCTGCGCCTGCACCTGCGTGCGCTGCGGAACGAGCTGGCTCTGCAGCTTGTCGACGTCGGCGCTCAGTTCCTGCGTCGCGTCGCCGAGCTCGTCGAGCTCCTTGCTGTTGGTCGCGGTCGACGTCTGCTGCTTGATGCGGTCCTGTTGCACCTGCATTTGCTTGAGCTGCGCGAGTGCGTCGCTCAGCGAAATGGCCGGCACGGGGACGCCGACGCCGCTCGCGCCCGGCGCGGACGCGGGAGAGGGGAACGCGGCCGCGGTCGCAATCGCCGCGAACTGCAGCAGTGCGATCAACGCGATCCGTCGTGCGTACGTGGAGAGTCGTTGCATGGACATGGAATACTTACGTTTTGCCGACGATGCCGGATGCCGAAAGGCATCCGGAAGCCGGGAGTTGGCCCGGTAGCATGTTACCGGGGTGCGGCGGCGCGGGGCGTGCCAATTCGGGCTCGGGCGGGGCGCGAGCGGACGTGCGGATGGTGGTCGGCACGCGGCCCGCGAGCCCATGCAGAGGCCGCCGCGGCGGTTGGCCGGGCGGTCGCGCGACCTCAATTCCCGACGCCGGCA